>CAZYKA010000003.1:133275-139795 GCA_964647915.1 uncultured Ferruginibacter sp. | reverse complement strand
CACCATTTATTGGGCATTGAATTATTCTCTTTTTGAAGACGAAATTAGGCTATTGGAAAAGTTAAATGATCCAGGTAGAATTGCAGAAATGGCTTTTACCTCCATCTGTTATCCAAATAAAAAGAGGCTGCCCCGATCTATTGAGGCAGCCTCTTAAAATGAAAATCAAAAAATATTAATACCGGCGCAATTGTTCTTTCAACAACTTGCGGGCAAAGTGAATCCTGCTCTTAATGGTTCCCAATGGTTCGTGCAGTTGATCTGCAATTTCATTGTATTTATACCCTTCATAATACATTTGAAATGGAATGCGGAATATATTGGGCAGTTTGTCCATTGCTTCGGCAATATCCTTCATGGCCAGATTTATTTCTGCGGTATTGGTGACCGTTTTCTGATTATAATCCAGTAAAAAATCGTTTGGCGTATTGTCGAAAATTAATTGCTGCCTGCTGCGTTTCCGGTAATCATTAATAAAAATATTCCGCATAATGGTGTACATCCATGCTTTAATATTGGTTCCTACATTATATTTCTCCCGATTAGCTAATGCACGATATAGCGTTTCCTGCATAAGGTCTTTGGCTGATTCGTTATCACGGGTAAGAGTAAGTGCAAATGGGCGGAGATAATCAACATTGTGAATCAAGAGTTGATTGAAATCATATTTTGACATAAGAACTTGTTTAAAAGGTGAGACAATAAAGTTACTCAAATTCAACTGGATGTGGAAACATCGATTTCCCTGCCAGTTGTTTAGAACCTGACACAAAGTCCATTTCTGTTTAACCCTAAAATGGGTCAGAAGCCATAATAAAAATGAGGTATATTACCTTTCTTTAGGTTTTAAAATAAATATATATATATTAAAATCAATTAGTTGCAACTTATATAATTTTAAAAGGAGGGTTTGGGGTGTTTGCCTCCAAATATTTGGAAAAGCCTGACAAGCGGGCTTATAATTTTTCCTAATCTCGAAACATTTATAAAGGGGCAAATGGAGGGCCTGACAAAATTTGAAGGAATAGTAATTTTTATTGAGGAAAGGATACCTAAATATTTGCCATTATGGCAAACTGACTGAATTGGGAAAATCCGGAAAACTGAAAAGATCAGGCTTTTGGGCTACGCTGGATTGGGCGGGAAGGGAGATTCTTGAAAGTCTTATCAACCCAGTTAGCAGCGGGGAATAGGATAGATGCTGCGGTGAGCAGGATTATTTTTATGTCGGTGGCGAAGGAAATATTTTCCTGATACCACATTTCTAATTTCGCTTTATAGGGATAAATAGCAGCATAGGCACTGCGGGCGTCTTTTGCTTCGGAAAGCATTTTTTCTTCATCACGGAATACGATGGAGGCAATTCCCGTAATGCCCGGGCGGGTCTGGTAAATAGATTCCTGAACCTGGGGAGAATAAAGCTTGAAACTAATTTCCATAAGTGGCCTGGGTCCTACAATGCTCATATCGCCATTAAGTACGTTGAATATTTGTGGCAGTTCGTTGATTTTACTTTTACGAAGAAACTTTCCAACCGGGGTAACCCGGGGGTCGTTGCGGAGAGTAATTTCTCCCGTACCCATATTCGGGCTGTTTTTTACCATGGTGGCGAACTTCCAAATAAAAAACGGGTCATTTCTATAACCAATCCGCTTTTGGCGATAAAACACTTCATGTTCTCCCGAAATCCATAATATAACCATTACAAGCAGAAATAAAGGCGAAAGTATCAGCAATGCAACCAGGGCAATGGTAATATCCATGGCCCTTTTTATAAAGGCATATCCGCCCGTATTCTCCTCCGCCTGAATTTCGGATAGTGCCTGTGGCAGGGCTTTTATCACTTTTATTTCTTCGGTTTCTATCATGGGGTTAAAACACGGATTTAATGGTTTTAACTACATTTTCCAGTTCCGCTTCGGTAATATTCGTAGAACACGGAATACTAAGACAATGTTTATAAACGAAATCGGAGCAATTATTTCTGTGAAAATAGAGATTATCTCTGAACATTTTCAATTGGTTCATGGGAACCCAGAAAGGCCGGCTCTGCAATTTATTTTCATTTAGTGTTTTCAAAAGTTCTCGCTGGCGGCTGGTTTTTATGGTGGGCATCCACCAGTTGGGATTCACTTCCTCTTTTACTTCCTGAAACCGAATGTCGCCCACCCCTTCCAGTTCCTGTTTATAAAAAGCAATAATCTGCCTTTTTCTTTCAATAAACAAGGGCAATTGCTCCATTTGCGCCACGCCCATAGCGGCAGCTACATTTACCAGCCTGTAGTTATACCCAATTTCATCGTGTATATACTCAAAACTGTCGCTTTTTGCCTGGGTGGTAAGGTGCTTTGCCCTTTTAGCCAATGCTTCATCGTTCGTTACAATCATACCGCCACCTCCGGTAGTGATTATTTTGTTGCCATTGTAGCTAAAAGTTCCTAATAGTCCGATACTCCCGGCATGGCGGCCCCTGTAATAACTACCTAACGCTTCTGTACTGTCTTCTATTACAATAAGGTGATAGTTTTTTGCCAATTGCATCAGCCTATCCATATCGCCGATATTGCCTAATACGTGCACTGGCATGATAGCGGCAATACGTTTTCCATCCCGTTTAAGCACGGTAGCCCCATTTTTTAATTCGGTTTCATCGTGGAGGAAGGTTTCGAGGAGGCTAAGATCCATTTGCCAGGTATCCGGATCCGTATCAATAAGGATTGGTTCCGCTCCGGTGTATTTAATAGAATTGCAGGTAGCAATAAAGGTAATATTGGGAGCAATTACATAATCGCCGGGGCCAATTCCCTGTAAAATAAGGCTAATATGGAGGGCGGTAGTTCCACTGCTGGTAGCTACCGCATATTTTGTACCGGCAAAAGCCGCCGTCATTTTTTCAAACTGATCTACATAAGAACCCACACTACTAACCCACCCGGTATCGAGGCAATCCTTAACATATTTCCATTCGTTTCCGCAAATATTGGGGCCGGATAATAATACCATTTCTGTTTCTTGCTGTTTCCTTAGAAATAAGCGCAAAGATAAGCAGGAGCGAAGGTATTATCAGATATTCCTGAATTTTTGTTCGAAAGAGTCTTTTACAATTCCGGTTTTTAGCAGAGTATAAATTTCTATTACTCCCTGAGGAACTTTTTTAGTGATGGTATAGCCTAATTCGTTTTTAATTTTATCGAAATTTACCCGGTAATCACGTGGGTCTTCGCTGCTTTCAACAAAATTTACTTTTACCCCGGGAACCACTTTGCAGACTTCTGCAATGATCATTCCTTTATTATAATTTTCATCGGTGCTACCTACATTAAACACATTAGCCCGAACCTTTTCTTCCGGTGACTCTAACACCAATACCACGGAGCGGGCAAGATCGTCTACATGGCAATACGGTCTCCAGAATTGCTGCCCCCAAATTTCCTGTTCGCCCTGAATGGTTGCATTGCGGGTGAATTCATTAACCGTAAGGTCGAAACGAATCCTTGGTGAAAATCCGTAAACGGTACTAAACCGAAGGGAAGTGCAACACATGGGACTGTTCTTATTTTCTTCGAGTAAAAATTTTTCGAAACGGACTTTTAATTCAGCGTACAACGATACCGGGTTCAGGGGCGAAGATTCAGTTACGAACGAGTTGGGGTCGGGCATTTTACCGTAGTTACTGCAGGTGCTTGCAAATACAAATCTTTTAATACCTGCTTTTTCGGCTGCTTTAAACAGGGCCACACTGGCATCCCAGTTCACTTCCCTGGCTTCTTCGCTAAACTTTTTACAGGCCGGGTCGCCCACAATGGCAGCCAGATGTGCAATGGCATCTACTCCTTCCAGTGCTTTTTTGACCTCTTCCGCATGGCGGATATCACCCCGTATAAATTCAAAGTTGGGGTTCAGCATCACATCATACAGCGCATCGCCACCAAATTTTAAACTGTCGATTACCCGTACCTGGTATCCTTTATTAAGAAGTTGCCTTACTAAAACCGAACCAATGTATCCGGCGCCGCCGGTAACCAATACCTTCATATCTGTATCCTTTTTCTGTTTTTAACCAGGCGGCAAAATTACAGGCTTCTAAATTCTGCGAGAAGGGTTTATTTAATTTATTCCCTGGTGTGCTTAAATAGCATGCAGCAATATCTGTATATTTCTAATTACTTTTTATGTAAAAGCCATAGAAATTTCCTTTCCGGCCAGGGGAGACGGGTGTAAGGATTCATTCCTGGTCTATTTTTTATCATCAATCAGTTTGAAGACATTATTGCCCACCTGCATAAATGCCCAGTGTTTTACAAAATTGGTGGCTTTAATCCGGCGGTTGATCTCCTCAATATTCATATCGGGCGTGATCCGGCAAAGCCGGTTCAGTTCTTTGCGCAGGTAGGGCTTCCGTTTCCATGTTTCGTTGGTTTCGGGTATTGGTAATCCCTGTTTGATATCGTCGAAAATCTCGTAAAAGAGGTTTAAGATCAGCGAATAACAACGCTGGGTGATAGCATACACCGTATCCTGTTCAAATACAGGGAAGCGCCTTACCGCAATTATTTTCCCCGTGTCCACTTTTTCAAGCATGTGGTGGCAGGTTACCCCATATTCTTTTACCCCATGGTAAACGGCAAAATTGGTGCAACCAATACCCGGGTACTCGGGCGGCCCAGGATGAAAATTTATGGCCATCATGGCTGCATTATTTAGCACTTCCCCGGGGATTATCCATTGGGAGAGGTAAGAAATAACGATATCACCCTTCCATTCTTTGGCTGCCTGCGGGAACTCCTCACCGCGTTTCCCATAAATAGCCAGCGTTTTTGGAAATAACAGGCAAACATAATCGCCGGCATATTTCGAATAGGGGTCATCCGATTTTCCGATGAAAAGTATTTTCAGTTTGGATGGTTCGGCGGAGGATTGATTTTCAGCGTACCCTATAGTGGTATTTGTTTTCTCAGCCTCTTTTTGCCTCATCTCCCTACCCGGGTTTCCAATAATGCAGGTATTATCCGGAACATTCTTTAGTATAACTGCTCCCGCTCCAATCATGCAGTTTTTCCCTATGGTAATTCCCTGCCTTACCACCGAATTAGCACCTATATAAGAACATTCGCCAATGGTTACATTTCCACATAACACGGTGCCAGGGCCTACATGTACAAAATCACCCACTACACATTCATGCTCCACAATGGATCCGGTATTGCAAATAACCCCCTTTCCGATTTTTGCCAGTGCATTAATCGAAACATTGGAGTTGATCATAATGCCTTGGGTAGACAACATAGCCGAAGGGTCAATTACGGCAGAGGGGTGAATGGCATTAACAGGGAGGATATTGTTTTCTGCCAGCCTGTTGAAGATGGATTTTCGGGTGGTATTGTCGCCAACAGCAATAAAGAATTCGTCCTTACTCAGAATATTGACTGCCTCCGGTGATTTTTCGGTTCCAAGGTATTGAAGTCCAAAGGGATTAAATGCTTTTTCTTCATTATCGAAATAGCCACTCACATTTTTTCCAAGTGCATTAAAAATTCCATTTACCACATAAGAGTGGCCGGAGTAGCCTATCAGAATCATTATAAGTAGGGTTTATTTGTGAGCTACACTGGCCCAGCCTCCGCCAATTCTGATCAGTTCGAGTTTATCAGGGGCAATTCCTGCAAGTTCATGCAGCGCCCTGATGTCGGATTCAGAATAATGAAACAAAGGGCAGGTATATCGATATCTCCTCAACGCCATGCGCAATCCATTTTCGGGCCAGGAAGCCATAAAGCTATGGGCACTCCTGTTTGCCATAATTTGGAGCAATTTGGCTGCATTTTCCACGTAATCAAATACACCTAACGCACAGGAATAATCGAATCTCCTGTTCCCAAAATCATAGGTTAGGATATCCCCCAGCACAAATTCGCATTTATCCGCCACCCCTTCCTCTTTTACGGTTTGGTTGGCATAATCAATCATGTGTTGGGCAAAGTCAATTCCAAATACATGCGAAGCTCCTGCATTTTTAATGAGGGAAACGCTGTTTACCCCCGGGCCCGACCCCACATCCAGCACTGTGGCCTGGCCTATTTCCTTACAGGCCTTAACGGCAATAGCCTGTCTTTCATATACCCCCTTCCGGAACACCCGGTCGAAAGAGGATGGCTTTTTATAATAATTTCCGAATAGGTCACTTCTTGCGTCCCAATAACTCTGTACTGTTTCCGTTGGTTTTGACATGTTTTGCTTTTTCTAAACAGGTGAGAAACCTGTGTTCGTTTAATAATGACCTCATCTTTGGCCGGATTGAATCGCGAAAGAGGTTCCAGCGCAAATTTAGGGCAAGAACTTTTAACCTGGAGTAGGTTGCCCCTTCCGGGTAATTCGACCTCACATCGAGGGGATGATCATCAAATTCATAAGGGTGCATATAAATCATTCCGTCCACATTTCTTTTATTGAGATCGCGGAAAACTTTATTGATAACCGGTTGGGGAAGGGCACGCAGATAACCTCCTCCCGATACGGGCCA
>CAZYKA010000003.1:112409-133175 GCA_964647915.1 uncultured Ferruginibacter sp. | reverse complement strand
GCAAGCATTCCCAGGATAAAGAAAGTGGCTTTATTACCGGTTTCATCCAGTAAATCGAGCATGATTTGTGTTTGCCTTTCAATGGCGCCGCCGGCTGGGGGTGTTTCTTTATTAAAATGATAAATGCCCAACAACTGGCCAAAATCTTCCCAGTCGATGGAAAGGGTACAATAGCTCATGATGGCTGGGTTAATTGTTGAATGGCTTCAAGATAAGCATCAATCACAATTTGTTTATCAAATTCGCGAATTACTTTTTGCCTGGCTTTTTTCCCCATTTCCAACCTGCTCTCCTGGCTAAGGGAAAGCATTTTTTTCATCTGGTTTACCAGGCCGTCCACATCTCTTACTTCGCACAAAAACCCGGAAACCCCATCTTCCACAATTTCTTTACAACCGGTGGTGTTGCTGGTAATGCAGGGCCTTTCCATGGCAGAGGCTTCCAAAAGTACATTACTCGATCCCTCCCGGTAAGAAGGCAGAACAATACAGTTGGCATTAGCCATATAGGGGCGAACATCTTTTGTTTCCCCGAAGTATTTAATGATGCCTTCATCCTGCCAGTTTTGTAATTCCTCCGGGCTAACTGTATTATCTTTCAGGTTTTGATTCCAAAGGGGGCCCAACACGGCAAACTCAACTTCGGGATAGTCCGCTTTCAGTTTTTTTGCTGCCGATACATATTCTCCAATCCCCTTATCCTTTACCAGCCGGCTAATAAACAGGAATTGAAAATTTCGGGTTGTTCTTTTATTGGGAAGGGGCTGATACTTTTCAGGGTCAATTCCCGAACCGGGGATGCGCCTTGCATTTTTCCGGTCTACAAATTTTCGGGTAACAAATATTTCGAGGTCGTCAAAGTTTTGAAAAAAGATGCGGCTGGTCTTTTGCAACACAAATTTGTACAGTGTGCGGGCAGCCCTATAGGCTATATTGTTTCTTTCAAATAAGGGGCCAATCCCGGTAATGTTGGTAATGGTCGGGATGTGAAGCCGCCTTGTTACGAGGTTTCCCCAAATGGCAGGCCTGATGGTAAAGGTCAGGCAAATTTGAGGGTTATTATCCTTTAGCGCTTTATGCAAGTTGCGTAAATAGTGGAAAATATCTAAGGGGTTCTGCGTACTGCCTTTTACATCAACAACCCGATAACCTCTGGTAGCCGCTTCGGCAAGTTCCGATTCTTTACCCGTTGTTAGAATCAATACATCATATCCTTTTTCTATCAGGGTTTGGGTAAGTTTTTCCCTGATGGTAATGGTAGCTATTATATTATTTTCGATAATCGCAATGCGCGGTTTCATTGCTGCAAATAAACCTTTTTGTTCCATACTTCCATTGCAAAGAGCATCCAAATTACTTTGGCCCTTTTTTCTTCAGGCATATTCAATTTTCTTTCTAAAAGTAGCGATCCAAAATTTTTCCTGAAATAAGCGTGATACAATGCATTAGGATCCGAAAGGTAATCGAAGATCATATCCCGCAGCGTGTTGTTTACCCAGGATTTCAAGGGTACTTCAAAACCTCGTTTTGGCTGGTTCACTAATTCATGGGGCAGGTATTTTTCGGAAAGCTTCCGAAGCAGGTATTTGGTCTTTCTGTTATTTATTTTGAACGAATCGGGAAGAGAAGGTGCAAATTCGAGCATTTCTTTTGCCAGGAAGGGGCTTCTTCCTTCCAGTGAGTGAGCCATGGTGGCAATATCCATTTTTACCAAAAGATCGCTAAACAGGTTGCAGTCAAAATCCATATTCATGATTTTTGCCAAACCGCTGATGGGAGAACCTGTTATTTTTGTAAAGTCCTGTTTAACAGGTAACAAATAATCGAATGGTGGAGGAATAATCCATTTTTCAAACCCTTCTAAAATATCGACCCCGGCTGTTAAATAGGTTTCCACCCCCGATTTGGAAGCAAGCGATGCCAACCGGTGGATAAAGTTGTAGGATGATTTTTTGTCTTTGGGATTGGGTAAAATGGAACTAACGGCACCGGCTAACCCCTTCAGCAGGGAACTTTTATTGAAGAAATCATATTTGGCAAAAGGTACATATCGCCGGTAGCCTCCAAATAATTCATCAGCCCCATCCCCATTCAATATTACAGTAAGGTGTTTTTTTGCTTCCCGGCTCACATAGTAAGAGGGGATAGCCGAACTATCGAAAAAGGGTTCACCATAATTTGCGAGAATCGTTTCCACATCATCCCGGAGGCTATCAAACGAAAGCCCGATTTCGTGGTGTATCGTCCCATATTTTTCCGCCACTTGCTTAGCCAGGGGCGCTTCATCATAACTCCCGGGAAAAGAAATGGTAAAGGTCTTTAGTTGGGATTTATACTGATTGGCAATGGATGTAACCAGCCCGCTGTCAATGCCCCCACTAAGGAAGCACCCTACTTCAAGGTCGCTGGTATCTATCCTTCGCTTAATGGCCGTATGCAATAAATGATCGGTATGTGAAATAGCTTCCTCAATAGGGAGGTTTCTCTTTTGATTTTGAAGGTAGAACGGGTGTATATTCCACCAGCGGTTTTCTTTTTTATCGAGGTTGTTTAGGTGAACAATCAAATAAGTACCACCTGGCAGTTCGGATACATTTTTATAAGGCGTGTGGGTACGATAAAAGCAGCCAAGTCGTAAATAATGGTAAAACGCATCCTCATTTTTTTGCAAGGGAAGTAATGCCTTCAGGCAATTTAGTTCGCTGGCGAAAACAAATTTTTCTCCATCCTCATAAAGGTAAAGGGGCTTTACTCCGGCTCTGTCTCTTGCCAGAAAAATTATTCCTTCCTGTTTATCATAAATACAAAATGTAAACATGCCATCCAGTTCATTCAGCATGGAGGCTCCCATTTTCCGGTATAGAAGGAGGAGGGTCTCTGTATCGGAATAGGTGTTTCCCTTTAAGTTGAAACGCCCTCGTAGTTCGGTATGGTTATAAATTTCACCGTTAAAAATGATGCTGTACCGGTTGTCTAAATGCATCGGCTGTGCCCCTCCGGAAATATCGAGGATGGAGAGCCGAAGGTGGTAAAGGCAAAGGTTATTATCGGAAAAAGCATTTCGCTCATCGGGGCCGCGATGCCCCATGGCATTATTGATAACCGGAGCCGATAATCTAAAATTGATTGAACCTGCAATTCCGCACATAAAAGTTGTTACAGAAACAAAATAAGGCTATTCCTGAGTTTAAGCTGCAAATAAAATACATTTGCCGGGTACGTAAACAAATATTTGCATCCCGATATTGCTGAAGATGAATGCACTCGACTTTATATTTTTCTTCATCTATGTGTTCATCTTTTATGTAATCTTCGCTTTTCGCCGTAGAAAGCTGGAAGATCCCTTACTGAAAAAGTATCATAAACAAGGGTTTTGGATTAAGTGCCTGGCAACATTTGCGTATTGCATCTTTGTAGTTTATCTCTCTCCGGGCGATACCAACGGGCTGTATTATCCCGAAGGGCTGAATATCGCCAAAATGATATTGCACGACCCCGCTCGCATTTCGCTAATTACCCACAAAGGTTCAGACTTTGATGAGTCGCTGCTCCTGAATATTGCCAATAGTGGGTACTTCTCTGAAGAAAGTAATTTCTGGGTAAGCAGACTGGTAGCCATATTTAGTTTTTTCACCTTTGGAAAGTTTATGGCCATTAACCTGGTTTTTTCGATGATTGCATTTTCGGGAACGTTCAGGTTGTATCGTTTTTTTTATGAACAATACCCGCACCTCCACCGCCAGTTTGCCATTGCCATTATTTATTTTCCCACTTTCGTTTTTTGGAGTGCGGGGATCCTTAAAGACCCAATTTGTATTGGCGCCCTGGGTTGGATAACGTATTGCCTGTATTCTATTTTTTATAAGAAGAAAAACATTGTCCGAAACATTTTCCTTTTACTCCTGTTTGGCTATCTGTTGGCCGTATTAAAAGTGTATATCCTGGTAGCTTATCTGCCATTCTTTGTGTTATACCTGATTTTAAAGAATGTAAACCTGGTTCGCAACCAGTTTGCCAGGCTGGCCATATTGCTGATTTTTATGGTAGGAGCAGTTGCGGGATCGGTGAGCGTAATGGCCACCATCCAGGAGGCCCTGGCCGGGTACACGCAGAAAAGTATTACACAGAGTATCAAAAGTTACCAAACCAATTATCAAAACCAATCGAATGCGGTTGATTCCAACTTTTCCCTGGGTGTTGAGTTTGACGGGAGCATACTTTCCCTGGCCAAGATTGCTCCGGCAGCCATTGTGGCAACTCTTTTCAGGCCTTTTATCTGGGAATCGAAAAAAGTATCTACGATGTTGTCATCACTGGAAAGCCTTTCGCTGATGCTTTTTACATTGTATGTTTTCATCCGGGTAAGACCCTTTCGTTTTTTCCGATCCCTTTTTAAGGACCCAATGGTAACCTATTGCTTTTTTTATTCCCTGGTTTTTGCCTTGTTTGTGGGCGCTACCACTTTGAATTTTGGAACCCTGGTGCGATACAAGATTCCTGCCATGCCTTTTTACCTTATTTCCATATTCCTGATCCTGGATCTTAACAGGAAGAAAAAAAATCCCCGGGACGATTCCGGGGAAAAGTTGATTTCAGAAGAAGTATTTTCAGGTTAGGTTTGCTGTATCGCGTTGCGGCCTGAGTCGTAGGGCATGAATCAGTTGTTCCCATTTAGTGCGAAGGGAAACAACGGGAAGTTTCCAACTGTTTTCCTGTCTGTTTAATTTTTGAATGATCTGGGTTGGAGTTGCCTTGTAGTTATGGGAAACAGCGTCCTTCACAGGCCAAAAAAGGAACCCTATTTTTTTTATCCGGTCGGTCTTTTGGAATAGAAGGATAACCCCGGTAAGGGCAACCAGAAAGCAGGAATAGTGTAGGTAAGAAAGCAGCAGGGTTTTAAATTTTGCCCGGTGAATGTGCAGCCTGTTTCGGATATAGAAATACATTTTCCAGGTTTGTTGATAATCCCAATCTTTACGGAGGTTGAATGCCGCAGCGGGATGGTAATGGATACTTGAGGGGATGGTATATACCGGATACAGGTATTTGCGGGTGATGCGATAGTAGTATTCCGTTTCATCGCCCCATAAAAATAGTGATCCTTTGGGAAGCCCTGCTTTTTCAACTATGGATCGATGGATGAGTGTGCCGTTAAATGGATGCCCAACGCCTTCTATTCGGTTTTCTCTTGCCTCATCAATGGTTTTGTAAGCGGCGGTTTTCCAAACAAAGGTTCGTTTATCTTCTTTATTAAGTACAGCGCAGTTTAACAACGCCCGATGTTGCAATGGTTCGTTTGCCAGCAGGTTTTGGAGTGCTGCCGGGTGTGGGTATCCATCGTCGTCCATACACCAGATCCAGGAGTAACCATTTTCATAGGCCCATTTTATCCCGGTATTAAAACCCCCTGCCGAGCCAAGATTTGCCTGCGTAATAAAATTTACATCCGTCTGTTTTGATAGCCATTCGGCAGTACGGTCGGTACTTCCATTGTTTATCACCAGAATAGCATCGGGCTTTTGAGTTTGTTTACGTAATGCATCAATACATTCTGAAAGCAGAGACTGGCGGTTATAGGAAACCACAACGGCAATAGTCTTTTCCATTGGCAATTGGATTTATTGAGATGGTCGTTCTCTAAAACGCCTCCCCAAAAACCTTATTGCCGTTTACAATATTTGCGAAGAGATTTCGTTAATGGGAGCTTTTGCTTACCTCATTAAGGATGCTGAGATAGGAAGGGGCATTGGCATGGATGGAATAATTGGCTTCTACATTTTTGCATCCTTCAAGTCCCATTTGTTTTCGTAAAGCTGGGTTTTGTGCCAACGTAATTATGGCGCCGACCCATTCCTCTTTTGTTTTTACCAGCATTCCGGATTTTCCATGCTCCATGATGCGATAGTTTGCACCGATAGCCGTGGCCACAACCGGTACCCCAACGGCCATATATTGCAGTGCTTTTAACCCGCTCTTACCCAGCACCCAATCCGAATCGAGGGGTAAGGGGTATACGCCAATATCAAAACGTTGAAGTGTAGGCACCTCTCCTTCGGGAGTCCAGGGGATGGCTTCCAGATCTTCGATACCCTCCATTTTAAAATCCGCCTCTCCCATTACCAGGAGTTTAAAGGGAATTAATTTCTGAACTTCCTTCAACACGTCTGTTAGCAAGTATAGAAAAGGGGAAGTACTGTGGCTGCCACTCCAACCTAACACCAATTTGTGTTCATTGTTATAATGATTTACCGGTTGATAAATTTCGGTATTAATAGTGGAGGATATATCGGTAACCTTTTTGTTATAAAGCCTTGCCGTATCGGTAAGGTAAGGGGTACAGGCAATTACATGTTTTGCCGTTCGCATGAGGTAAAATGGTTTATTCATTCCTCGCAGAAAGTCCATTGAACGGTTTACCAGGCTTTTGGCCTTTATAAAAATGGCGTCATCAATATCATAAACCAGGTTTGGGTTTAAGGCGGCATATATCCGTTCGTAAAGGGGATACCCAAATGGGGTTACCCAAAGGAAAACATATACAAGGTCATAACGCTTTAGGGTAAATGCTGTAAATAACCTCCGCAGGTATCCCCATGCCACCCAGCACATTTTTTCGGGAATCCTTCCTTTAATATACAGGATGGACTGCATCCGCCTGGAAAAAAAGGGGGATACGTCAATATCAAATCCGTTATTTCTCCAATGCGAAAAATATTGTTCATATTTCAATCGTTGCCCCGGAGCTACATTTTCCGGATGTGGGCATATCACAAGAATTTTTTTTCTGGTACTCATCGGTTCAGCTCGGCTCTTCATTTGGAAATACAGGCAAAATAAGCCCTTCTTGCTGACGGTTCACAAAATTTCGAGCAAATTCAATCGCTTCCTCAATAACATGTTGCATATCCATATACCGGTAGGTTGCGAGCCTCCCCAAAAATGAAACCCGTGTTTCATTTTCCGCAAGTTTACGGTAATCCATCAGCATATTTTTGTCGGCGCTAAGGCGTTTGGGATAATATGGAACGTCCTGTGGGCCCGTTTCCATGCTGTATTCTTTAAAGTAAACCGTTTTTTTGTGCTGCTCCCACGGCGTGAAGTGTTTGTGTTCCGCAATCCGGGTATAAGGGATGGCCTCATCACAATAATTCATTTGCGTAGCACCCTGGAAGTCGCCCAACGCTTCATGCTTTTCGAAACGGACGGTTCGATAGCCCAACCGGCCCAACCGGTAATTGTAAAAGGTATCCAACGGCCCGGAATAAAAAACATGGTCATAATGCTGTTGTTCTACCGTGTCAGGAACAAACGACTTATTGAGGTAAAGGTTGATGCCATTGCCTGCAATCATTTTTTCCATAACGGCCGAATACCCATCCACAGGAATTCCGGTATAAATGCTATTATGGTAATTGTCGTCATAATTAAAACGGACAGGAAGCCTTTTCAGGATGGAGGCTGGCAATGCGGAGGGCTCGCATCCCCATTGCTTTTTAGTATATCCGTAAAAGAAAGCCTGGTAAAGTTCTTTGCCAATAAATTTTAACGCTTGTTCTTCAAAATTGGCAGGGGTCTCAATATTTTTATCTCCCAGAGTCAGAATAAATGCCTCCGCTTCTTTTGGTGTAAAGTTTTTGTTGAAATACTGATTGATGGTGGCCAGGTTAATCGGGAGGGGGTATGCCCTGCCCTTACTTACCGCTTTTACCCGGTGCACATAAGGCCTGAATTCCCCAAATTGATTAACAAAATCCCAGATTTCTTTTTTGCCGCTGTTAAAAATATGAGGGCCATAATGGTGAATCATTATTCCGGTGGAGGCATCCCTCGTAGCATGGCAGTTCCCGCCAATATGGTCCCTGGATTCCCAAATATCAATGGTGCAATCCTGTAACTCGCGCAATCGGTTTGCTAATACACAACCCGAAAACCCGGCGCCAACAATCAGATAACGTTTGGGCATGTATCAATTATTTGAAGGTGCCGGCAAAAGTAATGATTTAGGCATGGAAAATCAGGGCCGTGTTTAACCTATTAATTTAAGACCCTTATTTTTGCGGTCTTACATGAAAAAGGAATACACGGCAAATCCGGTAGAATATATACCATCCAATAATCGCCAGATTGCTATTTTTCCCACCGAGGGGGGCAATATAGATAAAGAAGTAGTACACTCATTTGGCGAAGAATGGCTAAAGTTTCACGATTTTTCGGATGCTACCATTGATCAGATTGCTTTAGAATATTTCGATATCATAAAGCCGGAGCATGTTAACCGGAACACTTATATGCTGGACATTGGTTGTGGTACGGGGCGATGGACCAAATGGATGGCGAAAAGGGCGGGGTTTATTGAGGCGGTCGATCCCAGCAACGCAGTTTTTGCTGCCGATAAGCTCCTGGGAAAAATTGAAAATGTGCGGCTAACCAAAGCCAGTATAGAAACCATTCCTTTTCCGGATAACAGTTTTGATTTTGCGATGAGCATTGGGGTTTTGCATCATATTCCCGATACGGCCCAGGCGATGAAGGATTGTGTAAAAAAGGTTAAGCCGGGCGGGTATTTCTATTGCTATCTTTATCACAACCTCGAGACCCGGGGGTGGTGGTTCAAAACGCTTTATTGGCTTAGTAATCTTATCCGCAAACCGGTTTGCTTACTGCCGGCAGGCCTTAAGCGGATTGTTTGCGATATCCTGGCAATTGTAATTTATATGCCCCTCATATTGTGGGTGCGTTTTCTGGTTCTGATTGGATTGCGGAAGATCGCTGTTAAGATGCCCTTAAGTGCGTATAATAACAAATCGTTCTTTGTAATAAGAAATGATGCGCTTGATAAATTTGGAACCCGGCTGGAGCAACGCTTTTCTAAGAAGGAGGTTATTCAAATGATGGAAGATGCGGGATTGATTAATATTGAAATCAGCCCCCTTACTCCGTTTTATCATGCTATTGGCAAAAAGAAATAATTAACCCAAAACTTTATCGTAGGCATTCCGATAGGACTGTACCGCCTTTTCGAGGGAGTAATATGTAAATGCCGCCTGGCGAACCGACTCTCTGTTAAATGTACGGGTATGTATCTCCATTACGGCCTTGTTCATTGCAGGTTCGTCAAAATTTTCAAGTAATATTCCACTATCCGACTCGCAAATAATTTCAGCCACATCGCCCACACCTGTATTGGTAATTACAGGAATACCCATGGCCATCAATTCGCCATGTTTGGTAGGGGAGGAAGATATTTTTGAATAACATGGTTTGATGAAGAATATAGCGAAGTTGGCTATGGATAAGTACTCCGGAACCTGGAAGCGATTGGCATGCACGGTGGTTATTTTTTCGGAAGGCACGCCTTCCTTTGCGGCTTCCTCCAAAATTATTTCGTGCCGGTGCGGGGAGATAAACAGGAATTTTGCCCGAGGTATTTGTGTTGAAATCTTTTTACACATCCGCATCATTTCGGCGGTGAGGTACCAGCCACCAATGGAACCAAGATAACAAAATACCTGATCATCCTGATTTAATCCAAGTTGTTGCCGGATAGCAGCTTTTATTTCGGCGTTGAAGCGGGAGGGATCAAACAGATTCAAATCAGCGGCACAGGAAACTACGGAGATGTTTCTGCCTTTTAGGAAAGGCCAACTTTGCATTTCGATCTTTGCCGCCCGGGTAAGGCAATTAATCCCGTCAGCCATTTTCAGTGCCTTTTTTTCGTTTCTTTTAAAAAACAGGTAAACTAAATTGAACAAAGGGTTTTTTCGGTTCCACATTCCTCCATCCACTCTTTCATCTGCCCAGAAACCGCGCACATCATTAAAGAATTTAACCCCCCATTTTTTCTTTATGTGTATAGCTGCCAATTCGGGAAGGCCGGGCCGGGTATGTACCATCAGGAAAGGATCGTTCTTAAAAATCCGGGCAGCCTGCCTTTTCATTTCACGGTAATCAATAACCGAAGAAAGAATGGGCGGGTTCTTATGGTACCATAATGGAACCCAATTAATGGGGACATCCTTCAATAATTCTTCAATTATTTGTTTCTTTTCCGCATAAATATTTTTCTTTTCACAACTTAGGATTGTAAAGCGGTACCCATATCGGGTTAACCCCGCCAGGTATGGAATAATCTGACTTGGCCCCAGGGGGTCCGTTAACCCATCATATGAAAGGAAAAGTACGTGTTTCAAATTAGTTCATCCATTTTTTGTACCACATCTGGAACATCAGTAAATACCAAAAAGGGTTATTGAAATTCTTATCCCCGTTATAAAAATGGGAGATTATCTTGTCTACCTCTTCCTGCTTAAATAAGCCGTGGGCGAAAGAATCTTTATCGAGATATTCATCGGCATAGTATTTTAAGTCGCTCCTTAACCAGGAAAATACAGGTATGCCAAAGCCCATTTTTGGCCTTTCCATCATTTCTTTAGGAACATATTTATGCACGATATCTTTCAGGATGATCTTTTTATTTTTAGAAGTCATCTTAAACGATTCAGGGAGTTGGGCCGCATATTGAATCAGCCTGTGATCAAGCAGGGGTTCCCTGCCTTCCAGCGAAACCGACATCCCGGCACGGTCCACTTTTGCAAGGATGTCGTCTGGTAGGTAGGTGATGTAATCGATTGCTAACATGCTGTCAATTTCTCCCAGGTCTGGCCTGAGTAAGTCTCTGCTGTTAAAGTTAGAGTGAGGCTTTTGAGGCATACTGGTGAGAAGGGCCTCCAGTTGTTCGGTTGAATAAGCCTGGGAAAGGAATATATCCATAAGCCGTACAGCCGATACCGACTTTTCGTGAAACAGGTTAGAGAGCCTTTGTTTTTTGAGATCCACTGCGGGGTTTCGAACAATTGCTTTCAGGATGGAGCTTGGAAAATATTTGAGGAACCTTCCGGCGGTAGGTTTCAGGAAATCGGGTACGCGGTTTAATTTATTTTGAAAACTGAGCGCAAGCGGATATTTATTATAACCTGCATAAGTTTCATCTCCTGCATCGGCGCTAAGGGCTACTGTTACTTCTTTTCTTGCCAGCTTAGAAACCAGGATGGTGGGGATGATGGAGGAATCGCCAAACGGTTCGTCGCAAAAAAACGGGATATCCGGAAGAATGTCCTGTGCTTCCCGGGTGGTACAATAATGTTCGGTATGGCTGGTGCCAAGGTAATTGGCCACCTTCTTCGCATATACGGCTTCGTTATGATCTTCTTCAAAAAAGCCGATCGTATAAGTTTTTAACTTTTCAGTTCGGTTTGCCTGAAGTATAGCCGTAACCGCCGTACTATCGTACCCACCACTGAGGAATACACCTACCGGTACATCCGCAACCATACGGTATTGACATGCCGACACGAGGAGTTTTTCGGTTTCGGTTAATGCTTCCTGGTAACTGATATTCAGCTTGGGCTTGTTGTAATAATCAAATACATTCCAATATTTTTTCTCCTGCACTTCCTGTGTTTTCAGGTTAATGTGTAGGTAATGCCCCGGTCCGAGTTTTCTTGCATGTTTAAAAATAGACAAAGGGGCCAGGATATACCCATATTGAAAAAACTGGAGCAGGGCCTGGGTATTAATTTCCTTTTTGAAACCGGGGTGTGGGTGAAAACATTTTAATTCCGAACCAAATAGGAATAGGCCATCGTGCCAATAAAAGTAAAGAGGTTTAGACCCGGGCCTGTCGCGGAAACACCATACTTCCTGGTTTTGCCGGTCGTAAATGGCAAAGGCAAACATGCCTATAAACCGCGGCATCATTTCTTTTCCCCATTCGTCAAATGCGTGCAAAATAACTTCTGTATCGGAGTGGGAGGTAAAATTATGGCCTAGGGCAAGTAGTTCTTTCTTAATTTCTTCGTAGTTGTAAATTTCGCCGTTAAAAACAATGGAAAGATGGCGGTAATGCATCGGTTGTGCCCCTGCGTTACTTAAGTCTATAATGGATAACCTTCGGTGGCCAAGGCCAACCTGGCAGAAATCGGTTTCGGTAAAATCATACCCTGAGCCATCCGGACCCCGGTGAATGAGCGAGTCTGTGCATTTAATTAATATTTGTTCTGTTGATCGTTTCCTGTAATCAATAAACCCTGCGATTCCACACATGAATTGAAGTTTGCAAAAAATAAATAATGTTATTTCAAAAACCTTGCCTTAATAGGACGGGAAGGAATTATTTCGGCAGCATATTCCTGATTTCATGCACCAGTTGAATAGCTTTCCGGGTTTCAGAAAGCCGAAAGCCATGTCCCTCCAGTATTTGCCGGTAAGAAATAGTATGCAATTCCGTAAATCCCTCACTAAATTCGAATGCTTCACCATCAATTGATAATTGCCTGTAGGTTCTTTTTCCCGCTTTCCGTACCTCTTCCGGAATTTTGTTTTCATCAATGCTCAACATCCAGGTTACTTCTGCTTTTTCCAGTTCTAAAATTCCCCGGGCGGTATCCCGGCCGTGCTCGAGTACTTCATTGTTCACTACATCTCCAAATATCCATAACAACATATCAAAAAAATGGACACCGATGTTGGTTGCAATACCCCCACTTTTATGAATATCACCTTTCCAGCTTGCATGGTACCAGTTACCACGGGAAGTGATATAGGTGAGGTCGATTTTATGCTTTTTACCTGGTGCTGCGGCCGATATTTTTTCTTTTAATGCCATGATGGCCGGGTGTAACCTTAATTGTAAAATAGTGTACACATGCCTGCCGGTTTCCAGTTCAATTTCTTCGAGGGCGTCTATATTCCATGGATTTAATACAATCGGTTTTTCGCAAATGGCATTGGCTCCTATGCGAAGCCCAAAACGTATGTGTGCATCGTGCAGATAGTTTGGACTGCAAATACTAACAAAATCAACAGGAATATTTTGCCGTTTTAATTTTTCAAGATGGCGGTCAAATCTTTCGAATTCGGTAAAGAAACTGGCATCCGGGAAATAGCTGTCGAGAATACCCACCGAATCATGCTTATCGAGCGCCGCAATGAGGTTATTGCCTGTTTCCTTTATAGCTTTCATGTGGCGGGGCGCAATGTATCCGCCAGCCCCAATCAACGCGAAATTTTTCATCTTAATCTCTTATTTTATTCTTCTTACTGTATGGTTATTTAATTCATATTCCTGGCCACTTTCTGGGCAGACGGCTTTTCCATTGGTGTCAAAATTCAGTTTCACTCCATGTTCGCTCATCCATCCCTTCTGCATGGCGGGGTTCCCCACCATCAGGGCATAGGCGGGTACCGGTTTGGTAACCACGGCACCTGCACCAATAAACGCAAATTCGCCTATTTCATTGCCACAAACAATAGTGGCGTTAGCGCCAATACTGGCTCCTCTTCGAACGAAAGTGGGCTTGTATTCATGTTTACGGGTAACTCCGCTCCGCGGATTTATAACATTCGTAAATACCATCGAAGGGCCCAGGAATACATCATCTTCACAAATTACTCCCTCATAAATCGAGACATTATTTTGCACTTTCACATTCTTCCCCAATTTTACCTTCGGGCTAACTACTACATTCTGCCCAATGTTGCACCCGTCACCAATTTCACAATTGGCCATGAGGTGCGAGAAATGCCAGATCTTCACTCCTTTTCCAATGATGCAGCCTTCATCTACATAACTACTTTCGTGTTTAAAAAAATCCGGGGTCATATTTATTTTTCTAATTGTTGCTGATACAAATTTCTAATTGCCAGTAAATGGTTTTCAAGGCTAAAATGATCGCGAACCCGTTGCTGAGCTAATTGGGTGCGGTTTTCATAATTTTTTATCAAATTTTCTGCCACCCCAATTTCTTTTGCCAGGGCCCTGGCATTGCCAGCCGGGAAGTACACCGCGGTATTCCCACATTGTTCCCTGAAAGAGGGGATATCGCTCAACAGCAAAGGTAACCCGATTGCCATGGCTTCCAATACAGCGAGCGAGAATCCTTCAAAAATAGAACTCATCACAAGCATATCATATTGCGGAAGTAGATCTTCTATATGATTTGTTTCACCCACCAGCCTTACCTGTGCCCCGGTTTGCTCAATTTGTTTTTGAAGGGAAAATTCCAAAGGCCCCGATCCATAAATATCCAGGGTTATATTTTTCTTTTCAATCCGGTTTAACGCATCTATTAATACCGCCTGATCTTTTTGCTTTCGCAAGGCACCTACGCTTACCAGTTTTAATCCTTCCCGGTTTTCTTTGGGTAACCTATGCCTGTTAAATTTTGACAAATCTGCAAAAGTATATATCACTACTCCAGATTGCAGGGGTTGTTGATGAAATTCGAGGTATTCGCAGAGTGCCCCCTGGCATACTCCGATGATGATGGATCTTCTTTTTCGGAATGTATATCTATCTAACCACCGCACCCACCCGTGTTTGTATTCGAGTGAACTTTTAATAAATGCATGAATGGTGGTAAGGAGCGGGATATGTTTTGGAACACCCAGCCGGGCAATTATGGTTGGCCAGAATAAATGAGAGTGTACCAGATCCACCTTTCTGGTTTCCACAATATGTTTCAACCTTTTGGCAGTAGATGGGAAAGAAAGCAAAAAGGGCTGTTGCAGGTTGATGTATTCATCACATTCCAGTTCTTCCCCAAAATGATTGTTGCCATAAAGGGTTACTACAATATTGCGGTATTCTTTTAATTCCTTCAACACCCTGACCAGCATGGTTTCTGCCCCTCCACGCCCCAGGTCGAAAATAAAATGAAGGATGGTTTTTGGCATATCAGGTTATGGGAAGGATGTGTAAATCAATCAGGTTTCGGTTGCTGCAAAAGGCTTCGCGGCTAATGGATTTTCCATCTAACGAGATTTGGTATCTCTGTTCAATGATCAGGTCATAAATATCTTCCAGCGTATCTCCCTTTGCCAGTATAGGTTCCGGGTGTATGGCCACAATACACGCAGGGCGCATATTCTTTAGCGTTTCGGAAGCACCCTTTAAAGCGTCCAGTTCGGCGCCTTCCACATCCAGTTTAATAAACCGGAGGTTTTTCAGCTTGTACAATTTTATAAATTCGTCAATCGAATAAAGGGTTACTTCTTTTGCAAACAGCTTCCGGTCGTCCTTATACGAAATCAAACTGTTGCTGTTATCGCCTTTGATGTCGGAAACATAGAATGTAGTGGTTCCACTTTTTTCACCCACGGCAGCCTGAATGATGGAAATTGTATCAGCTGCCTGATTTAAGAAAACGGTTTTGGCTAATAAGGGGATGGTTTCTTCTGCAGGTTCAAATGCATATACTTTCCCTTTTGGTTTTACCTGTGTGGAGGCAGCCACCGAGAATAGGCCGATATGGGCTCCAATATCTAATACAACATCGCCTTCCGAAACCTGCTCTCTTAAAAAACGAAAATTTGATTCTTCATAATTCTCCGGAAAGTAATTGGCATACCGAAATGGGAAGGTTATCCTAAATCCGTTGATGGTTTTGGAGAGTCCACGGCCTCCCGTTAGGAAATCAGCTATTTTATAAATCAGTTCTTTCAATGTCTTGATTTAGACGAATAAAAATTTTGACCAAAATTTTCGGGTGAATATCATGGTAAGCACCAAAACAACGGCATAACTGTATAGAATGCTCATGGCGGCCCCATCTGCTCCCCACCTGTTAATCAACAGGTAGTTCATGGTCAGACTTACAATCATACTGGAAAGAGAAAGCCAGAATATTTTCTTCTTGTCTTTATAAAATAAAAGAAAGGAATAAAAGAAATAACTCACGCACCAAAGAAAATACCCAATGCAAATCAGAAAAAGATACCGGAGCGCCTCGTTGTACCGGGGGTTTATGAAGTGCTTAAACATGAATGGGCTCAGCGAGATAACCAATAAAGTTCCTGCTGCCGCCAGGCCACCGTATAACAGGAAGTTCCTTTTAATGGATTTATAGTTGATGTTTTTTTCTGAAAGCAGGGAATATACTTTGGGGAAAATATATTGTAAAATGGCCGTAGACATCACCGTAATTACGGATGAATAAATGCAGGCAATGCTGTAAATACCCACCTGTGTGTTTTGGGCATCATCTACATGGGCCAGGAAAAATTTGTCGGAGGCATTCATCGAGAAGATGCTAATCTGCAGCAGGATTACAGGTCCTCCATAATAAATATCCTGCAGGATGGATTTGCGGCTTACTTTTCCAAAGAGGTATCCATGGCGGATGAAATAGTACAATCCGTAAAGACTTATTAACAGGTAAGCAATAAAGATACCGGCCACTCTTCCCTTCCAGCGCCAGGCAAAAAAAACAATCAGGATGGCCGAAATCCCAAGTTCAAGCACGGTGCGGCTCATGTTTACCGCCATATACCGGTTGGGCTGGTTATTGTTCCGGATAAGGCTCATCAATTGCTCGTTGCAAAAACTGAGGAAGGTAATAACGGGGATAATCCAGACAAACATAAAGGGAAAACCGTAAGCGGAGTTCAATTCGTCTCTGAAAATATAAAAAAGGATTATCGATAAAACCAGGACAAAAATAGGAGGAATAAACCCCGAAGTAAAGGCAGAGCTGAACTTCTCCTTGTCGTACCTGAAGAAATCAGTAGAACTGGAATGGACAATGCCCAATGAAAGGAAGGGCATTAAAAATACGAGGCTGTTGCTAAACAGGGCAAGCAGGCCGTTTTCGGAAGGAGTAATGTAAATGGGGTTGGTAAAAATAAACAGCAATAGGAAAGAGGCTCCCTTTGCAAAGAAATTGGTGAAGGAATACTTTCCAATTGATTGAAGTACGGGATTCCTTCCAAGCCTTACCAGCCTTCCTGAAATTTTTGCCATTAAGTTTCCCGTTGTTGCCGGATTTCCTCCGGCGGGGTTTATTTAATCCGGGTCAGGTATTCTCCATATCCGCTTTTTAAAAGCACGGTTGCCAGTTTATCCAGTTGTTCTTTGTTAATAAAACCCATCCTGTATGCAATTTCTTCGGGGCATCCTATTTTTAATCCCTGTCTCTTTTCTATCACACGCACGTATTCGCTGGCATCGTGCAGGGAATCGAAGGTTCCGGTATCGAGCCAGGCAAAGCCCCTGTCTAGCACTCCCACTTTCAATTTTTTTCTTTCGAGGTAAATACGGTTTACATCAGTAATCTCATATTCGCCTCTTGCGCCGGGCTTAATATTTTTTGCGATATCTACTACTTCGTTATTATAAAAATACAAACCCGGAACCGCATAATGGCTTTTGGGCTGTTTGGGTTTTTCGTCGATGCTCAATGCATTGAATTGTGCATCAAATTCAACCACGCCATATCGTTCGGGATCGCTAACGGCATATGCAAATATAATAGCACCCTCGGGGTTGGCAGAATCCAACAGTAATTTGCTGAACCGGCTGCCATAAAAAATATTATCACCAAGAACCAGGGCGGCACTGTCGTTCCCGATAAATGTTTCGCCAATTACAAATGCCTGAGCCAATCCGTTGGGTTTCTCCTGGATGGCATAGGAAATATGGCAACCCCATTGGCTGCCATCGCCCAGCAGGCGGATAAACTGCGATTGATCATCGGGGGTTGTAATCACCAGAATATCCCGGATACCAGCCAGCATGAGGGTGCTTAGCGGGTAATAGATCATGGGTTTATCATAAATGGGCATGAGTTGCTTGCTAATTCCCATTGTGATGGGATACAACCGGGTGCCGGATCCGCCGGCAAGTATAATGCCTTTCATTATCTGCTTAAATATTGTTGTTGATAATAATTCTGGTAATTTCCGCTGGTCACATCATTTAACCATTGCTGGTTATTGAGGTACCAGTTGATGGTACGCGATAAACCTTCCTCAAACTGAAGGGAGGGCATCCAGCCGAGTTCTTCTTTTAATTTGGTTGCGTCTATTGCGTAACGTAAGTCGTGCCCGGCCCGGTCTTTTACAAAGCTGATTAATTTTTCGTTTTCTCCCGGTTCGCGGTTTAATTTTTCATCCATTTGCCGGCACAATTCCCGGATGAGCGCAATGTTGGTCCATTCGTTGTGGCCTCCGATATTATAGGTCTCCCCAATTTTTCCTTCATGAAAGATAAGGTCGATGGCCCGGGCATGATCTTCTACAAACAACCAGTCGCGCACATTTTCTCCTTTCCCATAAATGGGCAGGGGCTTTTTGTGAATGATGTTGTTGATACAAAGAGGAATTAGTTTTTCCGGGAAATGATAGGGGCCGTAATTATTTGAGCAATTCGAAATTTTTACGGGAAGCTGGTAAGTATGGTAATAGGCTCTCACAAAATGATCGGAAGAGGCTTTGGAAGCAGAGTAAGGGCTGCGGGGGTCGTAGGAAGTTTCTTCGGTGAAGAACCCTTCCGCACCCAACGAGCCGTACACTTCATCGGTGGAAATATGATAGAACAACTTTCCATCCATATTTCCCTTCCAGGCATCTTTGGCTACCTGCAGAAGGGTAACGGTTCCTATTACATTTGTTTGCACAAAAGAAAGCGGGTCGGCAATGGACCGGTCTACATGGCTTTCAGCGGCACAGTGCAAAACACTATCAAACTTATACTCCTCAAATAAACGGCGAACCAGGGCCAGGTCAGCAATATCTCCTTTCTCAAAATTGTAATTGGGAGCATGCTCTATGTCTTTCAGATTCTCAAGGTTTCCGGCATAGGTGAGTTTATCGAGGTTTACGATTTTATATTGAGGGTATTTATTTACAAACAGCCGGGTGAGATGGGATCCAATAAAACCAGCACCGCCTGTAAGGAGAATTGTTTTTTTCATATCCATTTAATTATTCAATTTTTCCAGAAATAATGCATTGCACATACGGCAAAAATGGTTGGTTTATTGCCTTTCTGTCAAATTAATTGCTTAAAGCGATGCAAATAAAATAAAATTAATACAATACAGCACTACGATTTGTGATTACTCCTGCTTTCAACCAGGGAGTAGTATTCCTTAATATATAATTTATATATCGAATAGCGGTCAAAATCTTTAACCATCTCCTCATAAAGTTGTGCCGAAAATTTTTGGGTAAGGCCGGGGTTTTTCAGTGCAAAATGAAGGGCCTCAACCAAAGCATCCGTATTCTGGGCTTCATGAAGAATCCCGTTTTCTTTATCTCGGATAATATCTACATTGCCAAAAACCCGTGCACATACTACAGGGCACTTCATAGCACCGGCCTGCATGATAACATTGGGGAAACCTTCCCGGTAACTGGGAAACACAAATAACCCGGATAGTGCCAGGTAATATTCCACCTCATCCGTCCATTCAATATGGAGGATACGGGGATTGGAATTAATGGCATGAATGGTGGCTGGTGAAAGCGGGTCCAGGTCTGCTTCTTCGGGGCCAAGCAATACTAATTTTAAATTGGGGTACTGGTTTTGAATTTTTTCAAAAGCAGCTACCAGTTCTTCAACCCCCTTCTCTCTCACCATCCGCCCAACAAACAGTAATATATTGTCTTCCGGTTGCCACTGAATTGTTTTTTTTATATGCTCCAGTTTCTCAGGAATAATAGCATCCGGGTTAAATCTTTCCAAATCAATCCCATTGGTGGAACCTTTGCCAATCACCCTTGCCTTTTTGGGGTTTACCATCCGTGTTTTTAGCATAAATTCAAGAGAAGAATAGCTATTGGGCCAAACGTCGGTTGCAAACCAGCAGGAGATGATTTCAGCCTGCCTTACCATCCATCCTTTTATGCCTTTTTTAGTGGGAGATACCAATCCTGCCATCGTTTGAATACGCACAGGCACCCCAGCCATCCAACCGGCAATGAGTCCGCAAAGGTTGGCTTTTAAGTTTTCGGTGTGAATGATATGTGGCTTTAATTGCTTGAAAAGCCGGTACAATTTCCAAATCGCTCTGGCATCGGCAATAGGAGTTAGTTTACGGGGAAGGTTAACCGTAATATGTGGTACTTTTTCGAGGGCGATAACAGCGGGTAATTCCCATCCGTCGGAACTAATCATGGTAACATCAAAACCGTGTTGGCTCATATACCGGGGTTGCCCCCTGGTTGATACCTTTAATGCCATCGATGCCGCAGTCATTCTTACCAGCCGAAGCTTCATCCGGGATGGGTTTTTTGAAAGAGCGCAAAAATAACCCAAATTTGCCAACCAGCCTTTCCCTAAGGGCTCAAGCACGCTAATTTCAGAGATGTATAAAGAAATGATAGACTGGATTGATTTGTTCCTGGTTCCAGCCTATGTTTTGTTCTTTGTAGCCATTCTCTGGTTTATTAAACGAAGGCACCCCCAGAATGAACTTTACCAGCGCTACCTGATAAAGGGGTTCCTCTTTAAGATGGTTTGTGCAGTCTTCTATGCTTTTTTATTATATTACTATTATGGGTTTGGCGATAGCCTTACGTATTTTAAGGATGCCATTTATTTTAAACACCTCATCCGCACCGGCGCCGATACGTTTTGGCATTTGATGGGGGATGATTATAAATCGATCCGGGAAACGCATAATGTAATAGGTGGTGGAAGTTCGCAGGGGCTGGCGGTAGAGAAAGTTGCGCTTTTGCTGAGTTATATAGGGTTTAACCGGTACCTGGTGGTTACGGTATTCTTTGCTATCATAGCCTATTCCGGGGTATTTAAGCTCTTTCAGGCAATTTGTGATATCATGCCCGAATGGCATAAGCGGCTGGCTATATTCATCCTTTTTTTCCCAACCATGAGTGTTTTTGGTTCAGGCATATTAAAAGACAGCCTTTGTATGGCAGGCCTGGGTTGGATGTTTTATGCGGGGCATAAGATATTTTTTAAAAAGCA
>CAZYKA010000003.1:0-112309 GCA_964647915.1 uncultured Ferruginibacter sp. | reverse complement strand
TGGCAGGCCTGGGTTGGATGTTTTATGCGGGGCATAAGATATTTTTTAAAAAGCAATTCAGCCTAAAATTTTTAATGATCCTGATTGCCGGAGCTACAGTGCTAATTGTTATCAAAGTATATATCCTGGCAGCATTCGTGATTCCCTATTTACTATATCTGATGGTGAGCATGCTCCGGAAAATTCCGAGTAAGTTTATCCGGAGAACAGTGTTGCCTGTGTTGTTGGGAAGTGTAGTGTTGTTGTATATCCTTAATGCAAAAAATATAGATGAGTCGCTGGGATATTATGCGGTAGATAAGTTGTTTGATAATATGAAGGAGCAGCAGTATAATTATATAAATGAATCGGGAGATGCCGGGGGAATGTTTGATCTGGGAACTTTTGAACCCACCCTGAGTGGTTTCTTTAAAAAGATGCCCGATGGGATTGCAGCTACGCTTTACCGGCCTTTTCCCTGGGAATCAAAAAATATTATAATGCTGTTGTTTTCTCTGGAAAGCCTGAGTTTACTTTTCCTAACTCTTTATGTATTTTTTAAAGCAAGGCCCCGATATTTTTTTTCGGCCATCATTTCCAATCCCTTCACCTTTTTGTGTATAAGCTTTTCGTTGCTTTTTGCAGCCATGATCGGGCTCTCCACATTTAATTTCGGCACCCTTGCCAGGTACAGGATTCCAATAATTCCCTTTTATGTGGCCGGTTTGTTCAGCATTCTTTATTTTGAAAGGAACCGCGTCCCGAAAACGCCTCTTCATACAGCAGGGCAACTTCCGGAAGGGCAAACGCAATAGCCCTGTTGCGGCTTCTTTCGATTAACCGTTCCCGTAACTTTATATCCGATACCATCCTGTCCATTGCAACGGCCAGTGTTTCAGGAGATCCCACCGGGGTCAGGATGCCGTATTCAACTTCCTGGTAATGACCCTTAAGTGATCCTGTTTCTCCATTTTGTGGAGCAATCATTTCCCTGGGGCCACAATAGCAATCCGTAGCAATAGCAGGTAAACCCAACGCCAGTGCCTCGAGCAAAACATTAGGAAATCCTTCCACATCGGATGGCAAAACAAAAGCATCTGCCAGGCCCATCCATTTATAGGGGTTTCGTTGCATGCCGGTAAAAATTACCCTTTGGGTAGTTCCGGCTCCGGCCAGCAGCGCTTCTATCCTTTTCATGTCTGGTCCATTACCCACCAGGATGAGGTTACAGGTTTTATTCTTCATTCGGTTGAAGGCTTCAATCAGTAAGGGGAAGTTTTTTTCTTTTCTAAAATTCCCGACTGCAATAAAATAAAAGACCCCGGGCTCTTTTGTAAAGTTAACCGGCTCTTTCACTTTTTTTTCTATGATGGGAATGTTGATCGGGTTATAAATTACAGCGATGGGTTTTCGAACATGCATGGTTTTGATGAGGTCTTGTTTCATGGCTTCTGCATTCGCCAAAACCAGATCGGCGGTATTGTAGGCAATGGGTATCAACAACCTCGTCATAAATCGGGTGAGCCGGGATTTTGTGGATAGCATCCCCGTTTGGTGGGTGCGCTCGCACATTACCAGACGTCCGTTGTATCCATAAAATTTTCGCATTAATGCATGGAGATAGCAGGGCCGGTTCAGGAAAGCGATGCTGTACCGGATGTTATGTTCTTTGCAATATTTGGCCAGCCTTTTTGCCATGGCTGGAAGTTTAAACAACATTTTAACCGCCCCTTCCTCCTCCGATTGGTTCATATCAAAAATTTTCACCTCCGAAGGAATCTCGAATTCAATTATAGGACTGTAAACTGCGAGGTGAATTTCAAATTCTTTACTAAGAGACCATAACAATTGAGAGACTACCCTTTCGGCGCCGCCTGAACGTAAGGAATTGATGGTAATAAGGAGGGTTTCTTTTTGGGGCATGTATTGCAAATATCCGTAAAACCAAACGGGATTAGGGAATTTGATAAAACCGGTTACCCCCGGTATTGGAGAAACAACTCCCATTATAATTTATTTCCCAGGAATATCCCTGGTGGGCATAGAAGCTGCAATTGCTAAATTCGGAATGGTGGGCTATCCCGGCTACGGTAGGGGCAAGAGCCAGTTTTATGGTGGCGGTATTTTTAAATGTACAATTATTTAAAAAGAATTTCTGCGGATTCCCTTTATCGCAATTATCCGCGTGAGATGCCAGGTAAAAACATGCGGTTGTTTGGGCATTAAATTGGCAGGAATCGAAATAAATACCGGTGGCCTCTGCGCCAACGAGATACCGGGCATCGAACATTTTTATTCCCTTATAGTTTTCTTCGAAGCTGCATTGTTTGAAATAAGTGGCGTCTTCTTTGGTTGTTGCACGTTGCCAAACCAGTACACTGCCATAAAATTTACAATCTTCAAAAATATGCAAAGCTGCATCTACCACAATGGTATAATATAACGGGGAGGCAAAAACGCAACTCTTGAAACGCATGTTTCTCGATTTTTCCTTGCTGCCTGAAGTAATAGCGGATCCTTTTGAACCTATAAATTTGCAATCTTCGAAATACCCGTTCGTACAAAAACTGTTATTTTCCACTTCAATATCCATCCCCGCTGCCGGCGATTCGCTTATTTTTCCCCTGGCGCTGTTTTCGAACGAGCACCTATAAACAGAAACAGAATCGCCTCCCACCCAGCTCAGTCCGTTACGCCCTGGATAGTTTACCCGGCTGTCGGATATGGTAATTCCTGTGGTTTTGTGCTCCTCACCTTTATTAATGATACAAATGCCATCAACTGCAAAATGGTGGATGTATAAATTTTTAAGGTTGATGTGGGATGCATCAAGAATGTAAATACCGTAATGTTCCAGTTCGTATGCATTTGAGCCAATTCCCCAGGTTCCTCCGAGGATAAGCCCGTCCATGTTTCCATCCAGGCTAAGGCCTTTTATGGTAATATCATCGCAATTAGATATTTTAATGCAAATACCTGCGGTGGACCGGTAACCCCGGTATTCTTTCCGGTTGTAAATATCCTTGAAATCATGAATAAAAGGTTTTCCGGTTTCAGGAGAAAAGGTGCCTTGTCGTAGGCCTGCATTGAATTTGAGGATACTGCCTTTTTTGCCTTCTACGGTGAAGTTGCTACATCCGTTGATATCCAGAACTGCATCACCGGTATATGCGCCTGCGTATTTATCGGGATTATCTTTGATAAAGGTTTGCTTTCCCACGAGGTAGGTTCCCTTTTCAATGACCAATTTCCCATTTCCTTTTCTTGCGTTAAAGAACGCAGCCGCTTTTTGAAAGGCAGCATGATCGTTTGTTTTTCCATCTCCTTTGGCTCCAAAAGATTTTATACTTTTTACCATGTATCCATCCTGCTGGCCTGCGGATGGATGGGCGGAGCAGGAAATGATGAGCAGGGCGAAAAGAAATTTAAGGGTATCCATCACCGTTGTATTAATATATCTTCAAATAGATTTTCCCATTTTTTTATTATAGGTGCAGGCGAATAATTTGCCAGCGTTCTCTGGCTGATATCTCGGGGGTTAAAGGGATAATTAAGCGCCTGCTTTATTTTTTGTGCAAATTCAACCTGATCTCCAGGGTTCACCAAAAATCCGTTTTCTCCATCCCTTATTATTTCAACAATGCCGCCAGGCGCCCGGTAGGCGATTGTTGGGATGCCCAACGCCCCGGCTTCCAATACGGCATTGGGGAAACCCTCATACTGAGAGGTAATCAAAAACAGCCCGGGTTTTTCCTCTATTGCAAATGGGGTCTCCCTATTCCCATGAAAGGAGATTTTTTCGCTTATTCCCAATTGGACCGCCAGGTATTCAAGCCGATTTCTTTCAGGACCATCTCCTACAATATGAAGCAAAAAAGGGAAATCCAGTTTTGAAACAGCTTGCAACATTTCTGTCATCCCTTTTTCGGGCCTTAATCTGCCCACGCTGATAAATACGGGGATGGAATGTACATTTCCTTTGGGTGGATCAGGGGTTACTACCGCATTGTTGATTACCCTCATCTTCTTGTCCGGGATACCGTAATTATCATGGAGATCCGTTTTCATATATTCCGATTGGCAAACAAGGACGTCGGTCTTTTTATAAAAGTGCTTTAGCATTTGGTTGTACATCCAGGGGAATTTTCCAAACTTCACATTTTGACTTACAATACTCGATTCCCGCGCCAGCAATTTCATGCGCTTTGGAAATTTGTGTTTATAGATGGCGCAAAGCAGGTTGAGGTGGTTTGAGGCAGTGAGAAGAATGTCCGGATTTATTTCTTTCGTAATTTTTATTAATGCAGGCATTGCTTTTCTGGCACCTGCTGCCGCAAGGTCATTTACTTTTTCTTTATCAATCTTTATTGGAAAATAAGGATTCCTGTTATTAATAATTACAAGGAATACTTCAAATTTATCCGGATTGATATTGTTAACGAGGAAAGCTACATTTTTTTCTAACCCGCCACATTCCAGCGATGGAACGGCAACGAGGATTTTTATTTTTTCTGTATTAAGCAAGGGCTACAAATTTACTGTCTGTCTTTGTTGCAACCCCTTTCTGAATCCTTTGAAATTTAAAAATGCAATGAGCAACATGATGAAACATAGGTTCACAGCCATTCCTGTGGCTCCAAAATAGTAGGCAGCCAGGCATGCGGTAATCAGGTTTACCAGCACCGTAATCACAATATTGGGGATGGTTTCTTTTTTTTGCCCCTGCAATACCATCAACTGGAAAAAGAAAGATACAAAGGGCGAATAGAGCAATCCAAAACAGAGAATGCGCAGGAGTGTTGCCATTTGACTTATGTCGGCAGCGCTTTTGCTCCCTGCTACAAGTTTCAAAATTATATCTGCACCAAAAAAGAGAATAAGGACAATCAACAGAAAGGCTCCTGCAAAACCAAGGATTATCTTACGGACTGTGTATTTGTAAGCCCCGAATGCGGTTTCCCATAATTGGGAAAGGTGAGGGTAAAAGGTCCGGTTAACAATAGCGGTAAACATACTTACGGCGGTAAATATTTTTTCGGCCACCGCGTAAAACCCCACTATTAACGGGTTAGTAAAAAACTGAAGTATAAAAATATTTACGGAAGAATAAAAAGGCGCCAGGATAATGCTCGAAAACACATAACCACTTTCTCTGAATTGCTGCTTGAGGAATTCTTTTCCCGGAAATGTCCATTGGTAAGGATGGAATTTAAACAAGGCAACTAAACCGGTTGATCCTGCTAAAATATTTCCAATTCCCATGGCAAGGATTGCGAAAACAATATCAGATTTCTCCTTTACCAAAAGGATAATAAGTATTAGCGATACAGCTCTTGACAGGAGTGCGGCAATGGTCAGGATTTTCATTTTTTGGATACCCTGGAAAAACCAGTCGGGCAAAAGGAGGTTGCCCAACAGGTAAAGTGAAGCTACCATCAACAGCATCAAATTCTCCCTGGCATAGGGAATAAACAGAGAGGCAAGGATAAAAACAAAAAGGGAGACGGCAAACAATCCCAGTTTAATAATATATACGCCGGTAATGATGCGGTCTAAGGCAAACGGGTCATCCTTCTTCGATGCAATTTGTTGGGTGGCGGTGAGGCCAAATCCAAAGGAAACCAGGAGGTCGAAATACATGATGAAGGTTTGTATCAGGGTGAAGATACCAAACCCTTCCACCCCCAATACCCTTAATAGGAATGGGAAAATTAGTAAAGGGAATAGAATTGACAGCCCCTGCACTACAGAAAGGGAGATGAAATTTCCTGCCAGCCGGTTTCGGGTTTCTGTCATTCGGAGGTTAAAAATAGTAAGTTATCCCTACTAAGATTTATTGTTATTTTTTAATTGTACTATAAAAATGAGCTCTCCTTCCTGTTGCATCAAAAATATATTTATAAACTGCTTCTTTTAAAGGTTTACCCACTCGGTGCCATCATAACCTTGTAAAACAGAAGAACCGTTTGTACCGCAATCGGTGCAAAGCCTAATCATTCCTTCCACCGGTGCGGCAGGCCTTTGGGCCGTTGTGCCTACAGGAACAATCAGAGCGCCCGTACCGCGTACATCCAATTCGGCGCGGGGTACGGCTGGCCCGGGTAGGGAGGTTGTATTTATACTGGTAAATCCATTACGAAGCATGGTAAAACTGTTTCTTCGCAGGCTGTTAGACGTTCCGTTTCCAATTACAAAAAGGGTTTCATCCGGAACATAGCTTTCTCCCTGGAATGCGGGGATGGTATCATTGTAATGCCCAAAGGCTGCCATGGCACTGGTATTAGCGATTGTGTTGAAGTTTCCGGCAAATGAATAGGTGCTGGTGGAAAAACAATTTCCGCCCAATGCTATGGAACCGTATCCACTATTGTAATTTTTCAGTCCTGCAGAAAATGTAGCTGAACCCGGCGTAGTAAACTGGAGGGCCAGATTTCTGGTTGCCAGGTTTTCAAACCCTACGGAACTGCTGTATTGCACCCCGTTATGAATAACATTTCGTAACCCCACTGCCAGGGAGGCCCAGCCACTGTCTTTGTTTTCCTGCCCAAGTGCCACCGCCGACTGATAAGCAGCAATATTTTTTAATCCCGCTGCTATGGCATAGGCCCCGGCTGATTTATTACCTACCCCCAGCGAGAAGGAACCGTAATTGGTGGCGGTATCACCATCGCCAATAGCCCAGGAGAAATCTCCGGATGCTACCGCATTTCTTCCTTCCGCATGGCTGAAATCGCCACTGGCATCCAGGTTAATTCCGGTTAGGGAAATGATGCCTCTGCGATTACCCGTTGTATCTACAGTAAGGTTGTTTGTATGGTAGGGCCAGGGCTTTATTTCAGATGGCTCATTAATGTTCAATCCTGCCCAATGGTTGTTGCCTTTATAGAAATAAATGCAATTGCTGTCGGTATTGTACAGCATCATTCCCGCAAGGGGAGTGGAAATGGCCTCCATTTGCGCAGTTGACATACGGGGAAGCGTAAATGCTTTGGAAGTGCTCTCCAGTTCAAGTATCGAGCCTGGGGAAATACTTAACGGGTTATCTCCAATTTTTACCTGTGCCTCTAAGTACGCGGCAGCCATCATCAAAAAAGAAAAAAATATCCATTTCATAACTACTGATTATTAATTCATATTAATCCATGATTTCCCATTAAAGTATTCAAACTTTCGGGTATCGGTATTAAACCGGATCATACCTTTTAAAGCATAGTTTGTTTGTGCCTGCCATTGCTCTACTCTTACATAGGGGAAGTTTTCCATACTAACATTATTTGAATATAGAATGCCATGAGGCAAATTTTCTCCTGTGTATTTGATTACCCCCGGGAAACTGACCGGTTGATTGAGATGCAAGACCAACACCGAGTTATTCTGCATTGAAATAGAATCTACAACCAATCCCGAACCCGATTGAAAATATTGTTTGGCTACTTCATCGATGGAACTAATGGAGTGCGAAAATGCAGGAAGCATATACACCGTTTGTAAATCCTGGCCCAGTGTAAACAAGGTGGGCATTGATCTTTTCTCTGTTAACATGTAATTGAATAATACAAAACGGCCTTCCGGGGTCTCAACTTTAAAGCTGATGGTATCCTGCCTTCCGGTTAATGGGATTTCGGGAGGAGTGCCACCCAGCATACCGGTTTCACTATCCAGGGTTATCCATGAAGGGGCTTTAAGCAAGGAATATTGAAGGATTTCCGGTATCCCGTTTACCAAAGGGAAATGAACGCCAATATTATATGTATAGGGTTTTCCTGCAGTAACCGTATCTCCGGGTGGGGAGGTTAAGTAAGAACTCCCTTGTTGAATGTACTCAAGAATTACCTGTAAGGCGTGCGGTGCAACCTGGTGGTTGGCTACCGTTTCATCCAGATAAAAATCGAAAATTCCACCTGTGCCCTGTAGGGCCTTTTTTACGGAATCAACATAATACAGGTGGCCTTCCGTTCCGCCAAAGCAACAATTGTCGTACCGGTTATTTACCTGGAGCATTTTCCTTGCCGGAGCCAGGCAACTCAAAGCAAACAATTCGTGCGCATCCAAAAGGTTATATAAAGGAGGGTAGGTTTGTTCCTTATCACCATTTGGATAAAAAAGACTTCTAACTACTTTAGGCCAGGCACCTGCTATCGGAAATGAATAAACGATGCTGGTATCTATAGCAGGATATACCGATGTTATCCAACCGCCCCCTGAAAGCCCGCACATATATATGGAATCATAATTGGAGCGGCCAAGATAGTTTAATGATGCAATCAAAGGTCTGAAAAATAGCGATAAGGGGTTGCTGTAGTGCCCCTCAGTAAACAGGGCATTATGATTGTTGTAGCCACAATAGTAATAATTGGGAGGGGAGGTTCGGTAATTAATCATAGGTACTGCCAGCACCGTGTATCCTTCCGCAATTAACCGCGGGATAACCAGTCCTGGTTCTGTATTGGAGGCATTCACCCAAATATCTTCTATTATGGGCGTAGCTGCACAGTGCCCCGAATGGTAAATGAATAATTTCCCATTGTTGCTGTGCGGATGAAAAACAAAAGCATGTACGGGCACCGGAAAATCGGTGTTATTGCTGGAAGCAAATACGTCAATCTGGTCAATAGAAGCAAGGTTGCCCAGAGGGTATAATATAGAGTTATAAGGGAACCCACTATAATTTGCAAGCGTTGTTACGTTGGTAAATACGGCATCAGGCATCCAGTTGTAAGGAAAGTTGATATTTCCAAAGATTTTCAATTTTACCGAATCGCGATAAGCCCGGGCATTGCTTTCAGTTACTTTTATTGTTCCCACGTGTTGGGCACCCGTTTTTTTGGGAATTAGTAAACTGCCTGATACGAATAACAAAAAAAATAATGTAAACTGCTTTTGCATAGTTTGATTCTTCTTCAGTTGTTGGAGAAGATGGATGTTACTATTGAGTTTTCCTATGGCATTAAATTTACTATTTAGCCCTCAAAAAGAAACGAAACCAGGTAGTTTATTGGTTCCATTTCGGAAAGCTGGCAAGGGGGAGTTTATATTTGCAGTATGCATTATGTTACGGTAAATAATATTTCTAAATCCTTTGGTGTCCGGGTATTATTCAGCAATATCAGCCTTCACATCGAAGAAGGGGATAAAATTGCACTGGTTGCGAGAAACGGAAGTGGAAAGACCACCCTGATGAAAATTATTGCCGGTATAGATTCGCCGGATGTGGGATCTGTATGGATGCATAAGGATATCAGGCCGGTAATGCTTCAGCAGGAACAGGATTTTGATCCGGAGGAATCGGTATGGGACAATGTATTAAAACTCGATTCCCCGGTTGCTAAAATGGTAAAGGAATATGAACTTCTTTTGGAAACCGGGTCGCCTGATCCCGAAAGGATAAGTTTTCTCGTTGCTAAAATTGATGAGTTAAATGGATGGAACTTTGAGGCAAACCTCAAACAAATCCTTGGAAAACTGAATATCCATCAGCTTAGCGAAAAAACAGGTAACCTAAGTGGCGGCCAGAGAAAGCGGGTAGCCCTGGCGCAAGCCTTAGCCGAAGCAAACTTGTATGAAGGCAGGTGCCTGCTTATTCTGGATGAACCTACCAATCACCTCGATGTGTCGATGATTGAATGGCTGGAAGATTATTTATCAGCACAAAAAACGACCATCCTGCTGGTAACCCACGACCGCTATTTTTTAGACAATGTATGTAACGAAATTGTGGAACTCGACGATCAGCAGATTTATACCTATCGAGGGAACTATGATTATTTCCTCGAACAAAAAGCACACCGGCAGGAAGTGCAGCAAAGTGAACTTGCCAAAGATCAGAATATCTACCGGCGCGAGTTGGAATGGATGCGCAAACAACCCAAGGCACGAACAACCAAAAGCAGAAGTAGAGAAGATGCTTTTGCTGACCTTGAACAAAAGGTAAAACAGCAACGCGAGGTGTCGGAAGTTAACCTCCAGGTAAAGATGACCAGGCTCGGAGGAAAAATTTTGGAACTTAAGAAAATATATAAACAATATGGTAACAATATTCTATTAAAGGGATTTGATTACACCTTTAAAAGGGGCGAACGGATTGGCATTGTAGGGCGAAACGGCGTGGGTAAATCAACCTTTTTAAAAATTGCTCTTCACCTGGAAAAGCCAGACAGCGGAAAAGTTAACCTGGGAGAAACGGTGGTGTTTGGAAATTTTAGTCAGGAAGGGTTACAGTATAAAGAGGATAAACGGGCTATTGAGTATGTAAAATCATTGGCCGAATTTTTTCCGCTTGCAGATGGTTCCAAAATTTCTGCCGGTCAGTTTATGGAAAAGTTTGGTTTTAGTCCGGAACAACAATTTACCTTACTCAGTAAACTAAGTGGAGGTGAGAAAAGAAGATTGCATCTGCTTGGCATTTTATTTAAGAACCCCAACTTTTTGGTGTTGGATGAGCCGACGAATGACCTTGACCTTCAAACCCTTCGAACCCTGGAAGAATTTTTACTCGATTTCCCGGGATGCCTGCTGATTGTTAGCCACGACCGGTATTTTATGGACAGGCTGGTTGATCATCTTTTTGTGTTTGAAGGCCATGGGGTAATCCGTGACTTCCCCGGAAACTATACCCGTTACCGTGAGGCAGTAAACCTGGGATTATTGCAAAGCACAGAAGAGGGAACTGAAGTTGAAAAGATAGTTATTGATTCAAGGGCTAAGGTGGCCGAAAAGCCGGTTGCAATAAAAAGGCTTTCTTTTAAGGAGAAGTTCGAATTGGAGGCAATCGAAAAGGAGATCCCCCTTTTGGAAGAGGAAAGAAAGGGGTTAGAAACGAAATTGGGACAAAACCTCCCCTATGAAGAATTGCAAAAGGCATCTAACCGAATCAGTGAGATTATCGAATCGCTAAACCAAAAGGAATTACGCTGGTTGGAACTCAGTGAAAAATCCGGGGTCATTTAATTCCCGATCCAGGTGAGCGTTATCTGGTCGAGCATAGCCTGATTCACTTTTTCATTCATATTTTCATCATAAGGTTCATATCGTAGGGAGAAGGTATGCTGCCCTTCGTTTATTTTTACCAATACCGAATTACTTTTGCCCCAATTTGCCCATTCATTCACCCCCCTTTGCGGAAAAACAATAGTTCCCGCCTTCTGGTCATCCACAAACAGGGTGCGCACGGCACATTTATTTTCAGTATTTCCTGGCCCATTGCCATTTGAATACCGGAAGTTAATGGCGTAAGTCCCTGGTTCCACCACACGTACCGGAATATTTATTTCTCTGTTTTCAGTTGTGCTGATTTCTACAAATCCGGTTCCGTTTGCACCCTGATAATTATAAGGAGCGGGAGCTGCGAACAGTTCCAGTTGATAGACTCTTTTGCTACTGATGCCATTTATTTCGATGGGTTCACTGGCAAAAGAACCGATCGGATCATTTTCTGCTTTGAGGGCAACCACGCTATAACTCGCATACGAATTTTCATTTATTGAGAAAGAAGTATTAGCGATGGTTTCTACCAGTTTGCCATTTTTCCAAATAGCATATTTTGCAGCGCCTTTAACAGGAGCCCATTGGAGTTCATTTTCAGCCAGGGTAACATAGGGCTGATTCAGGCTGGTGCTATTGATCACCTTATTTATTGGCTGCTCCATATCCGTAGCATTGGGAACAAGAATTATTTTTATTTTATGCTTCCCTTTTAAGGTTGCCGGAATAAAGGCCTGGTGCGGCTTCCCATCAAGGAGGAAAGATTTTATTTTATTACCGTAACCGGTTAAATCAATATCCAATTCAGCATTTCTGTATTTCAGATTTTTCAAACTGCGATTGCCAGCCATTGCTTTTGGAACAAAGGGATCAAATCGTAACTGGGTTTCTTCCGGCCTCAACCCGAACAGGATTCTTTGCACCAGACTGATGTTGCCCGACAAACTCCACAGCATGATGCTTGAGTTGATCACGGTTCCATTAAAATCGCCATTATCCGCTTCAAAGTTTTCCTTATTCGTTAAAAACAAAGCCGCGGGACGGTATATATCTGCCATACTTTCTACTACCGATTTATCATTTCCTGTTTCGGCTCCGGCCCACATCCAGTAAGATTGTACAAAGGGCCAAATGGCATTATTATGATAGGGAGGGATATTTGGGATTTGCGGATAAATGCAGGTGATACCAAAGGGAGTTACCGGAGTGCGCTGCACAAGGGTTTTTGCCCGTTGCTTATCGGCGATACCAAAAATTACGCAGAGGGCTTCACCCAACGCTTCCGCTTTGGGAGATTGCATTTTATAATTCCTTCCATATAAATATTGTGCATAATATCCCTGTGTTGGCACCCACAAGTATTGGTTGATGGCCTTTTTAATTCCGTCCGCAATCTCTCCATACTTCTTTGCTTCAAATGGCTTACCCAGGGATGCTGCCATTTGGGATAACACCTGGTTTGCGCGAAAATGTACGGCATTGGTACCGAGGCATTCACTTTCAAAAATATCAGCAGGTTGCATCCACTTTGGGTATGTCTGATCACGCCAGTCGAGGAAGGAAGATTCACCCTTCACCAACCCGGTTTGTGGATCAAAAATCACTTCATGGTCATCTTCTAAACTTGTTTTTACAATTAGGTAAGCTTCTTGCAGCCAGTCTTTATCGCCGGTAGCGAGGTAAATATTCCATGCGGCCGTTGCCCATATCAGCCTGTCGGTACTCACCGGCCATGCCCCCCCGGTACCTGTATCCTGGATAATTTTTTTCTTAGCATTTACTTTTCGGAGCAGGCTGTATTTTGCTACCTGTGGCTGCATAAAAGCCATCGAAAGGATAATGCTGTAACTGATATCGCGGGTCCAAACACCGCCCCATTCTTTACCAGTACGGAAGGTGCTGTCTGGCTCAATGGCTTTCAACATTTCCTCCAGCGACATATTATAAATGGCATCACTAATTGGAAAGGGGGAACTGTATTGCGGATAAGCCGAAATATTTCTGGATAGCTTCCAAATCGTATCTGTAACTTTTTCATCTTTTTTGGTATTTAGAGTAAGCAGGATTTCATAGATACCATCGCCGTTGTCATCGGTAAGTTCAAGTTCTTTGTGCGTGGCAAGGTTGTCGAAATCCCAACTCATAGGAGCGGTAGAGCCTGCTACAAAAACGCCTTTATAATCGGATCGGTAAATACGGTCGCCATTCAAAGCCTCATAATATCCTTTTTCTTCCAGCGATTTCATCACCTCCCGCATATCCACTCTTAATAGGAGGCGGGTACCCGGAGTTAACCGAAACTTTCGGGTGGAGGTATCATGTATGGCTTTTCCAAATTGGATAACCGGGGTGGTGGCGTCGGTGCCTGAAGTAATGGTAAAATGATGCATCACCCCTGGCGGCAACTCATTATCGCGGCCATTGATTGAAAATTTAAAACGAATGTCTGCCGAAGGATACAGGTTTTTGGGACTTTGATAATTACTTTTCATTTCGGTGGGTGAAATAGCACTGGCCGTAAACTTGCCCTGTACTACTTTGTTGGGATAAATACTAAAATCCGGGGAACTATAAAATGGTTTCTGTGCAAAGGCTGCCAGTGCGGGAGCCAGGAATATTAGTGTCAATATTTTTTTCATCATACCTGGAATTTCAATTTGCCGAAATTACAAAATTGAAAAGGGATAAACAGTAGAATACCCAATCCTAAATTTTTTACCCGGCATTTTCTTTTGCAGGGTGGAACCCTCAATATTTTCTTAAAATGATTATTCTTACAGGAGCGTAAGATAACTTTGTAAGCAGGCAGCCCAGCTACCTCAATTTTATTGCCTTCAATCCTGTTTTTAACCTTAGAAAACAGGGATAAATTTTCTAATGAAAAATTTTAGTTTACCCAATACTTCGATCCGTCATATATTTTTGGTTGTATTCGTCATAACCCTGTCTGGTATGGCATCCTGCAACCGGCAAAAGCAAGAAAAACAGGCCAAGCAATTTCCCCAAAGGGATATCACCATCGATTCAGCCACAGCCTTCAATAAACGATTCCTTGACAGTGCCCAGGTAGAATCGTTTATTAAAGCCAGGCAGTTAGATTCCGCTACTGCCAATAACCTGCGTGCTTTTTACAATAGCCGAAATTATCAATTCGCCTGGTTTGATGATAAATCCCTAAACGAACAGGGGCTTACATTTTGGAATTTGGTAAGTAATTATATTCACATTTCAAAAGATAGTTCTCTTTTTAACCGGAGTCTTAATGCGACCATGTCCGAAATTTTGGACGACAGCCTTTCGAAGATCAGTCCACAACTCCTGGTGCAAACCGACCTTGCCCTTACCCGCCAGTTTTTTGTATATGCCCAAACTGCCTATGCCGGAAAGCTGGAACCGGCCGACCTCCAATGGTTTATCCCCCGGAAGAAAATTGATGCCTTGGCTCTGCTGGATAGCCTGATTGCCCGAAAAGGAGATAATATTGAAATGTGGGAACCGGTAAACCCCATGTACCAGGCATTACGGAAAATGCTGGTTCAATATGATAGCATTTCAGATAGGGGTGGATGGGATTCCATTCGTATGGATCCCAAAAAAAAGTATAGCCCGGGCGACAGTTCTCCGGTAATTAAACAGGTTAAAGCCCGGCTCGCCATTACGGATATTTTTCATGTTTCGGATACATCATACCGTTATGATTCAAGCCTGGTAGGGGCGGTTAAGGAATCGCAGCGCTCGTTTGGCCTTCGTGATAACGGGGTAATTGATATGGAGTTGGTAAGCAAGTTAAATGTTCCCATTAAGGCGCGTATTGAACAAATGCTGATTAACCTCGAGCGGATGCGCTGGTTGCCAGAAAAATCTGATTCCAACCGCATTGTAGTAAATATTCCCGAGTTTGTTCTGCATGTGTTTGAAAATAATAAGCAGGTGATTCAAATGAAAATTGTAGTGGGCAAAGAAGGAACCAGCACCGTTATTTTCAACGATAACCTTAAATATATTGTCTTCAGCCCCTATTGGAATGTGCCTCGCAGTATTGTGCGAAATGAAGTTGCTCCCGCCCTTAAGCGGAACAAAAATTATTTATCGAGAAACCACATGGAAATAACGGGTAACTCCGGAGGATTGCCAATAGTGCGGCAATTGCCCGGTCCATGGAACTCACTGGGGCGGGTGAAATTCCTCTTCCCCAATAATTTTAATATTTATTTCCATGATACGCCTGCAAAAAGCCTCTTCTCACGGGATAACAGAGCATTCAGCCATGGGTGCATTCGCCTCTCCGAACCAGAGGAACTCGCCAACTACCTGTTGCGGGACAACCCCGAATGGACCCCGCAGAAAATAAAAGAGGCCATGATGCTGGGAAAGGAAAAGTGGGTGACACTAAAAACGCCGGTGCCTGTGTATATTTCTTACTATACATCCTGGGTAGGGTCCAATGGATTGTTGAATTTCAGAGAAGATATTTATGACCACGATAAGGAAATGGCCGAACACCTGTTTACCAACTCCCAACTATCTAAAGATGAAGAAAAGGCAAAGAAATAAATTCCCTATTAGGTTTTAGACGCAGGAACACCTGTAACTCCTCACCTGTTATTCCCTTCATTCATATGAAAAATATTATTTTTTTGTATAAGCAAGTAAGGGCAGGTTCCCCTCATAAAATACCAGTCCACTTTCGCTGATAATATACCGGTTCACTTTGGACAACGCTTCAAAATATCTATCCTCAATATGCTGATATTCCTGACAAAACATTTTTGTTGAATAAGAGTTTGAAAACCGGATATTGTTTTTTGAGAGTTTATACTGCGCTCCATATGAATTGCAACCTCCTTTTCCACCGGCACTATTCTTTTCCGTATCGAAATGAATGAAGGCAATGGGTTTGGAAACCGGAATGGAATCATTTCCCTGGTAAATGGTTTTTAAAATCCAGGTATTGGAAGTTAGCAGGTTTTCGTTGTTTTGCATGGTCTGTTTAGATGAATTACATCCCCAAAAAAGAATAATTGCAAGGGCCGGAATTAATCTCATATGTTTATATTTTGAATAAGGCAAAGTTAGCTTTCGCTATAGTTAGGATCCCTTTTTATTTAGTTAATTTTACCCCATGTCGCTGCCAATTGAAGAGATAAGAAAAAAAATTTCAGATGCGTACCTATTTTATTTTGGGGAAGATCCCCAAATGGAGAAGCTTGCCCCCGCCGGCAGCGACAGGCTTTATTTTAAAGTAGAAAGCAAGAAAGGAATCCAGGTAGCTACCTATGGCGAGAACAGGAAGGAGAACCAGACCTTTGCCTATTTCTGCCAACATTTTTTTGGAAAAGGCCTGGCTGTACCGGAATTGTATTGGATTGGCGATGAGGTGTACTTTCAGGAATTTCTGGGTAATACGTCCCTTCTTGATATCCTGGAAAATAAAGGGCTCAGCCCTCAGGTATTTGAACTTTACAAACAATCCCTCTCCCGCCTTGCCCGGTTACAGGTTCAAGGGCATACCGGTCTCGACTATTCGCAATGCCTTACCAACAGAGAATTCGGCAGGCAGGCAATTTTGGCCGATCTGTTATATTTTAAATATTATTTTTTAGATACGCTTGGCAAAGCCTACGACAAACAAAAACTGATTGATGAGTTTGAGCATTTTGCAACGTTGCTTGCCGAACAGGGGTTACGCTATTTCATGTTCCGCGATTTTCAAAGCCGGAATATAATGGTTACGGCAGACGGACCCCGGTTCATCGATTTCCAGGGTGGGATGATGGGAGCGCCCCAGTATGATGCCGCCTCTCTCCTTTGGCAGGCAAAAGCCAACCTGCCCGATGAATGGAAAGAAAGGCTGTTAACCCATTACATGGAGTCCCTGTTTTCCGAAATTGGAGGGGAGATGGATGCCGGTTTATTCCGACGGCATTATAATGGGTACGTCCTCATTCGGTTATTACAGGTTTTGGGCGCCTATGGTTTTAGAGGGTTGTTCGAGCGGAAAGCGCATTTTCTCACAAGCATACCCCTTGCGCTATCTAACCTTAAAAATTTCCTTACACAAAACCCGGTGCAGGAAAACTTTAGCGAGTTTAATAGAGTGCTTGGCTTTTGCCTTCGGGAAGAGGTGATTAAAAAATTCACGCCGATACAGGCCAATGCTCATACTCCGCTAACGGTTACGGTAAACAGCTTTTCTTTTAAGAAGGGTATCCCTTCCGGTAATTCAGCGAATGGAGGTGGTTTTGTATTTGATATGCGGGGCATATTAAATCCGGGAAGGGTAGAGGAGTATAAGAAATTGTCGGGAATGGATAAACCGGTAATTGATTTTCTGGAACAGCGAACAGAAATGCCGGATTTTATGAACGGGGTGTATTCGCTGGTGGATGTGAATGTGGCAAACTACCTGGAAAGAAATTTTGAATCCCTGATGGTCAATTTTGGTTGCACCGGAGGGCAGCACCGTAGCGTATATGCCGCAGAAGCGCTGGCCCGCCATCTTCGGAATAAATTTAAAGTTCGGGTTCAACTCAACCATTTAAACAAAGAAAACTGGGTACAATGAAAGCCATGATTTTTGCCGCCGGATTAGGTACCCGGTTTAAACCCTGGACAGATACCCACCCAAAAGCGCTGGCGCCGGTGAATGGGAAATCCCTATTGCAGCGGAATATCGAGTATCTTAAAATTTATGGGATACAGGATGTAGTGGTGAACGTGCACCATTATGCCCCCCAGGTAATTGCAGCTATTCAGGATAATGACGGGTGGGGAAGTAATATCGTAATCAGCCATGAAGAAGAGGAACTTCTTGAAACTGGCGGCGGGCTGCTGAAAGCCAGGTTGCTTTTGCAGGATGGGCCTTTCCTGACCCTCAATGCGGATTTTCTTACTAACCTGAAACTGGATGTGTTCCTGGATTTTCATAAAAACCAGGAAGCATTAATAACGCTGGCGGTTACCCGCCGCCAATCATCCCGCGTATTTCTTTCTGATGATGAGGGAAGGTTACGCGGCTGGAAGAATAAAACCACCGGGGAAGAACGAATTTCCCTACCGGCCGGCCGGTATGAAGAATGGGCGTATAGTTGTGTCGCAGCCTTTGAGCCCGGCTTCTTTAAATTGGTAAAACAAAAAGGGAAGTTTTCAATAATTGAATCATTTCTTGATCTCGCCAGGGATCATAAAATAAAGTTATACGATCACAGTGGAGATAAGGTGGTAGATGTTGGCCGGCCTGAATCAGTGGTTGAAGCGGAAAAACTATTTTTTTAGCAAAGAAAAAAGAGGCTCTCAATAGAGCCTCCTGTAATAAATCAACATGGTGTCAGTAAAAAACAGCCCTTAATTCTTTTCAAATAATTCCTTTTTGTCTACAATTTTTACCTCATCATTGTCTTTTAAGGTTTTACTTACTAAACCATACGGCCCGGTAATCACCTCTTCCCCCTCCTTTAATCCACTCGTGATTTCAATATAATTGAGATCCTGTATTCCTGTTTTTACAATTCTCTTTTTTACCCGGTTATCCGGTTGCTTTACGAATACCAGCACTTCCAGGTCGTCCAGGGAAGTAGTATTGCTACTATTGTCTTCTTCGCTTTCTTTCTTGAAATTTCCTTTCTTCGTGCTGTCATCTTTTTCGCGCGTCGTAACTGCATTTATTGGAACGCTGATTACATTTACCCGGGTTTGCGTTTGAATATCGGCGCTGGCGCTCATTCCCGGTTTAAAAGGGAAGAACCCTTTGTGCACCAGATCGGTGTAGGTGCCGGGAACAAGTCGGATAAATACTTTGTACTGCGTCACGTCATTTGAAGTAGTTGACCCCAATGCATTGTTCGCGGCTCCATTGTTGCTGCTGGCTATTTGAGTAACTGTTCCTTTGAATTTCCTGTCGGGGTATGCGTCAATGCTAACCACGGCGCTATCTCCCAGCCTTACTTTGGGAACATCATTTTCGCCTACATCAACTCTTACTTCAATCTTCGACATATCTGCAATTCGCAACATTTCGGTACCTACATTAAAACTGTTGCCGGCAACTTTCTCCCCCTTTTTAATGCTCAGGAGGCTCACGACCCCATCCATGGGTGCAATAATTTCGGTACGGCTCAGGTCTTTATTTGCTTTTTCGAGGTTAGCCATGGCACTTTGGGCATTTGCCTGGGCGCCGGTAATATTTGCCCTGGAGCTTTTTAAGCCTTCCAATGCGGCATTATAATTAGCCTTCGCCGTTTTTAAGCTGGCTTCTGCCACATTGTATTCACTTTGGCTAATCACTTTATCGTGAAAAAGCTTTTTCTGCATATCAAAATTTTTCTGCGCCTGGTCCAAAGTTGCCTTTAGGGCATCCAGAGAAGCCGCAGCATTGGCCAACTGGGCTTCGGAGGTAGCAACCTGCGATTCACTTTGTTTTAATCCACTGGCGGCCTGGTTCCGTTGAAGGCTGTATATGTCGGCATATATCCTGGCCAACAGTTGGCCTTTTTTTACCGAATCACCTTCTGCCACCGTCAATTCAGTTACTTCACCGCTAATGTCCGGACTAATTTTCACTTCCACTTCCGGATAAACTTTGCCGCTTGCATTCACCACTTCTATGATGGTTCGCCTGGCGGCCTTTTCAGCAGTAGCTTTTGTTCCTTCCTGTTTTCCAAATACACCCATTTTTGATAAAACGATTAATACCACCACCAAAACACCGGCGCTTATCAGGATCCATTTTGTACTTTTACTCATTTTTCGTTTATTTCTAACCGTTAGTTATAATTTAAGGCCAAGCCCTTTGTAAAATTCCAACACTTTCATCTTAAACACATAATCGAACCGGCTGGAGCTATAGTCGAGCCTGGCACGCAACAGGTTGTTCTGGGATGTGATAAGGTCGAAGGTGCCCAACATACCCACTTCGTATCTTTTTTGCGCAAACATATAGGTTTGTTCTGCAGCAGATTCCGCCTTTTTTGAAGCATTAAATTTATCTAAAGCGGTAAGGGCCGAAATATAAGCCTGGTAAATATTCTGTTTCAGGGTTTGGTTATCCTGGTCTTGTTGTAGCCTGGAGGTTTGGATGTTTAACTTTGCCCTTTCAAAATTTGAGCGGTAATTATATCCGTTAAATAGGGGGATACTCAGACTTAGGCCAACTCCCTGACTAAAGTTATTGGAGAGTTGTTTAAAGTAAGGGTCGATGGGTTTGTTGCCATCTTTAACATAAGTTACCGATGGCGATTGTACCATATAGCTATTGCCGTTCACCGTTACAAAAGCGCCTGTGGCAACCGGTGCGCCAATTACGGGCACATAGTTCGGAACCTTTGCCGAGATAAAATTACTTCCTAAACTTCCATAAAGGGAGAGGGAAGGAAACATAGCCCCATGGGCGGCATCTTTTGATTTAATGGCCGCTTTTAACTTCATCTCATTATATTTCTGTTGGGGCTGGTTAGCTACCGCTAAGGAATAAACGTAATCTGGCTGCAGATCCGAGATGGGTTCTATAGGAATTAAATCCACGGGGGGAGTATCAACCTCAAAGGGAGCCGATGCATCCAGGCTCAGATACGATTTCAGGGTAAGAATAGCCATTTGGGTATTCCCTTTGGCGGAAATATAATTTCCGCTATCCGTAGCTAATTGCGCCACAAGTTGAATGGCATTCAGTTCGGGTAGCGTGCCTGCATCTACCATCTTTTGGGTATTGGTAAGCTGGGCGGCGGTTTGCGAAACCTGGACCTTCATTATCTTTTCCTGCTCCATGGCCAACAATACCTGCAAATAGCCGTTGGCAGCCGTAAGGGCAATATCATTTTTCAATTTAGTTACATAAGCCCTGGCTGCTTCATGTTCCCAAATGTTTGCGGCAATTTGATTGCGCTTACTGAAAAAATTAAAGATTTCGGCACTACTTTGCAATTGAACTCCCGAAGATAAATAGGTTTGAGTAACACGTTGGAAAGTAATGGGATCCTGGTTATTCCCGCTATTAAAACCGAGGTTTCCCGAAATATTCCCATTCGGGATTTGTGATAAACGGCTCTGTTTCAGGTTAATGGAAGCTACCTTTTCCTGTACCTCACTCATTTTCACCGAAATATTATGCTGCATGGCATAATCAATAATTGTACGCAGATTCCATTTTTCCTGAGCCCGGGAGGTAAAACAGGCACAAATAAAAATGATTGCGGCAATAATTTTTCGCATGCGCAAAAATATTATTTCCTGCTATTTGAAAGGGTTCAATTATTTAAGCGGTTCAAATCCGGGTTGTTAAGTATATTCAAAATTTCGACGCGTTTCCTTAAGAAAGGGCCCTGTATTTATGATTTGGGCATTTTATGGAGGAAAATTTTTTAATCTATTCCTTGTATAATCCAGGGTAGGATGCCGACTCCAGGCTAATCTAAAGCCGCCATTTGTGAAATACCCAAATGGGGATTCACCCAATTTTTCAGCAATGCTAACCAATTCAAAGCGAGATTCTCCCCTTGAATGGCCCTTTTGATTATTTATAATGGATTGATTAATATGTTGTTATGGCTTCCTCGCATAGCCTTAGTTTCAGGGTCATTTAAATGTGTTGTAAATCTAAAAGAAACCAGTTTTCAACATAATTTGAATCGTATAATTCTTTTATTTTTGAAAAAAATTAGATCATGAAATCATTTGTACATGCATTGGTATTTTTCCTGGCAATGATCCCTGCCATCAGTTTTGCACAGGATAAACAACAAACCTGGACTGAACAGGAAAAATTTCATTCCTTCATGTCGTCCACTTTTCATCCGGCAGAAGAAGGCAATTTTCAACCCCTGAAAGAGAAAGCGGATAATATGCTTTTGGCTGCAAAAAGATGGGAATTGTCTGATATACCTTCCAATTACGATTCCGATAAAACCAAGGCTGAATTACATACGTTGGTAAAACTTGTAAATGCAGTTGCTGATGCGGTTCATGGAAACGCAGGAAATGCCCAGTTGTTGACGCTCATTACTTCCGCACACGACAGTTATCACCGGGTTGTTGGCGAATGCAAAAAGAAGGACGGGAAGCATTAATCTTACATTCAAATAATTATAGGCCATCTGAAAGGATGGCCTTTTTGTTTCACCCAAATCCATTTCCCTATCTTTGCCCCGAATTGGTCTCCGGGTAAAACCGGAGTTAAAAGGGAAGCACGGTGACCCTGACTTTTGATATCAGGCATTCCGGCACTATCCCCGTAGCTGTAAAACCCGCTTTAAAAAGCAATTGTTGGATTTATTACCACTGTGTAAAACGGGAAGGTATCCAATGAGGGTAAAGTCAGAAGACCTGCCGATTCAAATTTATTAACGAAAGCTTTCGGGTGAAAGGCTTGAGCAGGTCCAGAAAATCTCCTCCTGTTTTTGCCCGATTATTTTTATGCATCACCGGGCAATTTTTTTATTTCATATTTTATTTGTCCTGCCTGCTACCGGGTTAAGGGCGCAACGTGCCGATACACTATCGGGTGTAACCCTTCTTTCTGTTCGCCCTGCACAACCCCTCCGGAGTTCCAATATTTCCATTACCCTGAGCAGGAAATCCCTGGCCGGATTGAACAGTTCCACGGTGGCAGAAGCAGCCCGGTTCCTCCCCGGAATTCAGGTAAAGGATTATGGGGGGATTGGAGGATTGAAAACGGTATCGCTAAGGAGCCTGGGCGCAAATTATACGACCGTCTTATACAACGGGATGATTGTTTCCGATGCCCAGGGAGGTCAAATTGATCTGGGACGGTTTAACCTGATCAATACTAACGCTATTGAATATACGATAAATTCACCCGCCGTTACCCTGGCTCCTGCCCGCGCTTTTGCAAACGCTGCAATCATCAACATCATCCCCGATTATGAGGTGCCCAACGGCGGAGTGGGCCTGAAAGCCGGAATTCACACAGGGTCATTTGGGCTTATCAACCCTTTTGCAAACCTCCAACTAGGGGTGTCTTCAAAAACTTCCTTACACCTGTCCGGCGATTGGGAAGAGGCCAATGGTAAATACCGGTACAGGGATTATGAAAATGGTGGGAAGTACAAAGTACGGACTGGCGCTGCAATTTCTGAATTTCGGGCCGAGGCATCCTTATATCACAAAATTTCAGACAGCAGTTTTCTTCTATGGCAAAATGTTGCCTATCATTCAAACAGAGGCCTCCCCGGTGCGGTTATCCTTTATGCATCTCCGGCTGGTGATAGGTTGAAGAGCACCTCTATTTTTTCGCAGGTGCAATGGAAAACTCCGTTGAGCAAAAAGCTTACTGCCCTGTTGAGTGCGAAATACAGCAAAGAAGATAAGGATTATTCCGACCCCGATTATCCCAATAGCGCCCGAAAGCTGGAAAACTTTTTCAGGCAACAATCGTTGAATGGTTCTGCTGCATTTGAATGGAAAATATCCCATCGGTGGGGTATTCATTATGCCGCCGATTTTATTTGGGATGCATTAAAGCGGATTGATAGTTTTGCGGTGAACTATCCCAACCCGCATCGGAAAAGCCTCATCCAAAATGCCGGTGTAAATTGGGGGTTTAGGAATTTACGGCTTCAGGCCGACCTGCTTCACAATCTGATTATAGAAACCGTTAAAACCGGTTTTGACAGAAATAATGAAAGCAGGCTTTCTCCTTCGGCCTCTATCAATGTTAAACCCGGCTTGCTCCCGTTATACCTGAGAGGCTCCTTCAAATACATCTACCGCTTTCCCACTTTCGATGAATTGTATTTTACTAATATTGGCAATACAGCACTACAACCCGAAATAGCCCGGTTATACAATTTAGGCATGCTGGGAGAAAATTCATTTCGGGCCGGGAGGGTGAAAGCAAGCTGGTCGGTGGATGGATACTACCAGTTTATCACGAATAAAATTCTGGCCATACCCAGGCAGAACCTATTTCAATGGTCGATGATGAATGTGGGTAAGGCCGCCATAACCGGTATGGATGCAGGAGTTTTCGTTTCGGTTCTTAAGCGGAGGGTAGTTCTCAACACCGGAGTTAACTATAGTTTTCAGCAAGCCCTCGATCTTTCTGATCCTTCTTCCGTTTCTTATAGGAAGCAATTGCCCTATGCCGCCATCCATGCAGGTACCCTGCGGGCCGTAGCTGAGTGGGGAAGGCTTCGCACCGGATACAACATTTTATTTACCGGTGAAAGGTATCGTGCCGGTGGGGAGTTGCCGGGCGACAGGCTTTCGGCGTTTACTACGCATGATGTGAATGTGGCATACCAGGTAGAAATGAAAAAATCGATGGCTATGGAATTCAAGGCCGAAGCCAATAATATTTTTAACCGGCAATATGAAATAATCCGGTATTATCCGATGCCCGGATTCAATTTTCGTTTATCCTTAACTGTTACATATAAAAACAATAAATCAAGAAAATGAACAAACATTTCTTTTTCCTGGCAACCCTTGCCATAGTATTATTTTCCGCCTGTAAAAAGAGCGATGCTCCGTATGATCCCATTAAGCCAGCCAAAGGCGTATATGTATTATCGGAAGGGAACTTTAATGCCAATAATTCCAAACTGGCTTATCGGGATGCGGCTACCGGAGTCGTTTCAGGAGATTTTTTTACACAGCAGAATCCTTCTCAAACGGCAGGTTTGGGTGATGTGGCCAACGACATGCTGATTTATGGAAGTAAAATTTATATTGTTGTGAATGTTTCCAGTAATGTAACCGTATTGGATGCGCAAACAGGAACCTTTATCTCGAGAATCCCCATTCAGAGCTTAGGAACCGGCAGGCAACCCCGATATGCGGCCTCTGCTAATGGCAAAGTTTATATTACAGCATACGATGGTACTGTTTCCGCCATTGATACCACTTCACTTTCCGTAAGCCAGGTGATACCAGTAGGTCCTAACCCCGAAGGAATCCTGGTGTATAATAACAAATTATTTGTGGCCAATTCCGGCGGTTTTAATGCGGTTCCCGATTCCACAGTTTCGGTGGTGGATCTTAACTCCAATACGGAAGTGGCAAGGTTGGTGGTAGGCGTTAACCCTCAGCAACTGGCCGTTAATTCGGCCGGGGATGTATATGTAACCTCCTTTGGAAATTTTTCTTCCATTCCTCCCTGTGTTACCGTAATTAATGGAAACAATAATACTGTAAAACAGCAGCTTGGCCCCAATTTTCAGTTCGATCATGTGCGTATCTATAATGATATCGCCTATTTCTACAACAGCTATGCTTCTACCGGCACCCGGGTGAAAACCTATGATACCCATACCGGTTCGGTGGTGCGGAGTGAGTTTATTACCGATGGCACCACGGTATCTGTTGTGTATGGTGTAGATTTTGATGCAGATAATGGAGATGTATATATCTGCGATGCGGGCAACTTCAGCGATCCTGGGAAAGTAACCTGCTTCAGTTCGGAAGGCATTAAAAAATTCAGTTTTTCCGTAGCGCCTGGCATCAACCCTAAAAAGACCTTATTCCTTCGATAAGGTTGAGGGACCTGAAATCCGGAGTGAAAGCGGTAACCCGTATTATCTTTGTATAAAATCCGCAGTATGAATTTTGGCAACTTCGCATTTAAGGAGCTATTAACGGTTACGTTTACCCTATTTGCAGTAATTGATATCCTGGGGTCCATCCCTGTGTTAGCCAGCCTGCGGTCAAAAATGGGCGGAGAAATCCGCTCCCTGCAAGCCACATTGGTTTCGGGAGGGTTAATGATCTTGTTTTTATTCCTGGGAAGTACTTTTTTGGAATTCCTGGGTCTTGATGTGAAATCGTTCGCAGTAGCAGGGAGTATTGTGATATTCATCATCGGACTGGAAATGATTCTGGGGGTGGAGTTTTTTAAAGCAGACAGCAATCCGCAAAGTGGGGCAGTAGTACCCATCGCATTCCCGTTGATTGCCGGTTCCGGAACCCTTACCACCATCATGAGTTTAAAGGCCGATTACCGCGATATCAATATATTTTTTGCTATCCTCATTAATTGTGTAGTGATTTACCTGGTACTGGCATCCTTAAAATGGATAGAAAGAATTTTGGGACCCAGTGGAATGTTGGTGATTAGAAAGTTTTTCGGCGTAATTTTGCTGGCCATTGCCGTAAAGATGTTTGGTAGTAATATTGTAAAATTCTCTATTCCCCACTAATATCCGGCCTCGTAGTACAATGGATAGTATAAGAGTTTCCGAAGCTCCAGATCCAGGTTCGATTCCTGGCGAGGCCACCATCTTTTTCATTCTTCGAGTCTTCTCATTCACGCTGATGTCACTGCCTGATTTATTGCACTCTCACTGAATCGGGACAATTTTCTATGTAGTTACTGCCCGGTAATTTCACGTTTGACAGGTTGGGTTTGAAATTTTCATTTTGGTTAGGGGCGATGATTTACGAGACGGTTGCATATTTCTGCTTCTTCATCCTGAACCATTGAAACCAGAATTTTTGTGTATAAATTCGGATTTAATTAAACCGGGAGCAGAAAAATTTGAAACCTTAGTGTATGACCAAACCAGAATTGATTGATGCATTTCACCAGCGTCATTTAGAATTAATAAATTATATAATCCCATTAACGGAGGCGCAATTTACTTTTAAAAAAAATGGAAAGTGGACAGCTGGCCAACAGTTATCTCATGTCCATTTAACCTTATTACCCTTCCCTGGGGTATTGTCTTCGAAAGAATTTATTTTAGAGAAGTTTGGGAAAATAAACCGCCCGGCATGGAGTTACGAAACCGTTATTGCTAATTATTTTAAAACAAGCCTGCAATCCCCGGAAAAGTTCCTGCCGGGGGAGATCGCGCCGGAACAAAAACAGATTATTGCAGAGGAAATGAAGAGGGTATTATTGGTTATCGGAGAACTATTGGAACAATTTACCGAAGAGGAATTGGATACACTTTCCTTACCACACCCGTTGTTAGGAATCCTGTCTATAAGGGAAATGTTTTACCTGATTAGCTACCATCCCTCTCACCACCTTGCCCAAACGAAACAATGTGTGGAAGGCATGCACGGACTAACGATGTAGGAATTTGGCCTTGTTATTTTACCGGGAAATTAGGTAGCCGTTTCTTTTTTGTTTCCAAAGAACAGATACCCTGGGCTGCAACAAGACTTTCCTGGAGAAATGAAATGGTGATTAAAATAATTTTCCCTTTGTGGGGAGTGATAGTTGGATAATTTGATCTCCTGCCAGTTGGAAATCGTAGTGGTCGCTATTTGCTACCCATTTTAATTTTCATCACCTTTGTCGTAAATCATTTTATTTTTTAAATGCCTGTCATGAAAGTATTTAAGTTATTCCTGCTGCTTGCTTTTTATTCTCTACCTGCATTTTCTCAAAATAAGAATGCTGTTCCTTCCCAATCCAATTCGCCCAAGCGGAGTGGCTATGAATTTATGCGCTACCCAAATTCACGGGTTGATTCGGTTAATGTACAGGAGAAGGATAGCATATTGGCTCAACTGGAAGGATTGTATTTTATTTCTGGTACCGTCTTTTTTTCTGGAGCTAATTTTAGGAATGTGATTCAAATGTCCCTCCAGGGTAAAGGCATCAGGGTTGGGGACAATTTTGGAAATTGCATTTCCGGATCCCGGGTTTCCTTTGTGGATTGTGTAATAAAGAAAGATGACGGTAGCCGTATCCTGATCCGAAAAACCCTAATTTTCAGGTAGGGGGCTTTAAGGCAAAATAAGCCCTGGATAAAGCAGCCTATTCTTTAATTATAGGCTGAAAGAGAATTTAGGGAAGTTTTCAAGCTGTAAATATTTTAAATCTTACCCTGTTCTTTTATTTGTATGTGGTTATGTTGAAGCTGGTTAATTCGGATACTTCAAAAGGGAAATTCTAATCACGCCTGGTTCATGAAAATTCAACTGCTCTGATGAAAGGGATCGGAGGGTAGTGGAGATCCTTGTTTTCTAAAAAAATCGTCCTCATTTTTCCTCAATCCTCCCAGATTCGATTAACTTCCGGGGCTGTATGGCCAATTTTGAATCCTATAGTTGGGCATCTGATTCTACCGGAAAAAGGCCTTCGTTGCCCCGGAGGAAAAGTGTGTTTGCCGGAGTAGCTACGTTTCTCCTGTTATTCACCCTTACATCTGCATTTATCTATCAACGTTATTTACTGGTTAAAGCAGAACAAAAAGAAGATGCGCTGGAGTTTGCCAATAAAGTGAAAACAAACCTCAACGAATCGGTTACAAATAGCCTGGCTGCTGCCAAAATGCTCGCATCCTTTCTTGCATTTAATAACGACATAGAAAGGTTTGATTCTATTGTGGGGCAATTTGTGGGTTCTACTAATTTTTTTGAATCGGCACAGATTTTTAGGGATAGCATTTTAAAATATGAATTCCCGCATGCGGTGGCGGAGTTGCCGTCCCAGAATATCAATAATCTTTCCCCTGCCAGTAGAATTTCTGCACTCAATGCAAGAAAGCTGAACCGGAGTTTTTTTGTTTGCCCCCTGGTTCTGGCAGATGGGGTAAAGGGAATGGCAAGCTACCACCCGGTTTTTAAGGATACGGGTTTTTGGGGATATGTGGGAGTGGTTTCCAATTTGAATACCGTTCTTTTTAATTCAGGAATTGATTCAGGAGGCCGAAGCGGATATTTTTTCAATATAACAGTTACAAACAAACGTACTGGAATTGAATCTGTAATTATGCATTCCGACAGGCCTCTTTCTTATGCCCAGGAAGTTAACCTCGATGTACCCAACGGACACTGGCACATTTCCGTGGTACCGGGCAGCCGGTATATGGGAGCAGCCGATTTGTGGATTCTTTTTGGACTTGCCGCCATATTATCTGCCCTGGGTGGCATTTTGATCTATAATATAGTTCAAAGGCCGCAATGGCTCAACTTCCTGGTGAAACAACGGACTAAACAACTCATTGAGAACGAAGAAAACTATAGAACGCTATTTGAGAAGAATCCACTTCCCCTTTGGATCTACGATAAAGAAAGCCTGCACTTCCTGGAGGTAAATGAAGCTGCCCGTGAATTTTACGGATATTCGGAGGGCGAGTTTAAGGTGATGACACTCCTTGATATCCGGGCTCCGGAAGATGCGGATAAATTTCGGAAACAGGTTAATAGAAATTCCGGCACCGACCTTCGCGAAGCCGGGATTTGGACCCATTTTAAGAAGAATAGAGAACAGGTTCGGGTATTTATTTTTTCCCGAAATATTCAATATAGAGGAGGAGAGGCCAAGCTGGTACTATTGCTCGATGTTTCAGAGAAGGTGAAAGTAGAGCAGGAATTAAAACGGAGTGAAGAAAAGTACCGAATGTTGATTAACCAGGCATCTGATGGAATAATATTATACAGTTTTGATGGTCGCATCCAAAGTTTTAATTACGCTGCGTGCGAGCTGTCGGGTTATTCGGAAGAGGAGTTCTCCAGGATAAACCTGCATCAATTATTTATTGGGAATAAACCGGTACCGGAGAAAGGCGAAGACCACCCCTTAGAACAGGGGAGAGGAACCACTATCTACCGGTGGTTGAAACGCAAAGATGGCGCCGAATTGATCGTTGAATTGAATGCCCGGCTGTTGGATGATGGAAAAATCCTGGCTATCATTCGAGATATTACTGAAAGGGAAGAAATGCTTTCCCAGCTTAAAGCATCTGAAGAAAAATTTGCTACTGCCTTTCATTCCAGCGCCATGATTTTTTCTATTGTTGATGATGAAGGGAGAATTATTGATGCAAATGATGCGTATAGGAAACTGCTTGAACTGAAAGAAGATGTAATTGGAAAAACATCGCTGGAAGCAGGGTTACTCCGGCATACAAGCCCCGAAATCCGTCAGACACATTTTCAGAATATACGAAACCTGCTGGATAAGAATGGTCGGATAGAAAAATATGAACTCCATTTGAAGGATTCCTATGAGAATAATAAGATAATCTTTTTATCCATGGAACCGATAAGCCTCGGTGGGAAACGACATTGGTTTATGTCGGCGGTAGATGTTACCAGCGATAAACTTAGAGAAGAACAAATTGAAGCGTTTAACGAGCGGTTTAGCCTGATTGCTGCGGCCACCAAGGAGGTGATTTGGGATCATGATTTCATTAGCAACAAAACCTGGGGCAACAACAAACTTTACGAAATGTATGGGTATGACCCGGGGGAAGGAATTGAAATTAACCTGGAGTCTTTTACCAGCCATCTTCACCCGGATGATAAAATGGGCGTAATAAAGAGGATGTATGAGTCCATTGAATCTAAAAAAGGTCATGTTACGGAGTTTTTCCGTTTCCGTATGCCCGATGGAAGCTACCGGAGGTTTCATGACCGGGCTATTCTGAAATATGATGAAAATGGGCAGGCCATCCGCATTATGGGGTCGATGCAGGATATTACCGATGAAGAAAATATCAAAAACCTGCTGGTAAAAGAAAAAGAAATTTCCGACTCTATTATCAATAGTTTGCCTGGAATTTTTTATCTCGTTGGCTCCGATTACCGGTTTATCCGATGGAATAAAAATTTTGAAACAATCACCGGATATTCTGCCGCCGAGTTGGCTTCCTTAAGACCAATTAACCTTGTTCCTGAGAAATATCATGAGGGGGTTCGGCACATTATGGATAAAAGTATGAAGGGGGCTTACCAGCAAATTGAGGTGGAGTTACTTTGTAAAGACGGAAGCCTTATCCCCTATTTTTTTAACGGTCAGCCCATATTTTACGAGAATCAAAATTGTGTAATGGGGATTGGCCTTGATCAGTCGGAACAGCAAAGGTCCCAACAAAAAATTGTAGAGAGTGAAAAAAGATACCGGGAACTGATAGAACAGGCTTCTGATGCTATCATTATTACCACTGTGGATGGAAATTATGTAGAGGTAAATTCAAGCGCCTGTAAGTTACTTGGGTACAGTAAGGAAGAATTTCTATCCATGAATGCCAGTAAAGTAGTTACAACCGTAACGAATATTACAGAACTTCGAAATAAGATTGAGAATATCCGGGATACTGGAGAATCAGTTATCAATGAAGTTTTATTGAGGAGGAAGGACGGAACACTGGTGCCGGTAGAAACCCATTCAAAGCGGCTGCCAGGGGGTGGGTTAATTGCTTTTGTTCGCGACCTGTCGGAACGGAAGAAGGCAGACAAACAAATTCGGGAGAGTGAGGAAAGATACCGTTCACTGGTGGAAAATGCTACGGAAGCCCTGTTGTTGTATGATATCGAATCGCAGGTATTTGTTAACGTTAGTGAAAGCGCCTGCCGCCTTTTTAAACTAACTGCCGAAGCGTTGCTGAATTCCGGGTTTAAAGGGATCAGCCCGGAATTTCAAAAAGATGCAAGCTCCGAAGAGATATTCGAAGAAAAATTACAAATGGCCCTGGCCGGAGATAAAGTAAATTACGAATGGAACTATTTAGACAGCAATGGGAAAAATATTCCATGCGAAACCTGGCTGGTACGGTTACCCGGCCCCAGGGTTTTGATCCGGGCAAGCATTCAGGATATATCAGAAAGGAAGAAATATGAACGGGAATTAAAAAGCACCTCGCAGAAACTTCGGGAACTGTATAATGCCCTTCAGAATGTACGGGAAGAAGAACGGAAACATATTGCCCGGGAAATTCACGATGAATTGGGTCAGCAACTTACCGGGCTTAAAATGGATATGTATTCTATTTACCGTGGAATTAATGCAGATGATAGTGGCGTTCGGGAAAAATTGCAGGATATCTTAAAACTCATCGATCAAACCATGGGCTCTGTCCGAAAGATTGCCATGGAATTGAGGCCAAGTATCCTCGATGACCTGGGTCTCCTAGCGGCGCTCGAATGGCAGGCAGAGGAATTTGAAAAGCGCTCGCTAATGAAAGTGAATTTTAGAAGCGCCGTGGGAGATATCAGGATACAGCCTGATACTGCTACAGCTTTATTCCGGGTATTCCAGGAACTTCTCACCAATGTGGGCAGGCACTCCGAAGCCAGTGAAGTGAATGTAGATGTAAATATTGAAGGGAGTGATTTATTTTTGAAGGTTGACGATAACGGCATTGGCTTTGAACCGGAAAGGGTGGAGGTTAAACGGACATTAGGGCTCACAGGAATCAAAGAAAGGATTAATCTGATTCACGGAACGTACAGCATTTTATCGGGGTTAGGAAAAGGCACCAGGGTGATAGTTTCCGTTCCATTGTTGGAAAAAATTTAATTTGGCGAATATGCGTATTCTAATTGCAGATGATCATTTGGTAGTTCGCAAAGGATTGAAACTTATTTTACTTGAAGAATTTCCCAATGCAGAAATTGAAGATGTACCGGATGCGGAGGAATTGGTCCGAAAAATAATGAATGGGAAATGGGATGTAGTGGTATGTGATATGACCATGCCGGGGAGAAGTGGATTGGATGCGCTTCAACAGATTAAACAAATAGCCCCGGGCCTCCCGGTTCTCATCCTTAGTTTTCATTCCGAAGAACAATACGCATTGCGTGTATTAAAGGCCGGTGCTTCCGGATACCTCAATAAAGGGTCGGCTGCCGAAGAATTAGTAAAAGCGGTGCAAACGGTACTTCTTGGTAAAAAATATATCTCAGAAACCGTTGCCGAAAAACTGGCAACCAATATTTCCAAAGGTGAAATACAGGCCCATGAAACCCTTTCAGACAGGGAGTTTGATGTGATGAAATTATTGGCAGAAGGAAAATCAGTATCTGATATTGCAGAAATGCTATCCTTAAGCGTTACCACCATCAGTACATACAGAGCAAGGGTTATGCAAAAAATGAACCTGAAAACCAATTCCGACCTTACCAAATATGCCATCGAAAACAAGCTGATCTGATATCATTAAAATGTAGTATTAATCCTACAAGCTATGGATTTGACATACTACAAAAAAGGATCAATTGTACTTCTAAATTTGCAACCATATTTAGCCCCAAACAGGAAATTCGGAAAGCTAAATATTATAGATCATTTTATTTAGTAGTGCTCTTAATATCAGACTATTAGAAAATATTCGGCTGGTTCTTTTAAAGGAGAATCCTTTGAAGGCCTGCTCTAATTTATAGAAAACTATGACGAACCTGAGCTTGGAGTGTTGCTAATATCCTGATTTGAAAAACACCCATTTTTCCATTATCCACCAAAGGCCCTACAAAAACAAAATTTCAGCCGGATGATTATTAGCAGGTAAGTGCTATTAATCGTCCGGTCTTTTTATGCATAAATGTGTTCGATGGACTGCCTGAATTTTTCCATGATCACTTTTCGTTTCAGGCTTAGTTTCGGAGTCATTTCACCGGTATCAATTCCCCACTCTTCAGGCAATAGTTCAAATTTTTTAATTTGTTCTACGTGATTGAAAAATTCATTAAATGATTCAATAATGTCTTTATATAATTGCAAAACCTGGGGTTGATTGATGGCGTCGGTGTTTGTTGTAAAAGGAATATTTTTTTGTTTCATCCATTCTTTCAGATGAAGAATAGAAGGAACAATCAGAGCGCCTACAAATTTTTGATCGGCACCCAGTACCATTATCTGTTCAATGAAAGGTGATTCTTTTAATTTATTCTCGATTGCCTGTGGCGCCACATATTTCCCTCCACTTGTTTTGAAGAGTTCTTTTTTCCTGTCGGTGATACGAAGAAATTTTTGATCTTCCATCTGACCAATATCGCCCGTATGCAACCAGCCATCAATAAGGACCTCCGCGGTTAGGTCGGGGTGTTTGTAATAACCCATCATTACACTGGGCCCCTTTACACAAATTTCTCCATCGGGCTCCAGTTTCAGTTCCTGCCCCAGGATGGGAATTCCTACCGTTCCAATTTTCATTCCTCCCTTTCGTTTTGAATTCACGCTGATTACGGGGCTGTTCTCGGTAGGACCATACCCTTCATAAATCGGGATACGGGCGGCATTAAAAATCCGTAAGAGTTTTATCTGACATGCAGCGCCACCGGTTATTATCGTCTCCACTTTGTTGCCCAGGCCTTCTCTCCATTTACTAAAAATGATTTTGTTAGCTATTGCAAGTTGTAAATTATACCATAAACCGGGTGAGGAAAGGTTGTCATACTTTTCACCCAGGGATACCGCCCAAAAAAATAGTTTCTTTTTAATACCTGAAAGCGCTGCGGCTTTTTGCATAATTCGCTCATACACTTTTTCCAGCAGCCGGGGTACCGTGGTAAATAAAGTTGGCTGTACTTCTTTCAGGTTATCTCCTATTTTATCGAGGCTTTCGGCATAGTAGATAGAATTCCCGGAATATATATAGATATAGGAAACCATCCGCTCAAAAATATGGTTTAACGGCAGGAAACTTAATGCACGGCCATTAATATTATCCTCAAACGGAAACGATTTTTTCGAATTGAGTACATTGGAAACCAAATTTCTGTGGCTGAGCATAACTCCCTTTGGGGTGCCGGTGGTACCGGAGGTATAAATGATGGTAGCACAGTGGTTGGCTGATATTTTTCTTTTCCAGGTTTCCAGTTTTTCCATTGTTTCAGGAAATATTTTTTTCAATAAGACCTGCCAATGTTCCACCTGGGCCAACTCATCGAAACTATAGATACTCTTTAGGGAGGGCACGTTGGGCTTTACCTGGTTTACCTTTTCCAGTATTTCCTGGCCGCTAATAAATACATGTTTAATTTCCGATTCATTAAAAATGAATTCTATTTCATGGATGTTAGTGGTGGGATAAATGGGGCAAAGGGCCACGCCAATTTGCTGGCAGGCCAGGTCCAGCATCAGCCATTCGGGGCGGTTTCGGGAAATAATAGCCACTTTATCCTGCTGTTCTACCTCCATATTATTTCCGCTCAGGCCGAGTTTTAAAAGGCCTGCACTTAGCTTGTTTACTGTTTCTGCTATTTCCCGGGTACTGTATTTCTTCCAAATTCCAGCCTCTTTACCAGCAAACATATCCGGCTTGGGAAAGTGTTCAATAGCGTGGTACAGGAAATCAAAAATTCTTGAATTATTATCCATGATAACCCTCCGGGCCGTTATTTATTTTCTTTATTCTTTAATTTATCATATTCTTTTCTTTGGAGGTCTTCTTTGCTCCCCCCATAGGCATCAAGGTATTTAAATCCGAGGCCGATACCCCAACCCAGCATAACCCAAACCGGCCAGGGTACGCCATCTGCTCCGTGCCTTCCCTGGGTAAACCACCATACGCCCCATAAGAAGGCATTTACAATAAAAAAGCCTGCAAGGCCACGCTGAAAGGAAGCTCTTTTTTTGGCAATTTTCCAAAGTTGCTCGTCTCGTTGATCATTCATAACATCAATTTTAGTAATGAAATATACTGCATTGAAGTTACCAATAATAGGGCAATAATCGTTAATGGTAATATTGTCCGGCCGGCATTTTAAAAACGGAAGACCGTTGGAGGGAAATAAAATTGTTGTATTCCAGGGAATGAATATTTACCCAGTTTTGAAATCCTGCCAGGTTTTCTGCGGAGCCAAATAACCATTGGTTGTATGCATCAAAAAGCCCGCTTCGCAAGAGTTGCTGTTGATAATCGAAAAGCCGGAAGCTGGGTTTTGATGGATCCCCAAACCAGTCGAGGATGAACCTTGTCCGGATCATGGTGAGCGACTCGGCGTTAATCCCCTGTGTGGCTACTGCAGTTTGCTTGTTCATCGATTGGAGAAACTGCCTGGTAAAGCTATTCTTATCGTTGTTATTTCGTTCCAGATCGATGTTGGTGAACATACGTTTGTATCCATCGAGTAACATCAATTTCATTTGGGGCGCCCTGCTTCCAAGCGGATCCATATTTACATAGATCTCGCCATAAATTAACCCCCATACCAGGTTGCCTGTTACAAAATAATAGCGGGCAGCATTGTAATAATTTTTTGGAAAATTGGGATCTTGTTCAATACCTGTTTCCCATTGCTTAATAGATTCTGAACCTCCCTGCGAATTGGCAAGTTCACCCATTTCGTTATATAGCAATCCGCTTTTGGGGTATTTTTTTAATCCTCGCTTTATGGTCTTCTCTGCGTCTTTTACCTGGTCCATAGCCTTATAAATGCTTGCTGCAATTTGATAGCACTGGTCGTCTGCATCTTCCTGGTCCAACACAGGTTTAATTACTGCAATGGCTTTTGGGTAATCGTTCGAGAAATAATGGCTCAGGGCCAGGTCTTTAAGGAGGTCGGAATTGGCGGGTTGTAATTGAACCGCCCGGTTAAGTACGAGAATAGCGTTGGCAAAATCACCCTGCCGCATAAAAGTGCGGGCAGTTTCATGCAATTTGGTGGCATCGGGAGGCTGTGCCTGTACTAAAAATACTTGGAATACAAGCGCAATGACAAAAACAAATTTCTTCATGCAGGGTAAAGATATAACAAACCCCAACATGTTGAAATGCCTGGTAGTTTTTACGGCTGTTTTAACTGATTATATGGGTAAGGAGACCATCCCGTAATTTGGGTTCAAACCAGGTACTCTTTGGGGGCATTACCTGGCCGCTGTCCGCCACATTAAAAAGTTGGGAAATGCTAACCGGGTAAATACTGAATGCCAGTTTCATTTCGCCCTCATTAACCCGTCTTTCTAATTCTTCGAGCCCTCTGATTCCACCTACGAAATCAATACGTTTATCGGTCCGCTGATCTTTTATTCCCAATATAGGTTCAAGTATATTTTCCTGGAGAATGCTTACATCCAGGATTCCGATTGGGTCTTCCGCATTAAAGGTGCCTGTCTTGCTTTTCAAACTATACCAATTGCCATGAAGATACATGCCAAACTGGTGCATTTCTTTTGGTTTTACTGCATGGATTGATTTTTTCAGTTCAAACTTTTCGGAAAGTTTCTTCAGGAACTCTTCTTCAGTTAAACCATTTAAATCCGTGATGACCCGGTTGTAATCCATTATCTCTAGTTGGTTGGAAGGGAACAGGGTGGTCAGGAAATAATCGGAAGTGGGGCTGTCGGAATCAAATAACGATTTCACTTTGGCGGCAGATGCGGCGCGGTGGTGCCCATCGGCAATATAGCTGCAAGGGACCAGGTGGCGAAAACTATCCGTAATTTTTTCTATAATCTTATCATCGCTAACAATCCAAATACTATGTTGAATATTATCATCGGCAATGAAATCGTATTGCGGATTTTTTTTTGATGTCCAATGGTTGATGATCTGATCAATCTCATCAATGTTACGGTATGCGAGGAAAACATTTCCGGTTTGGGCACCGGTGGTTTTAATATGGTTGATGCGATCTTGTTCCTTTTCGGGTCTTGTGAATTCGTGCTTTTTGATAAGCCCCGATTCGTAATCCTGGATGGAGCTTCCGCAAACAAGTCCGGTTTGGCTGCGGCCATTCATTATAAGACGGTAAATGTAATAGCAGGGCTTGTCTTCGTGAAACAAAACTTTGCGGCTTACAAACGCATCCAGGTTTTCTTTTGCTTTTTGGTAAACTTCTTTACTATGAATATCGATGGTTTCGGGCAGGTCGATTTCGCTTTTAGTGATATGTAAAAACGAATTGGGATTTCCCTGAGCTTCTATTCGGGCTTCGCGGCTATTTAATACATCATACGGCCTTGATGCAACGGCTTTTGCTAAATGGGCCTCTGGCCTTAGTGCCTTAAACGGTGTTATGTTTATCATTTGTTATTTCCGGTGGCGAAAATAAGTTTTACCGCCGGGCTAATGGTTAATTATTTCGATTTATTTATTTCTAACCTCATTTTCAAACGCTTGCATACATTGAACCAGTGTTTCCACACTTTGCATGGGCAATGCGTTGTACATAGAAGCTCTGAAACCTCCCACCGACCGGTGACCTTTAATTCCGTAAATGCCCCTTTCGGATGCAAAAGAAAGGAAAGATTTTTCCATTTCAGGATGCTGCATTACAAAACTGGCGTTCATCCGGCTGCGGTCTTCTGTTGCAGCAGTGCCGGTGAAAAGGGGGTTCCGGTCGATTTCATTATACAATAATTCCGCTTTTGCAAGGTTCCGCTTCTCCATTTCCGGTATCCCTCCTTCTTTTTTGAGCCAGCGTAAAGTGAGCATACACACAAATACGGCAAAAACAGGAGGGGTATTCAACATGCTGTTTTCCCGAATATGATTTTGGTAATCCATGATTGGAGGAATATTACGTTTAATCTTCCCCGTTATATTCTTATTAATTATAACCAGCGTGGTGCCGGCAGGGCCCAGGTTTTTTTGGGCGCCTGCGTAAATCAATCCAAATTCATTGAAATTAAGCGGGCGTGAAAATATATCCGAGCTCATATCGGCCACCAGGATATTGCTGGTATGCGGTATAGATTGCCATTGGGTTCCGTATATAGTATTATTGGTTGTGATGTGAAGGTATTTGGCATCGTTGGGTACGGCAAAATCTTTGGGAATGTAGTTGTAATTTTTGTCTTTAGAGGTACAAACTACATCTACTTTTCCGAATAATTTGGCTTCCCTGATAGCCTTGGTGCCCCAAACACCCGTATCCGTATAGGCCGCAGTTTCTTTCGCATCAAGCAGGTTCATGGGTACCTGCATAAATTGAGTGGTTGCACCTCCGTGCAAAAATAAAACCTCATGGTCGTTGTCGAGTTCCATTATTTCTTTTACCAGGCTGCGGGCCTCTTCCATTACGGAAGTAAACTCGGGGGTGCGATGCCCAATTTCAAGAATCGATAACCCGCTGTTATTAAAATTTAAAATAGCCGCAGAGGCTTCTGCAAATACCGAGGCAGGCAAAATGGAAGGCCCTGCATTAAAGTTGTGAATTTTGTGAGGATGGGTAAGGCCTGGGTTCATTTCAAAAAATTGAAGCGCAAATTTAATCAATTCCCCCTCCTTTTCCGGTTAGCTATTCTTCCCGGCCAATAATTTTACCACTTCCATTCTTCCATTTCTGATTTAGTTCTTCAAACTCTTTCAGGTCTTTTTCAGAAAATTTTTGTTTAGTAAGCGGCTTTAGATCGGGTTGCCCGGCATTAACCCAGGCTGTGTACCAAAAGGAGGCAACTGCAAAAATGGACTGTCGCATCCTGCGTTCCACCATACCATTCAGCATTTTTTCATAGTCTTTTGTGTAGGCGGAGGAATATTGCCGGATAATTTCATCGTTCCGTTGTTCGAAAGAATACTTTTGATCGGGGCTGTATTTTTTATTGAGTTCCCTTTCAAATAATAATACCGAATCCGATTCTGCAGCGCTTTCTAATACCCTTGCCCAAATAAAGGCGCCCGGGTCTTTTATATATTCTGCTTTTCCAATAAAAAAATCGTAGTTTTTTTCTGCTGATAATTCCGGAATCCTGCTTTCCCAAAAAGCGTGAATTCCCTTTTGATCGGTTAACTGGCCATTGTGGTTGCTGCTGGCGTGGAGCGGAACATGTGCATCGGCAATATAATGGCCAAGTTCTGCACTCAACACAAGGATGCGGCTGAAATTCTTTTCCCGGAATGCGCTTGTCAGCCTTCCCAAAACCACCTGTACATGCCAGGGAACAATACCATAGGTCATTAAGGTATCCCGGCCATATTTCGCCACTGCATCATCCCATTTCCGGGGTAGTTCAGGAAATGGATATTTACCATAATGGTCTATATCTATATAGTGCCGGGGTCCTTCCTCGGCTATCGCATATCGCCGTTGATCCGGCGCAGTGGCATGTTCTGTGATAAAATCCTGGTTGGGTTTAAACAGCACCAGCATTTCAGGAGGCAAAAGGTAAACCGCCAGTTGGTTGATTTTCCGGTGTGCAAAAAATCCCCAGCAAAAGCACGTATGTACAATTCCTAAAAACGCAATTGTTAATATGATCCTTTTATACATTATGGTAGGTAATATCGATAAAAATCTGCGCAGCAGCAATTGTTTTTTATTTAGCTGGAGATTCGGTTTCTTCTTCAATATCGGTAACTCCCCCACTAACTGCAAATTTCATGGTTTGGGCACTGCTGATGTGGGTTATGGGTTTTACTCTCGAGCGGGGAATGATATATACATTGCCGGCTACCGAGTAAGCCATGGGAATATAAACCGAAACGTAGCCGTCCAATCCAAAATCCGCCATATCATCCCGGGTTACAAAGCCCAGGCGCCACACATCGTTATCATCTACATTGGCCAGCACATTTTGAGTGAATTTTTTCTTATCACCGGCAAAGGCTTCAAAAAAATCCTTGGTAGTAGAGTAAATGTGTTTAATCCCCGGTGCCCGTTCCATTATTTTATCCATGAAACTTAGAATCCTTCCGGTAATAAAAAAGGAACTGAAATACCCGATCAGGATAATAACTGAAATTATAATCAGTAATCCGATTCCATAATTCTGAACATGCACCACGCCCAGTTGGTCTTTATACGTAAAAATGGGTAGCCAGCTATCAATAGTGGTAACCACAAAATATAAGGCATAGATGGTAACGGCCAGCGGGGCAATAATCAAAATTCCCTGCAAAAAATATTGAAATACCTTCCGGTAGCTGAATGGCGAATCCATAATAAAGAATTTCTGCAAATATAGAGGGGCCAAAAGCATATACGGAGAACAGGTTAAAAATGGCTGATTATTAGCGGTTTATCCTTATTATAAAAATATGATGAACGGAAATATACGAGGATGGAAACTTTGGTAACGCAAAAAGTTTCTGTAGTTTTGCGCCCGATATGGAAGAAACAGACATCAAAACGAGGATTCAACAAGCTGCTCGGGAACTGGTGCTTCAATATAGTATCCGGTCGGTGAGTATGGATGATATTGCCGCCTCTTTGGGTATGAGTAAAAAAACCATTTATCTGCATTTTAAGGATAAGGAGGAGTTGATTAATTCGCTGGTAACGGATATTTTGAAAAAAAGCAGGAGTTGCTGCGAGACCGACAGCCACCGGGCAGAAAATGCCATCCATGAAATTTTCCTGGCCATGGGGATGCATGCTGATTTATTCCGGACTATGAACCCCGGCATCCTGTTCGATATGCAAAAGTACCATCCCAAGGTATTTGCCCAATTTGTAGGTTTCCGGAATGAATACCTGGGGCAGCTCATAAAACATAACCTGCACCGGGGCATCAAAGAAGGATTTTACCGCGAGGATATTAATATCGAGGTGCTCACCAAATTGCGGATCGAAAATATATTTCTTCCTTTTAACCCCGATTTCCGAAAGGGGTTGAATGAAAGCATTTTCGATTTGCACGAAGAAATCATCATTCATTTTTTATTTGGAATCGTGAGCGAGAAAGGATATTCGCTCACCCTTAAATACCTGCAACAACACAAAAAAGACAATCCCGAAAAAAAATAAGAATACACATGCTATCTGCAAGAAATTATTTAGTAGCTATTATAGCCATTTTTGCCGGATCACTCCCCCTCCATGCACAAAAGATTCATTCCTTTTCCATTGACCAGGCAATGGAGTATGCCGGAAAAAATGCGGTACAGGTGAAAAATTCATTACTGGATGTCCTTATTCAAAAACAAACCAACCGGGATGTTACCTCCATTGCCCTTCCGCAGATTAGCCTGAGTGGAAATGTACTGGATTACCTGGATATCCCCACTACGCTCGTTCCCGGCGAATTTGCCGGCCAGCCGGCTGGGACCTTTCTGCCTGTAAAATTTGGCACCAAATGGACGATGGGTACCGGGGTTTCTTTTAACCAGTTGATATTTGACGGGCAGGTGTTCATTGCGCTGAAAGCCAGGAACGGAACCATGAACCTTTCGCAACGCATCGCCGAACTAACGGAAGAGAATATTCGCTGGAATGTATATAAAATATATTATCAATTGGTGGCCGGTAAAGTACAGATCAAATTGCTCGATGATAACATAGAAAGGCTGCAAAAACTGCAACACGATGTAACCATTATGTATGAGAACGGATTTACGGAAAAATTAGACATTGATAAAATTGGGGTACAGCTTACCAACCTGCAAACCGAAAAACTGAAAGCAAACAACCTCATCCAAAACGGATATTCGGGTTTAAAAGTGCTGATGGGGATGCCAATTCAAGATTCGCTGCAACTCACCGATTCCATCAACAGCACAACCATCCTGGATGGAGTATTGGAAGCCGGCCAGTTTTCCTACAGCAGTCGGAGGGAATTCCAGATTGGTGAAATAACCAATAAGCTGAACGGACTCAACCTGCGCCGTTATAAACTTTCGCAACTCCCTACTTTTTCTATCGTGGGTAACTACAACAAAAATGCACAGCGCAACAGCTTTGATTTCTTTAACAAAGGAAATTGGTTTACCTCTTCTTATATCGGGCTGAGTGTGCAGGTGCCCATATTCCATGGATTGCAGGCCCGCGCCCGGATCCGGAAAGCCGAACTGGAATTGCAAAAATCCATCAACAACCAGGACCAATTAAAGATCCAGATCGACAATGAGATTCTGGCAGCCAAAAACAATTTTACGGCGGCTATATCCACACTCGATTTTCAAAAGAAGAATATGGAGTTGGCGGAAAAGGTGTACGAACAAACGAAAAAGAAGTATGAGATCGGCACCGGCTCCACTTCTGAAATTAATGATGCACACCTCGAACTAAAAAATGCGCAAACCAATTATCTCACGGCTTTGTATGACGCCATTGTGGCAAAAGCCGATTTCCTGAAGGCAAACGGAAAATTTTAATACTATAACTGATTAACTATAACAATGAAACAAATCACTCAATTCGCTACAGTACTCCTGGTTGCAATCCTTCTGGCTTCCTGTGGAAGTGAAACGAAAAAGGAAAAAGGCCAGGTGGTGGCCGATATGAAGGCCCGGCTGGAGAAGCTCCGTGCTCAAAAAGATAAAACTGAAGAGGAAATACAAGCCCTCCAAACCAAACTGGAAAGCCTGGATCCTTCTTCAACAGCCAACTCGAAGGTAAGGCTGGTAGCCATTAGTCCGGTGGAAACCAAAGATTTCCTTCATTACATCGATTTGCAAGGCACGGTGGATGCCCAAAATATTTCGTATATCGCTCCCCGTGGTATGGGTGGCCAGGTGAAAGCGCTGTTTGTAAAAGAAGGCCAGGCGGTAAAGAAAGGCCAGTTATTATTAAAACTGGATGATGCGATCATGCAACAACAGGTTGCTGCCGCTAAGCAACAACTGGAAACCATCAAAACCCAGCTTTCCTTTGCCAAAAACTTATACCAACGACAGAAGAACTTATGGGACCAGGGAATTGGAACCGAAGTTCAACTCATTACGGCCCGTACCAATGCCGAAACCCTCGAGAACCAGTTGAAATCGGCGCAGGAGCAGGTTAAAGTGGCAGTGGAGCAAATGAATACAACCAATGTGTTAAGTGATGTGGATGGCATTGCCGATATCGTAAACATCAGAGTAGGCGAACAATTTATCGGGATGACACAGGCTGGCCCGCAAATTAAAATTGTAAACAAGAGCAACCTGAAAGTGGTAACCAGCATCCCCGAAAATTATTTAACAAAAGTGCAAAAAGGTTCTCCGGTTATTGTTTCCATACCCGATGCACAAAAGGATTTTAATTCCGTCATTTCTCTAATCAGCCAGTCGATAGATCCTACCCAACGGGGTTTTATTGCAGAAGCAAAAATCCCATCCGATCCGGCTTTAAAGCCAAACCAAACGGCCGTAATCCGGATAAATGATTACAAAGCGGCCAATGCGATTGTAGTACCGGTTAATTGCGTGCAAAGCGATGAAACCGGAAAATTTGTTTTTCTTGTAAATACGGAACCGGGTGGGAAAATGATTGCCAGGAAACAAGCTGTAACCATTGGCGAAGTTTACGGAAATAACATGGAGATAAAGGCAGGCTTAAAAGCCGGCGACCAATTGATTACAGAAGGTTTCCAAAATGTGTATGATGGCCAAACTGTGGCCACTGCCAACCAATAATTTGCACAACTCAGGAATATTGTTATGAAGCATATAATTGAAGGAATAAGTAGAAAATTTAAAGAGTTTAAGCCCACCAGCTGGTCGATCGATAACCGGGTGGTGATCTATATCGTAACCATTCTTATTTCCATTTATGGGATGGTGAAATTTACCTCCTTACCGAAAGAACAGTTCCCGGATATTGTAGTTCCAACCATTAGCGTAACTACGGTATATGCAGGCAATTCGGCAAAGGACATTGAAAACCTGGTAACCCGGCCCATTGAAAAAGAGTTGAAAGGGATTACCGGAGCGAAGGTGAAAAAAATAAACAGCATTTCGCAAACCGACTACAGCCTGATTGTAGTAGAGTTTGATACCGATGTGAAAACAGACCTTGCTAAAACAAAGGTTAAAGACGCGATCGATAAAGCCCGCACCGATTTACCCAACGACCTCACCCAGGAGCCGAATGTGCAGGAGTTCGCTTTTAGCGAAATGCCCATCATGTATGTAAATATCAGCGGCGATTACGACGGGATGCAGTTGAAAGAATATGCCGATAAAATGCAGGATAAGTTTGAGGAACTGCCCGAAATTACCCGTGCCGATATTATTGGAGCGCCGGAAAGGGAAATTCAGGTAAATGTGGACCCTTTCAAGATGCAGGCAGCACGCATTAGCTTTATGGATATTGAAAATGCCATCAGCCGGGAAAACCACGACATCACCGGCGGACTGATAAAGGTGGGCGGCATGAAGCGAACCGTAAAAATCAAAGGTCAGTTTACCACTGCAAAAAATATGCAGGACATCGTGGTGCGCAGCTCGGCCAGAGGCGCATCGGTTTATTTAAAAGATATTGCAGCCATAAAAGATACGGTTAAAGATGCAGAAAGTTATGCACGCCTTGATGGTAAGAATGTTATCACCATTAATATCGTAAAGCGTGCCGGCGAAAACCTGATTAGTACAGCCACCAATGTAAAAAAGATCATCAGCCAGATGCAGGAAGATGAAACCCTGCCTAAGAATTTGAAAGTGGTGCTTACAGGCGATCAAAGCAAAGCCACTGCCACCTCCTTTCATGAATTGGTGAATACCATCATCATCGGATTTGTACTTGTACTGGTGGTACTCATGTTTTTTATGGGCGTAACCAACGCCTTCTTTGTGGCGCTGAGTGTACCCCTAAGTGTATTTATCGCCTTTCTTTTCCTGCCGGTTGCCGATTGGGTGGTGGGTACCCCGGTAACCCTCAACTTTATAGTGCTGTTTGCCCTGTTGTTTGGCTTGGGGATCATCGTAGATGATGCCATCGTGGTAATTGAGAACACACACCGTATTTATCATAACGGAAAAGTGCCCATCATCCGAAGCGCTAAAGAGGCAGCCGGCGAAATTTTTATCCCGGTGCTGGCAGGAACAGCCACCACCCTTGCCCCCTTTTTCCCCTTGTTGTTTTGGAAGGGCATCATCGGTAAGTTTATGATCTACCTACCGGTAATGCTTATCCTAACTCTTGCTGCATCCCTTATCGTGGCATTCATCTTTAACCCCGTATTTGCGGTTAGTTTTATGAAACCCGAAGGAAGGAATTTTGATAAACCCAAAAGCGCACTGTTTAAATCGAACCTTTTTTGGGTTATGCTTTCTTTTGGCGTAATTCTTAATGTAGCGGGCTGGCATGGACTTGGGAATTTCATGCTGTTGATGGTGATCCTGTCTATTCTTAACACGTATGTTTTCCGGGATGTAATTTATTGGTTCCAGGGTAAGCTGTTGCCCTGGCTGATGAATCATTACGAAAGCCTGTTGAAATGGGCATTAAAAGGGAAGCGTCCTGCCTGGTTGCTGGTAAGCCTTTTTTTGGCTTTCCCTATTTCGGCCGGGTTACTCTTTTTGCGTGGAAATAAATCGACCTTCTTCCCGGATGGCGACCCGAATTTCATTTATGTATATTTAAAAATGCCGGTAGGTACCGATATAAATAAAACCGATAGTGTAACCCGTATCCTCGAAACCCGGGTTAATAAAGTGCTCGCAGCAGAGAAACCAGGAACGGATGGAAGCATCGTGGAGAGCATCATCTCCAATGTGGCCAATAGCGCCAATAATCCGAGAGATCAAAACCGAAGTGTTCAACCTAACCTGGGACGTATCCAGGTTTCATTTGTGGAATATGATAAAAGGCACGGAAAACATACCCAGCCCTTCCTGGATTCTATACGGGCGCACATGACCGGAATCCCCGGGGCCATAATTGAAGTGGGTAAAGAGGATGGCGGGCCACCAACCGACCCTCCGGTGAATATCGAAGTTGCCGGCGATAATTTTGAAGAGATAGCCAAAGTGGCAACCAGCCTGCATAATTATCTCGACACCAACCAGATTTATGGTATTGAAAACCTGAAAATGGATGTGGATCTCAACAACCCCGAAATCACCATCAACATCGATCGGGAAAGAGCTATGATGGAAGGACTTTCTACCGGGCAAATTGGAATGGAAATCCGAACAGCCATTTTTGGAAAAGAGGTGAGTAAACTGAAAGACGGAGAGGATGAGTATAAAATCCAACTCCGGTATTCTGACCTCATCCGGAATAATATTTCCGACATATTGAATACCCGCATCACGTTTATGGATATGAATACCATGATGATTAAGTCCATACCCATTAGTGCAGTAGCCAGTATCGATTATACCAATACCACCGGCGCCATAGCCCGGAAAAATGTAAAACGGACCATCCAGTTGCAATCGAATGTGCTGGACCCAACCATGACGGCAAAAGTGAATCAGGAACTGGCAGGGAAAATTGCCAGCTTTAAATCTAAAAATCGGATACCCTCCGACGTTACCATTAAGCAGACCGGCCAGGGTGAGCAGGAAGCAGAAACCAACCAGTTTCTGGGAACCGCTTTTATTCTGGCATTGGGATTGATTTTCCTAATCCTGGTTCTTCAGTTTAATTCGCTGAGCAAACCTTTTATCGTACTCACCGAAATTTTCTTCTCGGTAATTGGCGTGTTGCTGGGCTATGCTTTTACCGGAATGACTATTGCCACCATTATGTTTCTCGTTGGGATTATTGGGCTTGCCGGTATCGTTATCAAAAACGGGATTCTCCTTCTTGAATTTACAGATGAACTCCGTAGCCGTGGCCTCAGAACCCGGGAAGCAGCCATTCAGGCCGGGAAAATCCGTATCATCCCGGTATTACTTACAGCATTAGCCACCACTTTAGGTTTACTTCCACTGGCAGTTGGATTTAATATCGATTTTGTATCCCTGTTCCAGCACCTTAACCCGAAAATTTTCTTTGGGGGCGATAGTGTAGTGTTTTGGGGTCCTTTAAGCTGGACGATTATATTCGGGCTTATTTTCTCCTTCTTCCTCACCCTGATTATGGTGCCTTCTATGTACATCATTGCAGAAAGGGTGCGCAGGCCAATGGAAAAATTTTATGGCACCCGGTATATTGCCCTTCTTGGTTTTTCCGGGCCCTTCTTCTTCATTTTTGTTGGATTTATGTACCTGTGGAGAAGAATTCAGGGGAAAAAGATATGGAATGGCTTACCGAAAGATTCTCCCCTAAAAAAGAAGTAGGGGACTTCACTCTTGTATTTATAGGCTGCCCTTTTCGGGGTGGCCTTTTTATTTCCTGCATTTTTTGCGCTCTTACATGTAAACTTTTTCTTATTGATTTTGTAGATTGTAGAAACAATCCTTATGAGAAGAATTGGAATAATGTCTTTCCTGCTGATTTTTTTCCTGCAGGGATTTGGTCAGGATGAATTTTCATTACATGAATTTAATCAGCAAAGAAATAAAACAGGGCGAACCGGAATGCTGGTTTTAACATCCTGGGGTGGTGCTAACCTGATTTACGGATTGATTGCCCAAAGCCAAACCTCCGGAACGGAAAAATATTTTCACCAGATGAATGCCATGTGGGGCGGAGTAAACGCAGCCATTGGTTTTATGGGATACCTCGGTTCCCGAAAAAGCAAAGAACTATCCTTAAGCCAGTCGGTAAGGGCACAATATGCTTCCGAGAAAACATTTTTGTTTAATGCAGGGCTCGACCTGGCTTATATTGGGGGAGGGCTGTATTTACATGAGCGTTCGAAGTCGGTCACCAAAAACCCATCCCGGCTGAAGGGGTATGGGGGCAGCATAATTATGCAGGGTGCTGCCCTATTAATTTTTGATGTAACCATGTACAGCATACATCATAAACATGGGAAAAAATTGCTTAAGTTCTTAGATAAATCGAGTGTATATTTCGCTCCGGGCCAAATGGGGATGGTGGTGAAATTATAAGGATTCAGGTACCACAGGATCTCATGTTGGTAATATTTCTGATTTTGGGGTTCGTATGGGGTAACAATATCGTAAAGCATTATATAATTGAATACCCGCTATAAATTGAAAATCCATAAACCTGATGTATGAAAGTCTTCATTCTTCTCCTGTTAATTATATTCATTGGGTTATTTTCCTGCCAGCAATCCACACAAAACCAGATAGACAACTTGAAACAGGCGCTTGCAAATTCGTATAAACCCGGACTTGGAGAGTTTATGTCGGGAATACAAGTTCACCATGCAAAGCTTTGGTTTGCAGGACAAGCACAAAATTGGAAACTGGCAGACTTTGAAATCAATGAAATAAAAGAAAGTTTATCTGGTATTGAAAAGTATTGCAGCGATAGACCCGAAATCAAAAAGCTATCCATGATTATTGAACCCATAAATAATTTAAGTAGGGCAGTAATTTCAAAAAATATATCCCAGTTTAAAAGTTCATACGCTATTTTGACGAGTACCTGCAATAGTTGCCATCAGGCAACAAACCACGATTATAATATTATTATCCAGCCGGTTACTCCACCCTATTCAAATCAAGACTTTAAGCCAACCAATTAAACTTTTTAGGAAGGAAATCATAACAAAGAAAAGAGAAAATTACCACTGCACTCATCGTAGTTCCAGGCTAATTTTTTGATAAGACAAAGGGCACATTCCCTTTAATATATATTGGCTGATTTAACATTGTATAATGTAGCAGCAGTACGCCCATACTGGGCCGGAATTGAACCTGGACCTGAGAATAAAAATAAAGATATCCTGATTATCTCCGGTTGAGTTTCATCAGCAACCGAAGAATTTCGAAATATAGCCATACCATTGTTACCAGCAACCCGAATGCGCCATACCATTCCATATATTTTGGTGCGCCCATTTCGGCACCTTTTTCTACCATATCGAAATCGAGGATCAGGTTAAGGGAGGCAATACCTACCACAAAAAGCGAAAAGATAATTCCGAAAGTTGTACCCTCATGTAAAAAAGATATTTGATTAAAACCAAATGCGTGCATTACCAAAACGATGAGATAAAAAATGGCGATACCTACTGTTGCGGTGATAACGACCGATTTAAATTTTTCAGTGGCTTTAATAATACGGAAGCTATAAAGCAAGTACATCGCAAGGGCTACCCCAAAGGTTAAACCCACTGCGGTGATTACAAGATAGGGTGCCTTATCCGCAAAAGCAAAATTTGCCATAGCCGAAATACCGCCAATGGCTAATCCTTCCAGCAGGGCATAGGCAGGCGCTAAATAGGGCGACCATTGTTGTTTAAAAACAATGACAAAAGAAAGTATCAAGCCACCAATAATTCCTACCCAAACGAGAGGCATTGCATTACCGCCTAAAGCCACTTCCTTCCATGCATAGAAAGAGGTTCCCAAAACCATCAGGAAAAGAAATCCAAATTTCCCCAGGGTACCCCTAACCGTCATGCAATTCTCCCGAACCATTACATCATCCAGAACCGTGCTTCTGAATCTTTTTTCCGAAAGGGTAGGGTTACCCGATTCAAATAGTGCCATTGATAAAAATTTAGTACATAAAATTAGCAAATAATATCCTAATCGGAGTAGGACGGGGCCTTTATTGGCTCAATTTTAAAGGGGTCTTTTGCAGGAACCACAAGCGGGGGGAACGATGCTAACCAGGGAGGCAGCCCGCCTGCGAAGCGGACTTATTAATAAAACTTAATATACCCGGTCATCTCTTCAATAACAGGACCGGCTTATCTTTGTTGCATGAACAGCCTCATTGAGAAAATCCAGTTGTTGAAATCGGAAATGGAGAAAGAAAAAGTTGCAGATCCGCCTGGATTGGAAACATTTCGCATTAAATATCTGGGCACTAAAGGATTGTTGAAACAACTAATGGGGGAGATGAAGAATGTAGCTCCGGAAAATAAAAAGGAGGCTGGTGTCTTGCTCAATGAGATTAAACAATTTACTGAACAGTATTATCAAAAGGCACAGGATTCAATAACCTTGAATTCCGGTTCAGCATTGCATTCAACGCTGGATGTTACCCTGCCCGGCGATCCACTACCATCGGGGGGGAGGCATCCAATCAGCATCGTGCAGAACAAGATCATCAACATATTTCAACGATTGGGTTTTGCCGTAGCGGAGGGACCGGAGATAGAAGACGACTGGCATAATTTTTCTGCCCTCAACCTCCCCGAAGATCATCCGGCGCGTGATATGCAGGATACGTTCTTCATCAGCAGGAATCCAGATTGGATGCTGAGGACACATACCAGCAGTGTACAAATCCGGGAAATGGAAAAAGGCCAGTTACCGCTGCGGATTATTTGCCCCGGCCGGGTTTTTAGAAATGAAACCATCAGTGCCAGGGCACACTGTTTCTTCAACCAGGTTGAAGGACTATACATTGCAGAGCAGGTTTCTTTTGCCGATTTGAAACAAACCCTTTATTTTTTTGTAAAGGAAATGTTTGGTGAACGGGTGCAGATCCGCTTCCGTCCATCCTATTTTCCGTTTACCGAGCCCAGCGCCGAAATGGATATCTCCTGTCTGATTTGTGGAGGCAAAGGGTGCAATGTATGCAAGAAAACCGGTTGGGTGGAAATTTTGGGTTGTGGCATGGTGCATCCGAAGGTACTTGAGAACTGTGGTATCGACAGCCGGAAATATACCGGCTTTGCCTTTGGTATGGGCATTGAAAGACTTACGATGTTGCTATATGAAGTGAAAGACCTTCGGTTGTTCAGTGAAAATGATTTGCGTTTTCTGCAGCAGTTTTCTTCCGCATTATAATTACGATTGAGCGATGATTCTTTTTTCAAGATGAGTTGATTTTAATAATTTCAAATTCATTTCTGATAATGAAGCAGTTTATCCCTGCCATGCTTTCTTTCCTTTTATGTGTTTCTGGCATGGCACAGCCCCTGTTAACAAAAATTACAGAGAATCGCTTTTTAGTCTGGAAGGGCGATAAAGTGGGGGTAGCCGATAGTCAGCATAGGATAATCGTTCCTTTTGAATTTGACAAAATTGAGTTTCAGAATAAAAGGCTTGTTGTGAGGATAAAAGACCGGTATGGCCTTTATACCCTTAATTATCACGAATTGCTCCCGGTCAGGTATAAGTTCATATTGCCGAGGCCTCAAGATCGGTTTATCCTTTTAACCCATGAATCTTTATTTGGTTTGGCAGATAATAATGGTAACATGATCATTTCTCCAGAGTATAATTTCATGTCCTCAATGGATGGAGAACACTATGTGGTAATGAATAAACAAAAACTGAACGGGGTTTATGACTTCCATGGAAACCTGGTTGTTCCCATGGAGTATAAATTTTTTACCATAGATGGCAGTAAGGTTTTTGCAGAAAAAAATAATGTAGCCCAAATATTAGATATAAATCACCTGGATAGCCCGGTTATACTGGATAGTAGTATAAAACTTATTTATACGGAGAGGCATTATTCATCATCGGAAGAATTCTTTCAAATAATTAAAAAGGATGAAAAATACGGATTGATGAATGCCAATAATGAGCTAATCATCCCGATTATATATGACGAAATGAAGTCGTCCGGGAGCTGGAAGTTTTTTATTATAAAGAAGAACGGCAAATACGGGATGTTGAAGATAGATGGCAGCATTCCTGTACCCCCTGCTTATGAAAAGATTGTGCCTAAAAAAGAAGGCGTAGAATTATTTAGGAAGGGGAATAAGAAAGAATTTTTCGGATACTGGAACTGAAATGCTGGCAGGGCCGGAAAGGTAAGTATTTCGGATAATTACTTTATATGATTTCTCTTACCTGTTAATCGATCCAACTTTTCTATTTTACCACCTGGCCGCTATTTTCGCTTTCATTGTATAGTTTTTTAAGATGCTGGTAAATGTTAATTTTGACTCTATTATTCTTTTCTTATGATTCATCAAATTGCAGTTATTGGAGCGGGCACTATGGGGAGTGGAATTGCATTGGCTTGTGCCTCTTCGGGTTTTCCGGTAATATTGTTTGATAGTTTTCCGGGTGCATTGGAAAAAGGGAAGGCTGCCATTGAAAAGAATATTCAATACCTGGTGAATAAGGGGAAAATTTCTCAGGAAACAGCCAATGGTTACCTGGTGAATATTCGATTTTGCGATGAGATCATTGCCTGCAAAGCTGATTTGATTATAGAGGCGATTATTGAAAAGCCGGAAGCCAAAATTCGCGTCTTTCAACAGCTGGCGCAAATAAATGGAGAGAATTGCATCCTTGCTTCTAACACGTCCTCTCTTTCTATAAACGATATTCAAAAAGAAATTCCCAACCCGGAACGGTTTGCCGGGCTTCACTTTTTTAACCCGGCCCATATTATGAAATTGGTAGAAGTGGTAAGTGGCAAATTTTCGGATTCGGATACGATCGCCCAACTGGTTACTTTTTGTAAGGGGTTGGGTAAAGTACCTGTGGTATGCAAAGACTCTCCCGGGTTTATCGTAAACCGGGTTGCCCGAAATTATTACCTCGAAGCCATGCGAATCATGCGGGCTACCCAGGCGGCTCCGGAAGTTGTGGACAATGCCTTGGAGAATGCCGGTTTCAAAATGGGGCCCTTCCGTTTAATGGATCTAATTGGAATGGACATAAATTATGCCGTATCTCAATCCTTGTATGATGCTTTAGGGAAACCGGAGAGATTGAAACCATCTCCCATTCAACAACAATTGGTATCCGATGGGAAATTGGGCAGGAAGACCGGGATTGGGTTTTATCAATATTCCACTCAATCTCCTGCATGATTACATCCAAAACCGGATCCGGAAAACCCATTCTTGTAACCGGTGGCGCCGGTTTGCTTGGCAATGAACTTATGCTTCAGTTGCTCAACCGGGGAGAGTCTGTTTTAGCCATACAACATGCCACTGCCATCACCATCAACCATCCCAACCTGCGGGTTGAAACCTGCTCCATAAATGATATAATGGGGCTTACTGAATTAATGCAGGAGGTAGATGGAGTGTACCATTGTGCCGGTAAAGTGTCGTTCCTTCCATCAGAAAAACGTAGCCTGTATAAAGTAAATGTTGAAGGTACTGCCAATATAGTAGAAGCCTGCCTTTTTGCATCGGTTCGGAAATTAATTCATGTTAGCTCGGTGGCCGTGCTGGAAAAAAGGCAGGGCACAGATTTAATCACAGAAGATATGCTATGGTCGGGAAGTGCCAAACGATCGGCCTATGGAGAATCTAAACAAGATGGCGAGTTGGAAGTTTGGCGTGGTGCCGCCGAAGGACTGGAGATGGCAATTGTGAACCCTTCCATTATTTTAGGTGAAGGAAACTGGGATGAAGGATCAACCGCCTTGTTTAAGAATGTATATAATGAGTTTCCCTGGTATTCGGAAGGAGTGAACGGATTTGTAGATGTGAAAGATGTTGCCAGGCTAATGATTATGTTAATGGAATCGGATGTTTCAAATGAACGGTTTATTATTTCTGCGGAAAATTTTTCCTACCAACAGTTGTTCGAAAAAATTGCTGCTGAATTTCATAAAAAGCCTCCGCAAAAAAAAATTACGCCCTTTCTTGCCGGACTTGCCTGGAGGGTGGAGAGCTTAAAATATTTCTTTTCGGGAAAGAAGCCCCTGGTTACCCGCGAAACCGCAACCACTGCATTAAGAGAAAGTAAATACTGCAACCAAAAGATTTTAAATGCATTTCCGGAATTTTCGTTTACCGCAATTGATGAAACCATAAAAAGGGTAGCCGGTTCTTTGCAACAAAAACTTAACAAACCATAATTTACATTCGCTTGGGTTAAATCAATTACAAATAGATGAGAATATTCCTTATCCTTTTCATTTCTTCCCTTATTGCATCTAATAATGCGGTTGCACAGGGAAATTACTTTGTTGTATCGGGGCAGGTAATGAACCTCGATAATAACCAGCCGATGCAGGGAGCTTCTGTTTTTGCTGAAAACACCACTATCGGGACTACCACCGGAGCCGATGGGAAATTCAACCTGTACCTCCCACCCGGCGGTTATGATTTAATTGTAAGTTTTACGGGTTTTGGAACGGAGAGGAGGCGCATTACTTCATCGGATACTCAAAACCAAAACCTTAGTTTCTCCTTGAAGCCAAAGGAAAAGGAAATGGAGGCCGTTGCGGTTATTGCCACAACCGAAGTGAAGAATGGTTGGGAGAAGTATGGAAATTTCTTTGTTGAAAATTTTATTGGCAAATCGGAAAACAGCAAAGATTGCAGTATAAAAAATCCGGAGAAATTGCATTTCTTTTTTTCCCGAAAGCGCAATCGCCTGAAGGTAACTTCTGAAGAACCTATTCTGGTTGAGAATCGTGCCTTGGGATATACAGTACATTATGCCCTGGATTCCTTTACGTATGCATACAATACCCAGGTGGCTTATTATACGGGCAATCCTTTATTTGAGGAGCTTACTCCCGTAAATGACGATCAGCGGCAGGTATGGGTAAGCAAAAGAGAAAAAGCATACCGCAGTTCTATTCTTCATTTTATGCGCAGTCTTTACCAAAAGCGGATAGAGGAAGAAGGTTTTCAAGTTCAATATGTACTTAATTATTTGGGAAGGGATACCGCGTTGCCATTAAAAAATCTTTACCAGGCATTAAATTATTTTAAGGACGATAGTACCCAGGTGGTGAGCATTAATCCCAGCCAACATAACCTGGTAGTGCTGTATTTAAACGAAAAACCGGAGGAAATGTATTTACGGGAAAATCCGGAGGAGAATAAAAATTTCGAATATTCGCTGGTGAATATTGCTTCCGGAGAAACCTTATTTATAGAACAAAATGGTTTTTATTTCGATCAGGATGATATTACCATGAGTGCTTACTGGGGATGGTCGAAGGTAGCCGATCAATTACCGTATAATTATATCTCTTTAACCTTTTGAGGACAGCTTGTTTAACTTCTCCCACATTTCGGGGAGGCGCTTTGTAAAGACAAGCTCTTTCATTTTTACTTTGGCCGGTTCGGCGGGAGAGCCAAAATATTGCTGGTTTCCTTCAATCGATTTTGGAATTCCGCTTTGTGCAAATACCGTTGCATTTTCCCCAATGGTTAGCGTTTTACTTACGCCTACCTGCCCCCAGAGAGTAACGCCGTCTTCTATATTTACTACACCGGCGATTCCTACCTGTGCGGCAATCAGACAATTCTTTCCAATTATACTGTCGTGTCCAATATGTACCATATTGTCTATTTTGGTTCCCCTGCCAATTAGCGTATCGTGGCTTACGCCCCGGTCGATAGTACAGCTTGCACCAATTTCTGCAAAGTCTTCGATGATAACTCTTCCGCAACTGGGCATTTTCCTATACCATACTTCCCGGTCCTTTTTACTGTTATAATAGAAAGCATCTCCTCCTATCACTGTGGATGCCTGAATGATAACATTATCCCCAAGGATACAATGATCTAAAATAGTTACCTGCGGATGGATGATGCAGTTCTTACCTATCTGCACCTGGTTGCCAATGAAGGCAGAGGGAAAGATGACTGTACCCTCACCAATTGCTGCGGTGGGGCTAATCATTCCTGATGGTTTTTCGAAAGGCCGGAAGTGATTTACAATTTTACAATATGCCTCGAAGGGGTTTTCAACTATCAATAATGCTTTCCCTTCGGGTATATCGGCCAGTTTATTGATGATAATAAAGCTGGCGGAACTGTGGATGCACTTGTCATAATACTTCGGATGATCTACAAAAACCAAATCTCCCGGTTCTACTTTATGTATTTCATTGATGCCAGTTGCCTGGCCCTTTTTATTACCATGAAGTTCGGCATGAATCAACGAAGCAATCCATTCAACGGAAACAGGAGCAGGAAAACGCATAGCGATAAATTTCAGCAAATGTAGTATCCTTTACTATTGTTAGCCGAATATTCGAAAGAAGGAAATTAAATATCCAGGTAATCATTAATGATTCAAAGAGGGGTCTTAAACCTCCTTTTTCAATTTTGATTTCCACAGGCAATTTTAAAATGTTAATAAAATAGTTTGAAAAAATTTTTTTGATAGCAAAAAATCTTTTTAATATTGTGCAGGGGAATTTATATCCCCGTACTTACTAACCCATCCATATAATAAGTCCGGTCGCAAACCGGGCTTTTTTATTTTCAAGATTATTCCACTCAACGAAAACTATTCTTCACCGCAGAGAAAGATTACCTTGCAATAAATCATTTCGTGTATGATAAAATCAATGACCGGTTATGGAAGGGCGGAACAAATAATTGGAGATACCACTTTTCTGGTGGAGATTAAAACCCTGAATGGTAAACAACTTGAATTGCAGTTGAAATTACCGGCATTGCTTAAGCCTTACGAGTTTGATATCCGCTCCATACTCCAGGAGCAATTGCTGAGAGGCACCGTTGATTGTTACATCAGCCTTAAACAAAATGGAACAGCAAAACCGGTTAACCTGAATACAGAACTGATTCGTTCGTACTATAAACAAATTGCTGAGCTGGCAAATGATTTGAATATAGATACCCAGAGTGTGCTTGCCGCCTTACTCCGGTTGCCTGAAGTAGTGACCCCTTCCACCGACGTGTTGGATGAAAAGAGTTTCAATGGATTTAAACAGGTACTCCTAAAGGCCCTCGAAGAATTGAATAAACACCGCGAAGAAGAAGGCGCTTCCATTGAGAAAGATCTGGTGAACCGCATTAGTATGATCGAAAAGCAGGAAGAGGAAATCCTTATGCTGGAACCCAAACGAAAAGAAAAGATCCGGCAGGAAATTGTTGCCCTGCTCAACGAATATGTGGGAAAAGAACATACCGATGGTAACCGCCTCGAGCAGGAACTGATTTATTATATAGAAAAGATCGATATCCATGAAGAACAGATTCGCCTCCGGCAGCACTGCGAATATTTCTTTGAAGTTTTAAAGGGCAATGACCCCGGAAAGGGAAAGAAGCTGTCCTTTATTTTGCAGGAAATGGGGAGGGAGATAAATACAACCGGCAGCAAAGCGTATGATGCCTCTATTCAAAAATGCGTGGTGAAAATGAAAGATGAATTGGAAAAAGCAAAAGAACAGGTTCTTAATGTACTTTAGCGATTTAGTTATGAAGCGCACCTCCGGCATCTTAATAGTAATTATTTTTTGGGGAATAGGGTTCCTTTTTTCCGGTTGTACACCAATAAAGCTCCACGAGCAAAATACACGCATCCCGGGCTTTAAATGGCAGCATAATTATACGGTGAAGGGCAGTTTCATCATTTTGGATACGGTATCTTCCTATAATATTTATGTAGTCCTGCGGCATACCGATAATTACCGGTACAGTAATATTTGGTTAAACCTGGGTTTTCAGGATCCGGGAGACAGTATGCGAATAAGGAAAATAAACCTTCCCCTTGCAGATGATGCGGGAGGGTGGGAAGGATCCGGAATGAATGATATCTGGGAAATGCGAAAACTGATTTTCATGCATAAATTTTCGAAACCGGGTGAGTACCGGTACGAAATAAACCAGATTATGAGAGATAACCCCCTGCCGGGTATTATGAGTGTGGGGATCAGGGTAGAAAAAAATGGCTCCGATAGTTAACAAAAATTTTCAGGAAGGATATGTAATTTTCAGTTTCCGCAGCGTTAATAAACTAAAATCATTCAAAGCCTCCTGTATAGCAAGTTTTTTTACCTTATTTTCGATCCGCATTTTATAACCAACAATTATTATTAAGTGAATCGTTATTTTCTGTTGGCACTTCTCGCTGTTTGTATTTGGGGCACTGCCTCCAGCCAGCGCAACGAATATGAGTATGTACAAAAGGGCGAATTTGGTATTTCCGCCGGAATTGCCCATTATTTTGGAGATCTAAATACAAGGGCCAGGCTAAACCGACCCAAACCGGCAGCCGGTATTTTCTTCCGCAAACAATTTGGAAATTATGTGGGCCTTCGGGTGGGTGCCCACTTTGCCCAATTGGGATATAGCGATGTGTACAGCAAAAATGAGTACCAACGCCAGCGCAACCTTAGCTTCAACTCCAATATTTGGGAAATTGCCATTCAGGGCGATTTTAATTTCTTTAAGTTCATACCCGGCAACCCCGATTATGGGTTTACCCCTTATGTAACCCTGGGTGTGGGCGCTTTTTCATACGACCCCTATGCCTTATACAACGGAAAGAAAGAATACCTGCGCCCCCTGGGTACCGAAGGGCAGAATACCGGTTATATGGGTAGAAAACAATATTCTACCATGGCCATGTGTATCCCGTTTGGAGTGGGAATTAAATACAATATCTCCGAAAGATTCAATCTTAATATCGAAGTATGCCATCGGTTTACCACTACCGATTATCTGGATGATGTAAGTACCACCTATGCCGGTGCCGGATATGGAACCGATGCCAATAATTTTCCTCCGGGGCCTAATGGCCAGCCAACCATTGCTATGCTTATGCAGGATCGTTCGTATGAACTCGATCCGCTTAACCCCCTGGGAAGAGAAGGCCGTCAACGCGGTTGGAGCAAACAAAAGGACCAATACCTGATGGCCGAAATTGGGGTTTCCTTTAATATAATCAGCTATCGTTGCCCCAGTAACTAATAAGGAAAGCATATTTCTCTTATCTTATTTCAAATGACGTACTTTTGCGGCCATTCAGGCAAAGGTTAGCCCATGTTATTAAGAGAGCGTATCGATCCTTCCAAACTACCCCAACACATTGCCATCATTATGGATGGGAACGGCCGTTGGGCACAAGAAAAAGGGGAGGACCGTTTGTTTGGCCACCTGCATGGGGTAGAAAGTGTGCGAAATATTGTGGAAGGAGCGGCAGAAATAGGTATTGGTTACCTTACCCTGTATGCGTTTAGTACTGAAAATTGGGACAGACCTGCCTATGAAGTTTCGGGCCTGATGGAACTTTTGGTAGATACCATCCGCAAGGAGGTACCTACCTTAAATAAGAATAATATTCGCCTCCATGTAATCGGAGATGTAGATATGTTACCGCCCGAAGCCCGGGCAGAGTTAGAAGAAGCTTTGAAAGAAACTTCGGCAAACACAGGACTCAACCTTATTATGGCCATAAGCTACAGCTCCCGGTGGGAAATTGAGAACGCCATTAAACAAATTGCCCGGGAAGTGAAAAAGGGAAACCTGTTGCCGGAGGATATTAATACCGATCAGATTCAAAAATACCTTAGTACCAGCAATTTTCCCGACCCCGAACTCATGATTCGAACCGGGGGCGAGTACCGAATCAGTAATTTTCTTCTTTACCAGCTTGCGTATGCCGAATTGTATTTTACCGAAACCCGCTGGCCCGATTTTCGGAAAGAAGAACTTTACCAGGCCATTATCGATTATCAACATCGGGAACGCAGGTTTGGAAAAACTGGCGAACAGGTGAAAAACTAATTATCTCAACCCGCTATTGAACGCCTATTCACCCCTTTCCTTTAACAATTCCTTTTAATTATTGCCTTTAATTTGCCGCACGTTAAAAACCAATTGATGCACAGGACCTGCCAAAGCGCATTGCTTTTCATACTTTTTTCATTTTTAGCGCAATGGAGTAGTGCCCAGGTTGATTCCAGCGCCAAATCGGTAGATCCTGCCCTGCTTAATATTACAACGGCAAAATTTCCCAAGCCATACACGATTGGGTCTATTGTAGTTTCAGGAGCAAAATCCTTTGATCCCAATCTCATTATTTCTATTTCGGGCCTGGCGGTGGGCGATAAAGTGACCCTTCCCGGTTCCGATGTGTTTAGTAAGGCCATCGAAAAACTTTGGAAGCAAAGCCTTGTGGCCGATGTGGAAATTTATATTACCCAGCTAACCAACGATAACCATATAAACCTCGAGATAGCCATTACCGAAAGGCCCCGACTTCTTGATTTTAAATTTGTAGGTATTCGAAAAGGAGAAAAGGAAGACCTCGAAGGAAAAGTGGGTTTATTGAAAGACAGGGTGCTTTCAGAAAACATGAAACTGAATGCCATCGAAGCAATCCGGAAATTTTATGATGATAAGGGGTACCGGAATGCAACGGTAAACGTTGTAGAGGAAAAAGTTCCGGGAGTGGCCAATGCTGTTAGCCTCACTTTTTTTATTAAGAAGAATAGCAAAGTGCGGGTGAACTCCATCAACTTCACCGGCAATGAAAAATACAGCGATCTGAAGCTTAAAAAACAAATGAAGGGAACCAAAGAAATGACGCGGGTTACCCTGTTCCCCGAAAAAGTAATCAGCCCTTATGGCGACTCATCCAAAAGCATGAGTTTTTCTGAATACATGAAAGCGACCGGCTACCTTTCGCCAACGACTACACGCGATTTCATGGATCCCTATGTTCGGTTTAAATTATTCAGCGGTTCAAAATTTAATATCAAAAAATACCGGGAAGACAAGGAGAAAGTTCTTTCCTTTTATAATGCTGAAGGGTTCAGGGATGCTGAAATATTGGCCGATACTGTCTTTTATAGCAACGATAGCGCCAGGGGCAACCTGAATATCGACATCAAAGTTCACGAAGGAAAGAAATATTATTTCGGTAATATTAGCTGGACGGGAAATACCAAATATTCCGACTCCCTCCTAAACGTTATTCTCGGCATTCATAAAGGCGATACATATAACCTCGATCTGCTCAATAAACGCCTCGGTAAACAATTATCGATGGAAGGTGGAGATGTAGGAAGTTTGTATCAGGACGACGGCTATCTGTTTTTTCATGTAGATCCCGTGGAGACAGCGGTATATAACGATACCATCGATTATGAAATGCGCATGACGGAGGGCCCGCAGGCTACCTATGGAAAAATAACGGTTTCAGGCAACGATAAAACAAAGGACTATGTTATCCTCCGGGAAATGCGTACCATTCCCGGCGAAAAATTCAGTAGATCGGATGTTATTCGAACCCAGCGCGAATTGTCGCAGCTCGGCTTCCTCAACCCGGAAACCATTAACCCGCAAATTGTTCCGAATTCAGATAATGGCACTGTAGATATTAACTGGCAGGTAGAAGAAAAATCTGCTGACCAGCTCGAACTCTCGGCAGGTTTTGGCGGAGGCATCGGCCTTACCGGAACCCTGGGTGTTACCTTCAATAATTTCTCGATTAAAAACATCCTCAAAAAATCGACCTGGGATCCACTTCCTACCGGCGATGGGCAAAAGCTGAGCGCCAGGGTACAGTCTAACGGACGTGCATACCGGTCTTATAGTTTCTCCTTTACCGAACCCTGGCTGGGTGGTAAAAAGAGAAATTCTTTTTCAGTAAGTTATTATAATACCAAGTATGCCAATACCTACGATGCTTTTGGGGCCTATTGTAAATCATGCGGCGATACTTCGTATGTTAAAACCATAGGATTCGGCATTTCTTTGGGGAAACAATTGAAGAAACCCGATGATTTCTTCAACCTTATTTATTCTTTGAACTTACAGCAATATAAATTGAAGAATTATGCGGTTAGCGGCTTCAAAGGGTTAAAGAATGTAAACTCTACCAACGTAAGTTTGAAAATTACCCTGTTGCGTAATTCAGCAGGGCCTAATCCTATATTCCCTACTTCTGGTTCCACCCTGATGGCAAGCGGTCAGTTTACCCTTCCTTATTCTTACCTGGGAATCACAAATGCCAACTTCTCACAATACGAATTGCCGGAATTTCATAAATGGAGGGTGAATGCAGAGTGGTATATGCCAATTGGAAGGGGGCGTGGAGAGGACAAGAATAAACAGTTTATTTTGAAAGCAGCCGCCAAGTTTGGTTTTATCGGAAAATACAATCAGAAACTGGATGTTTCTCCGTTTGAAAGATTCCAATTGGGAGATGCCGGGTTGAGCAATACCCAGGCATTATTGGGATATGATATAATTGCTCAAAGAGGATATCCCATTTATTCAAGTTCGAATCCGAAAGTAAATCCGGAGGGAATTACCCCATCCGAATACTTTACCATCTTTAATAAATATACGGTTGAGCTAAGATATCCGTTTAGCCTGGCTGCCAGCAGCACCATATATGGCCTTGCATTTTTTGAGGCAGCCAACGGGTGGTATAGTTTTAAAGATTATAACCCGTTCCGGCTTAGGCGTGCTGCCGGTTTGGGGGCCAGGTTCTATCTGCCCATGTTTGGATTACTGGGATTTGATTATGGAATCGGTTTCGACCGGTATAACCAGTCTACGGGATTGAAGGGCGCCGCCAAATTTACATTCATGCTGGGCCAGGAGCCTGAATAGTCACAATTTCCTATCTTGTCGATATTCAATTGAAAAAATATGAAGAAGATTATCTCACTAACCTTAGGGTTACTGTTTATGGTGATGGCAGTGGATGCCCAACGCTATGCGGTGATAGATTCCAAATTTATCCTGGAAAAAATCCCGGAATATAAAGATGCGCAAAAACGGCTTGACCAGTTTAGCCTCCTTTGGCAGCAGGAAATTGACCAAAAACAGGCGGCCTTGGATAAGATGTTTAAGGATTTTGATGCGGAAAAGATTATGCTCACCGATGAGTTGAAGCAAAAGAGAGAGGATGAATTGTATAACAAGGAGAAGGAACTTCGCGACCTCCAACGCAGGAGGTTTGGATTTGAAGGCGACCTTTTTAAAAAAAGGCAGGAGCTCATCAAACCCATTCAAGACCTGGTTTACAATGCAGTACAGCGGCTGGCTACGGAAAAACAGTACGATTTCATTCTTGATAAAAGTGAAGGAATTACCGTTATCTTTGCCGACCCAAAACTGGATAAGAGTGAAGATATCCTGCGAATCCTGGGTGTTAAATAATTGATAACAGGATTTTAGCAGGCAGCATTAAACCGGTTTTGAAAGACTTTATCTGAACTATATTATTAAACGAAAAAAAAGAAATGAAAAAATTTATCGTAGCGGGTATGCTGGCGTTTGTTTCCTTTACGGTATCCGCACAACAAAAGGTTGGTTACATCAACCTGGATGAATTGATTGGCAGTATGCCTGAGGCCGATAAGGCCGATAAAGAATTGAAAGAGTACCAGGCTTCTCTTGCGCAGCAAGGGCAAGATATGATGGCTGATTTAACAGCCCGGGACAGCGCCTTTGTGAAAGACTCAGTGAAGCTTACAAACAGCATGAAGGAAATTAAACGAAATGAATTAATTGGCTTATACCAGAAAGTGCAAAACTGGAACCAACAAGCCCAGGATATGTATCAGGCAAAAGCACAACAATTGGTGGCCCCCATTCACGAAAAAGCACTGGAAACAGTAAAGGCGGTGGCTAAGGAAAGCGGCTATCAGTATGTAATGGAAGCATCTGCTGTAATTGTTGGCCCTCCCGGCGATGATCTGCTGCCATTGGTTAAAAAGAAATTGGGTATTAAAGATACTCCGGCGGCTGCAACGCCAAAGAAGAATTAATATTCTTGTACTTTATTATAAAGCCACCTTACTCGGGTGGCTTTGTTATTTTTGTGATGCATGCAACCCATTGGAATTTTTGATAGCGGTTATGGCGGGCTCTCGGTAATGAAAGAAATTGTAAAATCATTACCGGAATACAATTTTATTTACCTCGGAGATAATGCCCGTGCCCCTTACGGTTCCCGTGATTTTGATTCTGTATTTGAATACACCTGGCAGGCAGTGCAATGGTTTTTCGATCAGGGGTGCCCGTTAGTTATCCTGGCCTGCAATACGGCCTCTGCCAAAGCATTACGAACCATTCAGCAAAAAAAACTGGTGAGGAAACTCGCATCCAAAAGAGTACTGGGTGTAATTCGGCCCACCTCAGAAGTAATCGGTAATTATTCTTCTACCGGCCATGTAGGGGTGTTGGGAACCACAGGCACCGTGCAATCGCGATCCTACCTGTTGGAAATTCAAAAATTCTTCCCCCACCTGGTGGTGAGCCAGGAAGCATGTCCTATGTGGGTACCGCTGGTGGAAAACGGGGAGGCTGATTCGGAAGGTGCCGGATATTTTATTAAAGAAAACCTGGATAATATCCTGGCGTCGGATGGAAAAATTGATACCCTCCTATTGGCTTGTACTCATTATCCACTCCTCGAACCCAGAATAAGAGCCTATATTCCCAACGAAGTTAAAATTGTGTCGCAGGGTGCAATCGTGGCACAAAGCCTGGCAGATTATCTGGAACGCCATCCCGAAATTGCAAACCGTTGTACTAAAATGGGGGATCGGGAATTTTTTACTACCGGGGATATAAATGATTTTGACACACATGGAAGCACATTTTTTGGACTTCCAATACGTTCTAAAAAAGCTCATTTACCATAAATAGTTGATAATCAGAAATGGAAACGACAAAAAATAATTCTATTACCGCTTAATTCTCGGTTTTGCTCCTTACCTTTGCCGTCCTTTCACAGAACAGCAGGGATGGTGACCTGTTGGCTAGGAATGAAATCAAATTTGTAAAAGGAAAAACGCAGAATCATGCCAGGTAAAAAAAGAACGTATCAACCCCATACCCGCCGCCGGAAAACCGTACATGGATTCCGTAAGCGTATGCAGGATGCTAATGGCCGTAAGGTATTGGCCAGCCGCCGTGCAAAGGGCCGTTATAAACTTACAGTTTCCGACGAACACGGTTCAAAGAAGTAAGCCGGATCGGAAGCGAATAATAATTTAGCCTTTGCCCACGCAAGGGCTATTTTTACATAAAGCCATTCCATTTGCAGGTGTTGCATAAATACAAGTTTGGAAAGGAAGAGAAACTGAAAAGCCGGAAGGTAATCCAACTGCTTTTTGCCTCCGGAAATAAGTTAAACCAATTCCCTTTCCGGTGCCTTTGGCTCCGTGTGCCAGCCGATGAAGGGGTTCGATTAGCAGTATCCGTTAGCTCGCGGAATTTTAAAAAGGCAGTACACCGAAATCGAATAAAAAGACTGATGCGAGAGGCATACCGCCAACATAAATCAATCCTTTTCGAAAAGAAGGATTCACGGGGGATCGCCTTTGTGATTATTTATACGGGAACGGAGATGCCGGTTTATGCTCAGGTTGAAAAAGCAGTTAAAACAATATTGGAAAAGATTTCCGGATTTATTAATGAACCTCATTAGACAGATATTAATCTTTCCGTTTGTGTTACTGATAAAATTTTACCAGTATGTCATTTCGCCGGTAATTGGTCCGAAATGCAGGTTTACACCCACCTGCTCTAATTATGCCCTTGATGCATTTCGAAAGCATGGCTTGATTAAAGGATTTTGGCTTTCCATCAAACGCATCAGCCGTTGCCATCCCTGGGGAGGGCATGGATATGACCCCGTTCCATAACTCCATTCTTTCCCCTTGTTAAATTTTTTCAAAGTTGGATTGGAAGGCTATAAAAATTTGAAATTTTCGTTTCCCTGTTATTAATTCCTTTCAGGATGCTCTATTCGGAGTACAAAAAAAGCTGTTTCTATAAATCGAAACAGCTACTTTCAAAATGTAAGAAATACTTATTTTGCCGAAGCAAACCTTTCACTTACCTTATCCCAGTTTATCACATTCCAAACAGCCTTCAGGTAATCGGCTCTTTTATTCTGGTATTTCAGGTAATAAGCATGTTCCCATACATCCACTCCAAAAACAGGAGTGCCTTTTGATTCAGCCACATCCATTAACGGGTTATCCTGGTTAGGGGTAGAGCTAATTTCCAGTTTACCGTCTTTTACGAGGAGCCAGGCCCATCCACTACCGAAACGGGTAGCACCTGCCTGGTTAAATTTTTCAACCAGTCCTTCGAGTGAACCAAATGCGCTATTGATGGCTTCAGCAAGCTTACCACCGGGTTTCCCGCCTCCCTTTGGCGATAAACTATCCCAAAAGAAAGCATGGTTCCAGTGTCCCCCTCCGTTGTTACGAACGGCAGCGCTAATGGTGCCGGCATGTTTAACCAGTTCATCCAACGATTTGTTTTCGTTTGGGGTGCCTGCAATCGCTTTATTCAGATTGTCCACATAGGCCTGGTGATGTTTATCATGATGTATGTGCATGGTTTCTTTATCGATATGAGGTTCCAATGCATCATAGGCATAGGGTAATGGGGCTAATGTAAATGCCATAATTTCTTTTTTATCGGGTTTAAAAATCGGTGTATTGTATATACAAATGTAAAGCCATAAAGTTTGAGCGGGAGCGAGTTTTCCTTAAAAATATTGTTATCCGGACTATCTGCGGGTCAAAAAAAATTGTTTCATCAACCTGGCGGCCTCATCAGCCAGTACACCACCCGAAATAATTGTTTTAGGGTGGAAAGGATGGGTAGTACCTGTATATTTTCGGTAACTGTTCTTTTCATCCGGGGCGCCATAAACGATCCTTCCAATTTTACTCCAGTAAAGCGCCCCACAGCACATCAGGCAAGGCTCGATGGTTACATACAAGGTAGCATCAGTTAGGTACTTACTTCCCAAATAATTGTAGGCCGTAGTTAAGGCAAGTATTTCCGCATGTGCCGTACTATCGTTCAGCAACTCTACCTGGTTGTGTGCCCTGGCAATAATTTTGTGATTTTGCACCACCAAGGCCCCAATTGGTATTTCTTCTTTTTCAAAGGCCAATTTTGCCTCCGAGAGGGCCAACTGCATATATTGCTCATCCGTCATTTGGGCTGCGTAACTTTATATACAAATGTACGCGCATGAGTTATATTGATAGCCTGGTTTTAATGCGAAGTTTCTTTCAAACGAATGTTACCCTGCCGGTTACATTCCGTATCGAACAATTGAAGAAGTTGAAGGCGGCCATCAAAAAATACGAATCACAAATTTTTGAGGCGTTGAAATCCGATTTAAAAAAGAGCCCCGAAGAAACCTGGGTTACTGAAAATGGGTTTTTGCTTTCCGAAATAAACCACGCACTTAAGCAACTTAGCGGGTGGGCTACCCCACAACCGGTGCCTACCAATCGGCTTAATTTTCCAGGAAGAAGTTATGCCGTATCAGAACCCCTGGGGGTGGTATTAATTATTGGCCCTTGGAATTATCCGTTGCAGTTAATCCTTTGCCCACTGGTAGCGGCCATAGCTGCCGGGAATTGCGTTGTAATGAAACCATCTGAGTTTGCAACTGCATCAGAAAAACTCCTGCAAAAGATTATCACAGAGAATTTTTCATCCGATTATATACAGGTAATTACAGGCGATGGGAAAGACGTGATCCCTGACCTGATGAATCATTTCCGATTCGATCATGTATTTTATACCGGCAGTACCCGCGTAGGCAAAACAATTTACCAAATGGCTGCAAAAGAACTGGTGCCAGTAACCCTTGAGCTGGGCGGAAAATCGCCGGTGGTGGTTGATGCGGACGCAAATATAACGGTGGCGGCAAAACGCATTGCCATGGCCAAGTTTTCGAATGCAGGCCAAATGTGTGTAGCGCCTGATTATGTCCTGGTTCACCAATCTATAGTTCAAAAATTATTGAATGCGTTGAAGCAAACTGTAAATGTTTTTTTTGGCAACGACCCTTCCCGGAGTTACGATTATGGGAAGATCATTAATCAAAACCACTTCCAACGGCTGTTGCAATATTTGCAGTTAGGAAATGTTTATAGTGGAGGCGGATACAGGGAGGCCGATCTTTATATAGAACCAGCTATATTGTATCCTGTTAATTTGGAAGATGCCGTTATGCAGGAGGAAATTTTTGGCCCCCTGCTTCCAGTAATTAGTTATTCAACAGATGAGGAGGCATTAGCCATTATCCGAAGGAACGATCATCCGCTGGCTGCCTATGTATTTTCTTCTAACTCAAAACGGCAGCAATTCTGGCTACAAAATATCCATTCCGGTGGTGCCTGTATAAATACAGCCAGCCTTCATCTCACTAATCCCTCACTCCCCTTTGGCGGGAGGGGAAACAGTGGTATTGGGAAGTATCATGGTAAATATGGTTTTGATACCTTTTCGCATCTCAAGGCCGTTTTGAAAATGCCTACCTGGCCCGACCCCTCCATTCGTTACCCACCGTATAAAGGGAAATTGTTGTGGTTTAAAAAAATAATCGGCGGATGAGAATTAAGCAATCTATTTTAAAGCGGGTTTATCCCCTGATAATGCAGGCCTCAAAAAATTCTGCTGAAAAAGGGATTCAGGTAAATTCAGGTCAGGTTCATCCCCCTGTTTCATTTTATGAGATTCCTGAAAAAGATATACATGGAAAATCATTTTCCTTCAATGTGTTCAGAGGTAAGAAATTACTTATTATTAACACCGCCTCTGGTTGTGGGTTTACCGCTCAACTGGGTGAATTGCAGAAATTATACAGTACCCATAAAGATGTCCTCAATATGGTGGCAATCCCCAGTAATGATTTTAAAAACCAGGAAATGCTGGAAGGTGAAAAAATTGAAAAATTTTGCCAGATACAGTATGGGGTGTCGTTCCCGATCCTTCAAAAGAGCAACGTAGTTAAAGGTTCCAATCAGTCTTCCTTGTACCAATGGCTTTCTCATCCGGATAAAAATGGTTGGAACAGGGTTGCTCCGGGATGGAATTTTTGGAAATACATGGTTAGCGAAGAGGGGGATTTAATGGCCTCTTTCCCTTCGGGCATATCTCCCCGGAATAAAATTTTGATGGCAATGATCAGGAATCATTAAATTGATTAACAATTATGTTCGGCAAGACAGAAATAGAAAAATATTTTATTGTAGAAAAGTCTTCTGCTTTGTGGCTGATAATAATTGCTGCCGTATTATTTGCAGGCGCCCTCATATTTTGGATTGTGCAGAAGAATGATTTTTCAAAAGGGGCATTTTTCCCTTTTGTCATTTTGTTGGTTGTGGCACTTTCAACCGGATATTCCAAGTACAGGCTATCAGACAACCAGCGGAAAGCTATGGTTTATGCGTATGATATGAATCCTCCCCGATTGCAGCAAGAAGAATTGCCCCGGCTGGAAAAGTTAAAACAGAACCTTTCCTGGCGCCTGGTTATTGAATTGCTGTTATTGGTAACAGGTGCAGTTTTCATTTTCCTTTATTACAATAAGGCAGGATCTGCTTTTTTGTTCGGATTGGGAACAGGCATAGCGATTGCCAGCCTTGCTGCCCTTACTGCCGATTATTTAGCCTCCCTTCGGATAATACAATACCTGGATGGAATCCGGACGATGAAGATTTCCTGAATTACAAGGGGCATTTCTCATGGTAGTTAATAATTTCAATAGGAGTTCTTTGGAACTGGTATCCGTTATAATGCAAGAGCATTTCATCGAGCACCGCATGAATATCCGGTGGGTTATGAAGCGTAACTAATTTATACCGGAAATCTTTAATGCCGGGTAGGCCCTTAAGATAGTTAGTATAATGCCTGCGCATTTCATTTACCCCTACGATCGGTCCTTTCCATGCAACCGATTTGTCGAGATGTTTTTTGCATACCTCCACTCTTTCTTCCAAAGTGGGCGGAGGAAGGGTTTCACCGGTTTGTAAAAAATGTTTTATCTCCCTGAAAATCCAGGGATAACCGATAGCGGCCCGGCCAATCATGATCCCATCAACTCCGTATCGTTTTTTATATTCAAGCGCCATCTGTGGGCTGTCAATATCGCCATTACCAAAAACCGGTATTTTTATCCGGGGGTTGTTTTTCACTTTTCCAATTAAACTCCAATCGGCAACTCCTTTATATAACTGACACCTCGTGCGGCCGTGGATGGTGATTGCCTTCACTCCAATATCCTGCAAACGTTCCGCTACTTCTTCAATATTTTTCGATTGGTCGTCCCATCCGAGCCGGGTTTTTACCGTTACGGGAAGCGAGGTTCCATCTATTACCGCTTTGGTGAGTTTTACCATCAGGTCTATATCTTTCAATACCCCGGCTCCTGCTCCTTTGCTCACAACTTTTTTTACGGGGCAACCAAAATTGATATCTACCAGGTCTGGGTTAACGGTCTCGCAAATCCTGGCGCTCATTTGCATGGCTTCCTCATCCCCTCCAAAGATCTGAATACCAAATGGCCTTTCTTCTTCCTCAAAATCAAGTTTCTTCCGGCTCTTAATAGCATCCCGGATAAGCCCTTCGCTACTGATGAATTCGCTGTACATCAGATCAGCGCCATTTATTTTACACAAGCTTCGGAACGGGGGATCGCTGACATCCTCCATGGGTGCAAGTAACAAGGGGAAAACGGGTAGTTGAATGGAACCTATCGAGGGCATAACAATGCGTTGTATATTGCGGCAGCAAATTTACAATTTTTGCAGTAAGACAATGGATTACAGAAGTATTAAGGGGTATAGCGGATGGACGCAACTGGCCTTCCTGATGGTCTTTTTAGGGGCAGGATTTGTATTAACGGCTGTTATCCAAATGTTTATTGGGATGATGATGGTTCCGGAGGGCACCTCATTTCAACAAGTACCAAAGCTGTTGGTTGAAGCAATGGCGAAACCGGAGAATGTGAACTATACCAGGGCAATCCAGCTTGTTGGTACTTTTTCTTTAATGTTTATTCCAGCCATTTTATTTAGCCTGTTGGTAAATGGGCGAAAAATTTGGTGGATGGGTTTCAATCAGTACCTGAATGCAAGGCAGGTGTTCTTTGGATTTGTGTTGATATTTTTTGCCAATATCATGGCCTTGCCCATAACCGATTTCACCAAATCGGTGATAAGCCAGTACCCTGCACTCAACCACTATGCCGCCGGCCTGGAAGATGAGTATAATAAGCAGGTGGCAGTTTTAAGCAACCTCAAAGGATGGGGAGAGTATATTGTTGCCATTTTTATTATTGCATTTTTCCCTGCGCTGTTTGAAGAAATTTTCTTTCGGGGTGTTTTGCAAAACCTGTTGGTTAAATGGTGGAAGAATGCCTTTTTGGGAATTTTGGTAACTGCCATTCTTTTTAGCCTGATTCATTTATCAGTTTATCTCTTTGTAAGCCGGCTTATCCTGGGTTTTATTTTGGGATTGATGTTTTATAAAACCAAAAACCTTTGGATAAACATCATTGCTCATTTTTTGAATAATTTAATTGCCGTAACGCAAATGTTTTATCTGGGCAAAGAAGGGAAAACGGGAGATGTCCATAAAATGGACCCCAATGTGACATGGTGGGGAGGGGTTTTAGCATTTATTTTGATTTTATTTTTTTCCCTGCTTCTCGATAAATATTCGCGAACCAATGTGGAACGGATTGCCCAAAGGGAATCCGAATTGTTAGATCAGGCTAAATCTCAACACCCTTTTTTAAATAATTAAACCCGTTTTACATTGGCATTTAACAAGGCAGTATTTCAAACCAGGGCATTAACGGCATTGGTATTTGTAGCTGTAATGCTTACGGGATTGCTATGGACATTTCCCTTATTTCTTTTGTTGTTTGGAATAATTGCCGCCGGATGCTGGTACGAGTTTGTGAAAATTATCTCATTAATTATTAAAGCCCCATCCAAAAAAATTGTTGCCTCCTTCCTGGTTATTTGCGGACTATTATTAGTTTTAACGGGAGCTGTTGATTATTTCTCACAACATTTTGGGTTGGGAGGGTTTGGCTGGGTATCCTGGATGATACTTATATCGTGGCTGATACTTCCCCTGCTTTCTCTATTTATTATTTCAGGCAGATATAAAAATTTTCATGGACATAAATACCTGTTTCTTTCCGGATTTGTGTATCTCTCTGTTCCGTTTGCATTACTTATGAACCTTCGGTTATTTGATGTGAGCGGAAACCTGCTGAATGTGCCGATTGGAAAAATTGTGGTTTGCGGAATGATTTTTTCAATCTGGATTAACGATACTATGGCTTATCTGGTGGGTTCTTTTTGGGGCCGCACTCAACTTTCTGCCATCTCGCCCAAAAAGACCTGGGAAGGAACAATTGGTGGAATTATCCTCTGCATTATTACTATTTCGCTTGCCGGTCACTTCATCCCGGTTGCAACTCATATCGCGTGGCCACATTGGATGGCCATTTCGGCTATTGCCGCAGTGGCAGGTACCTTTGGCGATTTGTTGGAAAGCCGGTTAAAACGAACTGCAGAATTGAAAGACAGTGGAAGTTTTATGCCAGGGCATGGCGGGTTTCTCGATCGGTTCGACTCGCTCATTCTGGCAACACCCTTTGTTTGGGCCTATGTGAATCTTATGCTTTGAGATCCCCCCGAATCGCTTCCATTGTTGTATTTTCGCTCTTCAATTTTGCGCCATGACCATTCACCGGGAAGGATATAAGTCAATTGCGGTAGCCACCTTGTTATTTGGTGCGATTAACCTTGGAATCTTCTGGTTTCTCCCAGCCCTACCCGTATGGATAAGCGCCGGAATCTTTATTATTACCCTGGCAGTTTTCCTGCTGATTATTTCGTTTTTTAGGATCCCATCGAGGAAACTTACAATTAATGATGACCAGATTATCGCTCCTGCCGATGGTAAAGTAGTGGTTATAGAAGAGGTTTTTGACACGGAGTACTTTAATGCAAAATGCCTGCAGATTTCTGTCTTTATGAGTCCGCTTAATGTGCATGTAAACCGCTGCCCGGTTGCTGGCGAGGTTATATATAACCAGTATCATAAAGGGAAATACCTGGTAGCCTGGCATCCCAAATCCTCTACCGAAAATGAACGTCATAGTTCGGTTATACAAAAAGGAAAATACAGGGTTTTGGTAAAACAAATTGCCGGAGCATTGGCCAAGCGTATTGTTAATTACCTGGAAGTTGGGCAAAAAGTGAATCAGTGCGAAGAGCTTGGGTTTATAAAGTTTGGAAGCAGGGTAGACCTGCTCCTTCCTCCGGATGTAAAAGTGAATGTACAGCTAAACCAGGTGGTACAGGGCGGGGTTTCGGTACTGGCTACCTTTTCCTGATTATTTAATTGTGGCTTCGCCAAAATATGTGTGCAACGCCTGTGGCAGGTTGATTCCTTCTGCAGTTTGATTGTTTTCTAATAAGGCAGCTACAATTCTTGGCAGCGCCAAAGAGGATCCGTTGAGTGAGTGAAGCAGTTGTGTTTTTCCACCCTCCTCTTTATAGCGGATCTTCATGCGGTTGGTTTGAAAGGTTTCAAAATTACTTACCGAACTTACTTCCAGCCATTTTTGTTGTGCTGCACTATACACTTCAAAATCGTAGGTAAGGGCAGATGTAAAGCCCATATCGCCACCGCATAAACGAAGTATGCGGTAGGGTAATTCCAGGAACTGCAACAGCCGTTCAACATGCAGTACCATTTCATCGAGGGTGATATAACTTAATGATGGTTCTGTAAGTTGAATAATTTCTACTTTATCGAATTGGTGAACACGGTTCAGGCCTCTTACATCGGCTCCAAAACTTCCCGCTTCCCTGCGAAAACACGGCGTGTAGGCCGTCATTTTCACCGGAAGGTCGGAGGCCTTTACTATTTCATCCCTGAAAATATTAGTTACCGGTACTTCTGCCGTAGGGATCATATAAAATCCATCCTCAGTAATATGATACATCTGCCCTTCCTTATCGGGCAACTGCCCTGTACCGTAGGCAGTGGCTTCATTAACCATCAATGGGGGAAGGTATTCGGTATAACCGGCAGCGGTATTATAATCGAGAAAGAACTGGATTAACGACCGTTGAAGTTTTGCGCCCTTGCCCTTATATAAGGGGAATCCACTTCCTGTAAGTTTGGATCCGGCTTCAAAATCAATCAGGTTATATTTTTTTATCAGCTCCCAATGTGGAAGTGCATCTGAGGCCAGGCCGGGTTTTGTTCCTCCTTCACGCACCACCTGATTGTCGGCGGGAGTTTTTCCCGCCGGTACCGATTGGTGCGGAAGGTTAGGAAGTTGCAGCATTTTGCTGTTGAAAGTATGTTCTAGTAACGAAAGTTTGTCAGCTTCAGCAGCCAGTTCTTTTTTCAATCCGGCCACCTCTTCCTTTTTGGCTTCGGCAGCGGCTTTTTCCCCCTTACCCATAAGCAAACCGATTTCTTTCGAAATGCTGTTCATGGAAGCTTGTAATTTTTCGGTTATCCCTTTTTGGAGTCGGATATTTTCATCATCCTGTAATAACTCATCCACAAGCCCGGGGTGGGGAAAATTCCTCAGTCCAAGCCTTTCTTTTACTCGCTCGGGATCCTGCCGAAGGGTAGTAATCTGTAACATATAGCACTAAAAATGTGGGGCAAAGATAATCGTCAAAAACTGAATCCGTAATTTTGGGTATGCAACATGTTGAAGAAGATTTACAGGTGAGGTGGTTAAAACTCAGAATTAAACTAAAAGAAAAGTTTGATATTAAACCAGATATGAATGGGGTGCTGCTGTTAATTGGCGTTCAGGAATTGGGCCATGGCGCACAAAAATTTGATAAAGAACAGAAGCAGGATCTGATGCATATTGCCATTTGTACCCTGTTAACCGAAAGCGGGTATTACCGCAATGATGGGTTGGATGCGGATGGATGGCCCCATTTTACCCAACTAAAACCCCTGCCGGAGTATAACCTGGCTGAACAGGAAAATTTTTTGAAGGACCATGTGCTCCATTATTTTCAAAAAATTGGATTTTAGAGGCGGGTGTATTTTTTTCCCAAAGCAAAGTCCCTTTTCTTGGATTGCCGTTTCCCGGAAGATTATGTTTGAATAAGGAATAATCAAGGCCACCAATAATTGAAATTGTTAAATTGTACCCATACTTTACCTCCTCTTGCCCGGTTAACTTTTACTTGGTAGATTTGGCGGCATTTTTATTTATGAAAAAAATTCAAACGTACATTTTGCTATCCTGCATCGGGTTGTTGATTGCCTTCACCGCTCATGCCCAGGAAAAAAAAGTAGAAACAAAATCCTCTAAAATCCAGAACTCCCAGGTAGAACCTGTGGCCGGTTTAAAAAAGGAACCCAAAAAGAAATTCCCGGTAGCACCGGTTGTGGACAATTCCATCCGGATAAAAATTACCACCGATTCAGGAATTATCATAGTGAAACTTTACGATTCTACCCCATTACACCGCAACAATTTTGTGAAATTGGTTAGCGAACATTTTTACGACAGCCTGTTATTTCATCGCGTTATCCCTGCGTTTATGATTCAGGGGGGAGATCCTACCAGCAAAAACGCCGGACCAAATGAAATGTTGGGTAATGGCGGGGGAGACATGGTGCGGATCCCTGCCGAATTCAGGCCAGAGCTTATTCATAAAAAGGGAGCCTTAGCCGGTGCCCGGGATAATAACCCGGCAAAAGCCAGCAGCGCCTGCCAGTTTTATCTGGTAGAAGGACGTACGTTTACCGACCAGGAATTAAACAATATCGAACTCAGGAACGGAATAAAATACAGCCCGGAACAACGGGAAATTTATAAAACGGTTGGTGGTACTCCTTTTCTCGACGGAAACTACACAGTTTTTGGCGAAGTGGAATCTGGCCTCGATGTGATTTCAAAAATTTCGCATACTCCCCGGAACCAAAACGACCGGCCTCTGGTTGATATCCGGATGTACATGGAAATTATCAAATAAGCCCGCAGGGTTTTTTATCTTGCACGCATAATAAAATCATACCAAATGAATTTTCCTGAAAACCTTCGTTACACCAAAGACCACGAATGGCTAAATCTGGACGGCGATATCGCTACCATTGGAATTACGGATTTTGCCCAAAGTGAATTGGGAGATATTGTTTTTGTTGATATTAGCGCCGTTGGAAAAGCGCTACATGCCGAAGAAATTTTTGGAACCGTAGAAGCGGTTAAAACAGTGAGCGATCTCTTTTTACCCGTTGCCGGTACGGTTACAGAAGTTAATGCTAAACTGGAATCCAATCCCGAACTGGTAAACAGCGACCCCTATGGCGATGGCTGGATGGTGAAAATGAAAGTGGCTAACCCGGGCGATGTGGCACAAATGATGGATGCCGCCGGATACCAGAAACTTGTGGGATAGGAGACGAAATGCTTAGAAAATTTTCGAAAGACAGGAATTTTACGGACCGCAAATTAACGGCTGCTAAATTTTTACCAGGGATTATTTCCTTTGTGATTTTGGTGGTTCTCCTGGTTTTACCCGAAGACAGTTTCCCGGAAAATGAAGAATGGCTCCAGATCAGCTTTGCCGACAAGATAGCCCACATCTTTATTTTTGGCATCACCACCTTTCTTTTATTATTACCCATTGCCAATTCAGACATTTATAAAAAATTTAAGCGCCATTATTTTATCCGAATAGCCGTGTCTATGTGTATTTGGGGGATTACCACCGAGTTTATCCAGAAATTCTTTATCCCTTCCAGGAGTTTTGATCTGCTCGATTGGGCAGCGGATAGTTTTGGTATCCTTGTGGCTACGCTTTATACCTGGCGGTACCACCGGCGCTAATCCTTGTTAATTGCCCCTTTTCTAATTAAATTTGTTAATTAATTATAAGTTATAAGATGGAATATAATACGACGAGAAATGACCTGCTGATGCGGGAATATGGCCGGCATATTCAGAAGATGGTGGATAAGCTGGTAAAAATTGAAGACCGGGAACTCAGACAGAAAAGCGCAAACGCTGTTATTGAGTTGATGAGTTTCCTCAACCCCCAGCTTAAAAACATGGAAGATTATAAGCATAAATTGTGGGACCATCTTTTTATTATCAGCGATTTTGAATTAGATGTTGACAGCCCATACCCAATCCCATCTAAAGAGACCATCCGGGCGAAACCACAACACCTCAGTTATCCCAAAAAATATCCCAAATACAACCACTTGGGAAAAAACCTTGAGTCGGTAATAGAGAAGGCGCTTGCCGAAGAAAATCCGGAAAAGCGCCAGGGATTTGCCAATATTATAGCTTATTATATGAAACTCACCTATAGTAACTGGCACAAGGAACTTGTACACGATGATGCTATTCAAAATGAACTCAGTACAATTACCAAGGGGCAACTGGAGTTCAACAACCGCCCTTTTGTGAAGCATCGCAACGAAATGCCCGAGCGGGATGATTATGGTTCGGGGGGAAGAGACCGGTACAAACGTAACTTCAGCCGCAATAATGGAGGAAACCGGGGTGGCTCCAACCGGAATAATAACCGGAATTTTAAAAAACGGTATTAATTCGTTCTGGCAGTAAATTTTATTCCCCTGATGTATAATCGCATCAGGGTTTTTTATTTACGTTTGCGGAATAACACAGTAGCGGTAAATCATGGCAGTATTTGAGGTAAGAGGCGGAAATAAATTGGCAGGGGAAATCACCCCACAGGGAGCAAAGAATGAAGCCCTGCAGGTTATAAGCGCCATCCTGCTAACAGAAGGAGAAGTTACAATCCATAATATTCCTGATATAATTGATGTAAATCTGTTAATTGAACTCTTGCAGGAAATGAACGTAAAGGTAACCCGGGTTGACAGGCATACTGCCGTTTTTAAGGCCGATGAAGTGAACGTGGAATACCTGAACAGTACCGATTACCATAAAAAAAGTGGCCGTTTGCGCGGATCAGTAATGCTTGCAGGTCCGCTTCTCGCCCGGTTCCAGCGGGCTTACCTTCCCAAACCCGGTGGCGATAAGATTGGCCGCCGAAGACTCGATACGCACATCAACGGGTTTCAAAAATTGGGCGCAGGGTTTAATTACGAAAGTGAATCGGGCTTTTTCAAAATATTTACGGAGGAATTGAAGGGTGCCGATATGTTACTGGATGAGCCCAGCGTAACCGGTACGGCCAATATTTTAATGGCGGCTGTGCTCGCAAAAGGACAAACCCGTATATATAATGCCGCCTGCGAACCATATATCCAGCAATTGTGCAGGATGCTAACGCAAATGGGTGCACGCATTTCAGGAATTGGAAGCAACCTGTTGGTAATAGAGGGGGTGGCTCAGTTGAATGGCGCCCGGCATGCCATCCTCCCCGATATGATTGAAGTGGGTAGTTTTATTGGTCTTGCCGCTCTTACTCAAAGCGCTATTACTATTAAAAATGCGGGAGTGGAACACCTCGGTATGATTCCGGAAAAATTTCAGCAACTGGGTATAAAAATGGAATTTTCAGGAGATGATATCCATATCCCTGCGCAAGATTCCTATACGGTTTCCAAGTATATTGATGGCGCCATCCTGAGTGTTTACGACCATCCCTGGCCAGGTTTCACCCCCGATCTGCTGAGTATTGTGCTGGTTACCGCCATCCAGGCAAATGGCAGTGTGCTCATCCATCAAAAAATGTTTGAAAGCAGGCTTTTCTTTGTTGATAAGCTGATAGAGATGGGAGCGCAAATCATCTTATGCGACCCGCACCGGGCCGTTGTAATTGGGTTGGAGCGGGAGCAACAACTCCGCGGGATAACCATGAGCAGCCCAGACATCAGGGCAGGCGTGGCATTACTAATCGCAGCCCTTAGTGCAAAAGGGAAAAGCACCATTCAGAATATTGAACAGATCGACAGAGGATACCAGTTTATTGATGAACGATTGAGAAAACTGGGTGCCGATATTGTACGCAAAGATTAATCATGGAATCGATTCACCAGAAAATACTCATTATTACCGCACCTTCCGGCGCCGGAAAAACTTCCATCACACATTACCTGATGAAGGTATTCCCTGTACTGATGTTTTCGGTATCTGCAGCTACACGTAAACGTAGGGAAAATGAAACAGATGGGGTAGATTACCATTTTATCCCGGAAGAAGAATTCAAACATAAAATTCAACAAAAGGAATTTGCCGAATGGGAAATGGTTTATGAAGGGAAATATTATGGTACGCTGAAATCGGAATTAAAAAGAATCTGGGCCTTACATAAAGTTCCGGTTCTGGATATTGACGTAAAGGGTGCCCTTCATATCCGCCAGCAGTACCCCGAAAATGTTCTAAGTATTTTCGTTCAACCACCCTCCGTAGAGGCGTTAAAGGAAAGACTCATGGGGCGGGGTACCGAAACCACCGAATCGTTGAATGCCCGCATTAATAAGGCTACGTACGAATTGTCCTTTCATGATCATTTCGACCGGGTTGTGGTGAACGACTCCCTGGAAAAGGCATGCTCCGAGGCCGAACAGATGGTTAGAGAATTCCTTAATAATTAGCCATCTTTTCTGTTTTTCTTATTTTTAAGGTATGGATTGGCCGGTGCTTATTTCAATATTTGTTTCTATTCTGCTGGTAGCTTTTTTTTCGGGGCTCGAATCGGCCTTCCTTTCGGTGAACAAATTATCCATTCAGTTAAATAAAAAGCAAGGGATTGCCAGTGGCAAAACCTGGGATGCGTTTAAAGAAAATCCTACCCGGTTTATAGGGATGCTCCTGGTTGCAGCGAACCTGGTTATTATCTTATATGGATTAATGGTGGGAAACCTGTTGTTTCCTATTTGGAAGTGGATCGAGTCGCAATTGCCGTTATCATTGAACAGCTATGTGAAGTTTCTTAAAATCCTGGTTGAAACCGTTATTTCATTTTCCATCCTTTTATTTGTTGAATTTGCAAGCAGAGCCTGGTTTAGGGCGAAGAGTAATCAAATGCTGCGCTCTGGCCTAGTTACTAATTTTGCCTTGTTGTTTTATAACCTTTTCTCTTCAATGTCTGCCGGTTTTATCAGTATTTGTGAATGGATATTGAAATATATTTTCAATGTAAAAGTGTACGAAAACAGGCCGGCCTTTAGTAAGGTAGACCTTGAAAATTATTTTCAGCAAAGCAAAAACCCGGATGAGGAAGAAAGCTCGGAGCTTAATAAAGAGTTATTCGAGAATGCACTTTCGTTGAAAGATGTCCGGCTTCGCGAATGCCTTGTACCCCGGAAAGAAATTGTAAGTGTAAATATCAACCTTCCTATTTCTGAAGCAAGGAAGAAATTTATGGATACCAAATTGAGTAAATTGGTGGTTTATGAAAATAATATTGATAGCATTCTGGGATATGTGCACCAGTTAGACCTTTTTCGTCATCCTCAAACTATTAGGGAAATCATGAAGCCCATCCCGGTTGTACCCGAAAGTATGCTGGCAACCGACCTCATGAGCCGGTTCGGTACTGAGCGGAAGAGTATTGCCTGGGTGATTGATGAGTTTGGCGGAACAGCCGGAATTGTTACCATGGAAGACCTGCTGGAAGAAATCTTTGGTGAAATTGAAGATGAGTATGATGAGGCGGCCAAACTGGTGGAGCAGCAAATTTCAAATGGCGAATTCCTATTTAGTGGACGCTTAGAGTTAGATTACCTCAGCGAAAAATATCATTTACCATTCCATAACGAGGGGGGGGCAGAAACGCTTTCGGGGTTTATTATTCAAAGCAACGGTTCCATTCCACGGCAAAAAGAAAGGATCATTATTGATAATTTTGAAATTGAAGTGATGGATGTTACTGACACCCGGATTGAACTTGTAAAGTTTAAACTGCTCCGATAAAGTATATGGTATTGGTTGTCCATATCCCCCAAAGCAGTTACCATATTGCTTCCCACACCAGTTCGCAAATTTCTGTGTTGTTTGAATTGGTCAAAATGGAAAAGGAGTCCCGGTTTATTTTTTATATGGATTCTGCGCTGGAAAATCCCGGGTTGATGCCTCCCAATCTTCAAATCAAATTGGTTAAACCGGGTATTAAAAACCGACTATTACAGTATTATTGGTACCAATTTAAACTGCCAGTGATTCTCAAAAGGGAAAAGGCAACTGCATTTTTATCGCTCCAGCCGTTTGATGCATCCCTAAAAGACATTCAATATTTTATCTGGCTTACCGATCTTCGCCTGTTGAATACCCCCTCCATTGGAATCAGCCACAGGAAAATAGCAACCTGCTTTCACCAGGCAAAATCCGTTTTGATTCCCGGAAATGATACGGCTGTAAGTTTACCCCGGCAACTTTCGGCTAGAACCGAAACCCAGATTCTTCCTCCACCCATAAACATGGGAAATTTAGGAAATGAATGGGCTGAAGCGGATGGTTCTGGTTATTTTTCGGCGCCGGTTTGCTCTGCCGATATGCACCGGCTGCGCATTCTAATTAAAGCGTTTACGCTTTTTAAAAAGCGCCAGCGTTCGGCAATGAGTTTGAAACTGATAGTTCCCTCTCATTTAATTGAAAAGGTAGAATCTCTTCTTTCAGCCTATAAATTAAAAAGCCACCTGGCAGTTATTCCAATAAACCGTTGGCGGGAAGGCCTTGCATACTTTTCTGAAGCGTATGCTACCTTGTACTTCCCGGAGGCGCTGCAGGCAGATGAGTTGACAGAACAATTATTGCTGGCCAGGAAATCCCTGGTTTGCACGGAGCACCCATTTTGGAGGGATATTTATTTGGAGGGAGCAGTTTATTCCCTGTTTAATGAAGAAATGATCAGCCTGCAAATGATGAATTTGTATAAAAATGAATCCCGGAAAATTGCCATGGACCTTTACCTGTCAGAGATTTGTAGCCAAAGGTCAATTACTGCCACTGCCATCCGTTTGAGCGCCATCCTTTCCTTAACTCCATAGGAATATGCTTAACTTTGCCATCCCTAAAAAGGAAGCATATGCAAAAATCTACAATCACTATTGAAGTACTTCGGGATACCGATAATATCACGGAATCCATCACCTGGAATGCTACCGATTCTACTGCCGAAATGATGCAGAAGGCCAAAGCTATGTGTGTCGGATTTTGGGATGAACAGGACAGGTCGGCCCTTACCCTCGATTTATGGACAAAAAATATGATGGTTGATGAAATGGCCGATTTTTTTCACCAGATGATGATGGCTATGGCACAAACATTTCAACGGGCAACCCAACAACAGGAACTGAGTACCGATATGAAAACGTTTGCTAATAATTTCATTAAAAAGTTTCATGCCTTGCAATTGAAAGAACAGAAATAATAACCTTTAAAATTATTTAATATGTCGCTTGAAAAAAAAATCATGGATTCCATGAAGGAGGCCATGAAAGCGAAAGATGAAGCCAGCCTGAGAGGGCTAAGGGCTATAAAAGCAGAAATTATTAAAGCCAAAACAGAACCGGGTGCCAGGGGTGAGATTGATGAGGCGACGGAATTAAAGTTCTTGCAAAAAATGATGAAACAACGCCGCGATTCATTGGATATTTTTGAGAAACAAGGACGTGAAGACCTTGCAAAAAAGGAAAGGGAGGAGATGTTGGTAATTGAACGGTTCCTTCCGAAGCAGTTGTCGGAGGAAGAAATCAGGAATGCCCTGAAAGAAATAATTTCACAAACAGGCGCTGCCACCGCTACTGATATGGGAAAAGTAATGGGCATTGCATCGAAGCAATTAGCCGGGAAAGCGGATGGAAAAACCATTAGCGGAATTGTTAAGGAACTTTTAGCATAAAGAATGTTGATTGACCTTCTCCTGGTTGTTTCCTGGATTCTGGCAATCATCAAAGGTTTTCGCCAGGGGATCATCATTGCAGTATTTTCTTTGGTGGGGTTTATTATTGGGATAGCCGCTGCTATGGCCCTGTCGGCAAAAGTTGCTCAACATATTTCAACATCCGGTCACATAAATGGCAGGTGGCTGCCAGCCATTTCATTTTTCATTGTCTTTCTGGCGGTGACAATTTTTCTGTCCCTGTTTGCCCGCATGATTTCGCGTACCATGGATTTGGCCATGCTGGGTTGGGCAAACCGGATTGCGGGTGCCGGCATTTATGTATTGGTCGTCTCTGTCATTTGGAGTGTATTGCTATTTTACCTGCGGAACCTCCAAATAATTTCAGAAAATACATGTGAAAAATCAGTTTTTTATCCTTCGATAGCGTCACTTGCTCCGCTAATTTTGGATAAACTGGGGGAATTTATACCGTTTTTGGGGAACCTTTTTGAGGACCTGAGGAAGTTTTTTGAAGATGCCGGAAACAAAATAAACTAATGATGAAAGCATTCGTTTTATTTGCTGTAATTTTAGACGATTCAGGAGTTGCCTGAGCATATTCTTTATCATAGGTTTAGCATAAATGAGCTACGAAATAAAACAAGACGGGAAATTCAAGTTTATCGAGGAAGGGAATGGTGAAACCCTGATGCTCCTGCATGGCCTTTTTGGGGCTTTGAGTAATTTTTCTGATTTGATAGCTCATTTCCGGAAAACGAACCGGGTAGTAGTGCCCATGCTTCCGCTGCTTGAACTCGACCTGCTCCATACCTCCGTTGGTGGCCTTCAAAAATTTGTACACCGGTTTATTGAACAGCGGGACTATACAGATATTCACCTTATGGGAAATTCGCTGGGAGGCCATGTGGCCCTGCTGCATGTGTTGAAACACCCGGTACGGATTAAATCCCTGATCCTTACGGGGAGTTCGGGGTTGTTCGAAAACGGCATGGGAGATACATACCCAAAAAGAGGCGATAAAGAATACATCCGTAAAAAAACCGAATTAACTTTTTACGATCCTAAGATGGCTACCGATGAGTTGGTAAATGAGGTATTTGAAATTACAAACAACCGGCTTAAAGTCATTAAAATTATTGCCCTGGCAAAAAGCGCTATTCGAAACAACCTGGGCGAAGAATTGAATCATATCACGCAGCCTACCTGCCTGATTTGGGGTAATAATGATACCATTACACCACCGTTTGTTGGAAAAGAATTTCATCGGCTGATTCCCAACAGTGAGTTGCATTTTATTGATAAGTGCGGCCATGCCCCCATGATGGAAGTGCCTGGCGAATTTAACAGTATCCTTGAATCCTTTCTTGCTAAATTGAGCCAAAAGGCTGCTACGGCCTAATAACCGGCCAGCTAAATAATTTACCGGAACAAAAATTCACCGGCATGTTAACCGCAGATCTCATTAATCAAAATATCCCCCGACTTAAGCCTTCTGATTCCCTGAAGAAGGCGCTCCAGCTTATCAGCGATTTTAAAGTAACCCACCTGCCCATGGTGAATGAAGATAAATTCATTGGGCTGATTTCAGAAGATGACCTATTGGATATGGAAGGGGGACAGGTGAACCTGGAACACCTTCAGGAGCATTTGATTGCTGCGGCTGTACCAAGTTCGGCTCACTTTCTTATCGCTGTAAATTGCAGCATTCAGTTTGATACGAATGTAGTGCCGGTAATTGATGCAGATAATAAATATTTTGGAGCCATCACTACCGCCGATTTACTGAAAGCATTAGGTAATTTTTCGGGAGCAAACGAAATTGGCGGAATCATTGTGCTTGAAATGGAACGTTCCCAGTTTGCCATTTCAGAAATCAGCCGGATTGTGGAAAGTAATGATTGCACGATCCTTCACCTTAACAGCACCACAAATCCCGATTCGGGTCTGCTCACGGTAACCCTGCATTTAAATAACCGGGAAATATCCACGGTAATTTCCACTTTTGAAAGATACGAGTACCAGGTAGTTTATAATTTTGGAATGGAGCAGTTTGAAAATGATATTGACAGGAATTACCGCAACTTCATGCACTATCTCGAAATCTGATTTGGAAAATATTTTGCCCTACTCTCCTTCCTTTCAATTCAAACAGGTTATTGCGATAAGTTTCCTTATGGTGCTTTTTGGCATTTCCGGTTCCGTATTGGCACAGGAAGTTCCTGATCCGGAAGTATTTTTTCCCAATACCCAAAATATACGAGTCGATTCGGGTAGCGTGCTGAGGGTTATGGAAATTAAAGTGAGTGGAAATAAAAAGACGAAGACCTATATTATATTAAGGGAGATGTTGCTGAAAGAAGGGGATACAATTCGGTATGCCAGGCTATCTAATGTGTTAACCCAGTCTAAATCTTTAGTTTATAACCTGAACCTTTTTTCGGAGGTTAATATTGAACCGGTTTTAGTTAATGATAGCTCGATGCTGATAAGCGTTAACGTGAGAGAAAAGTGGTTTATTTATCCCATTCCCCAGTTTCAACTTACCGATCGCAATTTTAATGAGTGGGTGAAGGTGTATCATGCCGATTTTGACAGGGTGGTTTATGGAGCCAAACTGGTTCATTATAATGTTTCGGGTAGGGGAGATCAGCTAAAGATCTATTTAATAAATGGTTTTACCCGGGGTATTACTTTTTCATATAGTACCCCGTACAGTAACCCGGGCCTTACAGAAGGCTTCCATGTGAATGCAGGGTTTACGCAGAACCAGGGTACCCCATTCCGTACTACCAATAAAAATGCCCTTGTTTGGTATAAGCCGGGAGGTTATGTACGAAATAACATCCGCCTGGGCCTGGGGTATAGCAGAAAAAGAGGGTATTACAAACGAACAAGCTATGCCATAACCTATCAGTATATTGATGTGGGTGATAGCGTCATTAGTGCCCGGTACAACCCCGGTTATTTTAACCAACCCAAACCGAATCAATCGTTGGTGGATCTTTCTTTTGCCTTTCAATACTCCCGCACCGACAATATAAATTATCCATTGAAGGGCCGTACCTATGGTGTGAGTGTTGTTAAACGGGGATTCCAGTGGAGCGGAAGCACCAATATGCTGGGAATAGCGGCAACGTATAACCTGTATTCACCCTTATTTAAAAAAGCCGGAATATTCCATTCACTGCAATTAACCGGAAGATTGAAATTACCATTCGATCAACCTTATATAAACCTTCGAAACTTTGGGTATGGCGACGTGAATCTCCGGGGGCTGGAGTATTATGTAATTGATGGAGTGGCAGGAGCGCTTGCCAGTTATACAGTTCGGAAAAAATTATTCGGGTTTAAAATAAATGTTCCCTTCAATATCCGGCAGGTACCCTTTATCCCGTTTAATTTTTATGCTAAAACATATACTGATGCCGGGTATAGTTATATTAAACCCGCCTTAGAGTCCCGGTTAAATAACCGGTTTCTTTACAGTTATGGTTTTGGTTTGGATGTGATATCACTTTATGATGTAAACGTAAGCTTCGAGTATAGTTTCAACCAATTAGGGGAAAACGGGTTATTTTTACACCTGAAGGGAGGGTTTTAATTTTCTTCAATTTCATGAAAATAGCTATCTACAGCCGGGGTATAGAGAATAATCAGTTAAACGACATTAAGCTGTTGCTTGGTGAACTGAAAAGCTATGGAGCCCATCCCGTTTTCTACCAGGATTTCTTTAATAAAATTTATGCTTCCGTAAATTTCGAAAGCACTTATTCTACCTTTAATGAAACCGAAGGGCTGGATCCCGATGTGGAGTGCATCATCAGTTTGGGTGGAGATGGAACCATGTTGGATACAGTTACCCTGGTTAAAGATTCGGGGATTCCCATCCTGGGGGTGAATTATGGAAGGCTTGGTTTTTTAGCAAATATCGGCAAAGAAGACCTTCACCTGGCGTTGGACGCCCTCATGAACCGGAAGTACGTACTCGATAAACGTACCCTGATTCATCTGGATGCAAATAGCCCTCTATTTGGCGAAACTCCCTATGCATTGAACGAATTTTCGTTGCACAAGAAAGATAATTCGCCCATGATTAAAATCCACACCTACCTCAATGGTGAATTTTTAAATACCTATTGGGCGGATGGATTGATCGTTGCCACACCAACCGGATCTACCGGGTATTCCTTAAGTTGTAACGGCCCCGTAGTTTTCCCTGATAGTGCTAGTTTTGTGATTACACCCGTTGCTCCACATAACCTGAACATCAGGCCCATTGTGGTGCCCGATAACAATATTGTGTCTTTTGAAATTGAAGGCCGGACGGATGGATTTTTGGTAACCCTCGACAGCCGGCGGGAAGCGGTTCCCAAAGAAATTCAAATTGCCATTAAAAAGGAAACATTTGGAGTTAATCTGGTTAGGCTCAACGAAAATAATTTCCTGCAAACCCTCCGGAATAAACTTTCCTGGGGACTCGATAAACGAAACTGATCAGGCTTCGCTATGCCCCGTTCACTAAAGATCAATTTCATATTTGTTATTTACTGGATGATGCTCCTTTACATACTGGCAGCGCTGGTATGGTGGTATATTGCCCTTGAAAGGCAAAATAATGAAATGGCGCTTCTGCGGATATCTGAATTGAGGACAGAACAACCAGCATATGAAGCCGGATATAATCTCATCATTGAAGAAAAACAAAGAAAAAGTACACAGTATATGGGCGAAGGCCTCATATTCTTACTGCTTGTGGTGGCAGCAGCCATATATATATACAGGGCAGTAAACCGGGAACTTAAACAAAGCCGGGAACAGCAAAATTTCATGATCGCTATTACCCACGAGCTAAAAACCCCTATTTCAGTTTCTAAACTGAACCTGGAAACCATGCAAAAACGAAAGCTGGATGAATCGCAACAACAGCGACTTATTCAAAGCTCGTTGGAGGAAACCAACCGCCTCAATATGCTGTGTAATAACCTGCTCATTTCTTCTCAACTCGAAGGGAGAGTGCACCGGTTTACTCCGGAAAATGTAGATTTCTCTGCTATGCTCATCCAGGTTGTACAGGATTATAAATCCCGTTACCCGGAACGAAAATTTCAGGAAGTCATACAACCCGGGTTATCCCTGATTGGGGATTCATTTATGCTTCAAATGGTGTTTAGCAACCTGATGGACAATGCCTGTAAGTATAGCCCAAAAGATAAATCCGTTGAACTATCAGCAGGTTTAATTGAAGAAGAAATTTTTGTAAAAGTATCCGACCAGGGAACTGGGATACCAGCCGAAGAAAGAGTGAATGTGTTTAAAAAATTTTATCGGGTAGGTAATGAGGCTACCCGGAAATCGAAAGGGACGGGGTTGGGCCTTTACCTGGTTAAACGGTTATTGGATGAACATCGGGCTACCATTTCTATTGAATCGAATCAACCGCATGGCACTATCTTTGAGGCCAGATTTATAAAGTTGTAATACCTCATGCCCGATAAAAAATATTCCATCCTGTTAGTTGAAGATGAAGACAACCTTCATGATGCCTTAAAACTCAATTTGGAACTGGAAGGGTATGAAGTGAGTGGAGTTTTCGATGGAGCAAGTGCTCTTAAAATTGTACAGCAGGAATATTTCGATTTGATTATCCTGGATGTGATGCTCCCTGAAATTGATGGTATCTCTGTTTGTGAAACCATCCGGCTAAATAACAAAGAAATTCCTATTTTGATCCTTAGTGCTAAGAACAGCAGCGCCGACAGGGTTTTGGGGTTAAAGAAGGGGGCAGACGATTATCTCACAAAGCCATTTAACCTTGAAGAATTATTGCTTCGGGTACAAAAATTACTGGTGAAGAGCGAACAAATTACCCGTACACAACCGGTTGCCGATACGTTTGAATTTGGAAAGAACAGGATAGACTTTAAAGCCCTGGAAGCCTCCGGCAGGAATGGGGTAAAGTTTTCGTTGAGCAAAAAAGAAATTATGCTTCTCAAACTCCTTATCGAAAATAAAGGGGAGGTAGTAAGCCGGGAAAAAATTTTGCAGTCCGTATGGGGATATAACGTTTACCCCACCACACGCACCATTGATAATTTCATTTTGAGTTTCCGTAAATACTTTGAATCCGACAGCCGTAACCCAAAACATTTTCATTCGGTAAGAGGAATTGGATATAAATTCACCGAATAATCGGGTTCCGGCCACAGAGCTTTTCAATATTGCTTTTTGTTTTTGAAAACAACCAACCTGCCTTTTCTCCCTTTTCAAACGGCATATAAGCACAGGCTTCTATTTCTTTCAGTAAGCTTTCTACCTGGTTTATGTCATCAGCTAAAACTTCTTTTCCTTCCAGTGCAACTTTAATATTTTGTGAATTGATAAAGAGAATCGGAATTTGAAATTGATAGGATAAAAACTGTTTGTATTCAGATAAAAGCAAAGTGTAGAAACCTGTTGTATTTTCAGAATTAATGCAGGACTTTGCCCCGGAAAGAAAATTTATTTCTTCAGGTATTGTTGTGGTTGGGGTTTCAGGTTCGTTAACAGCATTGGTTGATTCTTTTCTTTCCGGTTTAAGCCCCACTTTTAAAATCCAAAATAGGAGACCGGTTAAGGCAATCAGGGCAAACCCGGCAATAATCCACCAGCGGTGATAAAAAATTTTATTTATACCCCTTGGCTCATTGTGTTTATTATTCGCCTGGTTTGTAGAAGGGGTCGTTACCGCCTTTTCAATTTTAAATGGAAGGGGTACTGTATAAATAGTTTGATATTTTTCCTTTTGTGGATTGAAAAAACTGAAGGAAATGGAAGGCAATATATAATTACCCTGGCGGTTAGATGAAAAGGGAAAAATAAAAATTTTACTACCACTCAAGGGAACCGTATTGTGGAAGATATTAGATTTAATTGTAGGATCAAAAGCTTCTGCGTCGTTTGGCCAGGAAATTTTTGGAGCAGTCAAAAGTTGGAGATTCCCTTCTCCGGAAATGGTTATCATCAATTTCCCTGTCTCATTGATTCCGAAACTATTTTTCTCTAATTGGGAAGTGATGGAAAAGTTGCCTACAGCCCCGGAAAAATCTGGCGGTTTATTACTATCAGGCAATGCCTTTACATGGATGATGGCCGGTTTGCTGCGCAATACCAGTTGCTGGTTTACAAAGGCATCCGGTGGTAATGCCAGGGAAGGATCATCCAAAATATTACCCTGCTTCTTAGCCTGTTTGAGGTATTTTTCTTTAATGAATTGGATATTGTTTTCCACTTCTGCGGGATCGAGGGTGAAAGTGCCAGGTTGTAGAGGATATAACTGTGCTTTCCGGATGGTATATACATTGTATTCCCTACCATTTATTTTTTCAGTCTTGAAATCATCCGGTTTTAAGTCGGGTATATCCATTACAGAAAACCCATTAAAGGAAGGAGTACGGGTAAGCCTGCTATCGCTCCTGAGCCTGGAGTACAATTTATATTCTGCCACCACCGGTTCACCCACATAGCAGGAGGGTTTATTGGTCTGAAGCCGAAGCTCCATATTTCTGTTTATTTTTTGGATAACATCCTCTCCTTTTTTGAGCACCATATCCGAATAGGCGATCTGCGGTTGTGGTTCATTAAAAAGGTCGGCTCCCGAATAGTTATTGAAAGGCGATGGTGGTATTCCACTTCCCGGGCTATCAGTAACGGTAATGGTTACCTTATTTGTTTTCACCTGGCCCGATTTTAGCCTGATTATGGCAGGGCCAATATCGAATTTTCCCGAATACTTGGGTTTAATTAAAAAGGAAATTCCGGTAGATAAAGTTGTTTTCCCATTGATGCGGGTACTACTGCTTTCGTGAATCGGGCCACTGATAACAATAAATTTTTCGAGAAGAGGGGGGATGAAATCAATGACTCCATCCATGCCGGTAGCACTTATCTGAAGGGTGAAGTATTCATTTTTTCCAATTTCATTTGGTGTGGCACTCATGGAGGCCAAACCCTGGCCGTATCCGGTAGGGCAGGTGATGAACAGCACAATAATTGAAAAGAAATATTTCATTTTGGAAATGAAAGAGGTAAAATTAAAACGTTCCTACAACGGTTTGGGTTGTAATTGAAGATCAGGAATTATTTTACTGTTAATTATAAGTCGCCCAATTGTGGCCTGATGATAATTTCTTCTACTACGGCCTGTGGGCTGAGGCAGGATGCGGCATAAATCATTTGGGCAATGTCGGAAGCCTCCATAATACGGTGGCTGCTGTTATCGAACCCCAACCAGGTATCGGTATGCACTGCACCGGGATATACTCCGGTAACTTTTATTCCATGGGTTTTCATTTCGTGCCGGAGGTTATCGGTGAATCCTTTGAGTGCATATTTGCTTACACTATAGCCCCCGCCGCCATCATAGGCTTTTAAAGATGCAATAGAACATATATTAAAAATATGGCCACTATTTTTTCCCATCATTTTGGGCAACAGCGCACGGGTCAGGTGGTAAGCGCTATAGAAATTTAAGGCCATCATTTTTTGCAGGCTCCCCTCTGGCTCATTAAAACAGGAACCGGGTAAATAAATGCCGGCATTGTTAATCAATATATCCGCAGGGCCTTGATTATTAATCCAGTTGCCAAATCCCTTCACTTCATTTTCGATGGATAAATCGGCTGCATAATTTCCAACAAGAGCAGAAGGAAATTTTTCTTTCCATTCTGCTGCCACCTCCTGCATCCTGCTTTCCGACCGGCTGCAGGCATACACGCCGTGATTATTTTCAAGAAATTTTTCGGCAATGGCTTTCCCAATGCCCCGGCTTGCGCCTGTTATTACAACATTCATCGCGTTGTTTTATTGTATTTTTGCAACTTTAAAGATACAAACCAGCGCGCATCAATCTTACAAATGGCTGAATATAAACACCTGTTTTTTGATCTCGACCACACCCTTTGGGATTTTGAAACCAATGCAAAAATTTCACTAACTGAATTATATCAGGAATTTTCACTGCACGAAAAACTGAACTCGGATTTTGAAGATTTTCATTCCCGGTATATCCATCACAACCAGGTTTTGTGGGAACGGTATGAGAAAGGGTTTATTCGTGCCGATGAGTTAAAATGGAAACGGATGTGGCGTACTCTCCTCGATTTTAAAAAAGGGGATGAAGTATTAGCCAAAGATCTGAGTGCCCGTTATCTTGAAATTTTACCGGTACAGAAAAATTTATTCCCATACACCAACGAAATTTTGGAGTACCTCCTTGCCAAAGGGTATAAAATCCATCTCATAACCAATGGATTTGAAAGAACCCAATGGAGCAAAGTGAGAAACAGTGGGCTGGATAAATATATCACTCACCTGATCACTTCCGAATCGAGTAATAGCCTGAAACCCGAAAGAGAAATTTTTGAGTATGCCCTAAAGGCCACCGGAGCAAGTTTACACGAATCGATAATGATTGGCGATAACCAGGCAGCCGATATCCAGGGAGCCATCAATGCCGGAATGGATTCAGTGTTTGTGAATCACATTCAAGCCGAAGTTTTGGTAAAGCCCACCTTCGCTATTGCTCATTTTAAAGAGTTAGAAGGGTTGCTGTAATTATTTTGATAACCAAAGTACATTTGAATAATATCCCAATCTATTTCCAGATGAGTTTTATCATACAGTCCATAATTCAGAAATGAATTTTTTAAAATAGTTCTTCCTATTTTTTTCTAATTCCCTATGGATTTCATCACTTCTTCATAGCCACCCGGTAAAGGATTATTCCAAGCGCTGTAAAAAAGGCTACACCCAACAGGGCATATAAACCTTCATTTGTAGCGCCAACAATTCCGTGTTCGAGGCTTATTTTCCCCAGGAATTTTTCGCCGCTATCGCTACCGGCAATGATGGCAATAACCACACCGGCTACCGCGCCGCCCGCAACCAACCCGGTTGCAAAAAGGCTTCCTTTGCCCAGTTCGTCTTCTTCGGGAGTAGTTACAATATTTTGTTTCTTTTTCCGGTAATCCACAATGCCTTTAATTAACCCACCTATCGCAATGGGAAGGGTAGTGGAGAGTGGGAGGTAAGCGCCTACTGCAAAACTCAGAGAACGGATACCACAAAGTTCCATTACCACGGCCACAAAAATTCCCACAAATACAAACTGCCAGTCGAGGTTGAAGGATAAGATACCTTTAATGAGGGTGGCCATTAACGTGGCCTGTGGTGCAGGAAATTTTTCAGAACCAATGGAATGATGGATCCCCTGGGCTACCAGTTCGCTGGAAGGGTTATCTAAATATTTAACGGTAATGCCAATAACGATAGAAGAAACAATGGCGCCCACAAAAAGCGCTATTTGTTGATTGCGTGGAGTGGCACCTACAATATAACCGCTCTTTAAATCCTGAGAGGTGGCGCCCGCATTGGCTGCAGCAATGCAGATCATTCCACCCACTACCAACACAAGCGGCTCATATAGTTGGCCAGTCCAGCCAACCGCCATAAAAATTAAGCTGGTGCCCATTACCGTGGCAATGGTCATTCCGCTGATGGGGTTGTTTGAGGATCCAATCAGCCCCACAATCCGGGAGGAAACGGTTACAAAAAGGGCGCCAAAAATAATGACCAGGATCCCTATCAATATTTTTTCGATTATATTTTCTCCGGGGATCTGAGGGAGCACTGCAATCAGGATAATCAAACCCAGGCTTCCAAAGCCCACCACTTTAAAACTCAGGTCTCTTTCGGTACGGTTGATATTGCTTCCTTCTGCACCTGCCGATTTTATTGAACCGATGCTTCCTTTGATAGAAGAGACAATAGTAGGAATTGTTTTGATCAATGTAATAATACCACCTGCTGCCACTGCGCCGGCTCCAATCTGCCTTATAAATGCGTAATATAACGCCGATGAATAATCGGAGAATGTGTGGGTGGCAGCATTCCAACCGCCCTTGCCTCCATCTTTAGCGATATCTGCCAGGTAGCCCAATTTTACCAATTGAGTGGCAATCGTATCTGCCGGTACAATGGATGCCAGCAGCGGGATGAATACAAGCCAGCTCAATACTCCGCCTGCGACTAAAACACCGGAAATTTTTGGGCCAATAATATAGCCAACACCCAGATACTCGGGCGTAATTTCGCCACTGATTTTTGCGGAGGGGAAAAATTTATTCGCCTGCTTTGTCATAAAAGTGGGCGTTTCATGAATTACATGAAGAATTTTTTGAAGTATGGCATAGCTAAAAGCAACGCCAAGCCCCCAAAAGGCCGTCTTTGCAAAGTCGCCTCCTTTTTCTCCTGCTTTCAGTACGTCGCCACAGGCAGTTCCTTCGGGGTAAGGCAGTGTGTCGTGTTCGTTCACAATGAGCGCCTTTCTTAGTGGAATCATAAGGAGCGTACCCAGGATTCCTCCTACAATAGCCAGGATTAATATGGTGAGGTAATTAAAATAACTGGCACTGTCGGGCGAGGAGAGAAAAAGAAATCCTGGCAGGGTAAAAGCCACCCCGGCTGCAATGCTTTCGCCAGCGCTGCCGGTGGTTTGAATGATGTTATTTTCGAGAATAGTTGTTTTAAAAAATTTACGGCCAAGTGTAATCGCAATTACCGCAATGGGAATAGATGCGGAAATGGTAAGTCCTGCTTTTAATGCGAGGTACACCGTGGCGGCGCCAAAGATTACGCCGAAAAGGCTTCCCAGGAGAATGGATTTTACGGTAAGCTCGCGCATATTCTCACTGGCAGGAACAAAAGGCTGGAAAGGTTTCTTTTCAGACATAGCAGTTGGTTTTGGAAAAAGGAAATTAAATAAAAAAGGCGATACGCAAGGTATCGCCTGAAATAAATATATAAACCTATTATGCGCTTCCCGTCTTTTCTTTCACAATGGCATTTAAGGATTTTAAACGCGAATAAATTAATATTCCGCCAATAAATGCGGCAATAACCAATATCAGGAAGAATATTTTCTTATCTGTAAAATCGTCCCAGAAACTCGTCATTACTCCGGCAATTTTTCCACCAATGGATGTAGAAAGGAACCACCCACCCATCATTAAAGCGGTAAGCCTTGAGGGAGATAATTTGGATACCAGCGATAGGCCAATGGGGCTCAGGAAAATTTCACTTATTGTGAATACAAAATAGGTTCCCCAAAGCCAGGCAGGAGATGTTTTATAACCATAGATAGATGGAACCGACATGATGGCAAATACCATTACCAGAGCAGACAGGCCAGCTATAAAGGAAGCCATTCCAAATTTAGAGGCAGTTGTTGGCTCTTTTCCCCGCTTTCGAAGGAAGGCAAACAGGGGCACAAATATCAAAGTGAGCACTACAATAAAAAGAGGGTTTATTGATTGAAATAATTCTGTATTTACCAATTTAATGGTCTTACCCTGCGGCCATTCATCTTTGGGAACGTTATTAAAATACGGATCAGGCCCCATCACCAACACGTTATGCGAACCAGGATCAACCTTATTTCCATTGGCAGTAATGCCATAAACCTGTTTTGAGGTATCTGTCCGTTCTCCTGTTTTTGTTATGGAAACAAGGCTGTCGTAACTAACAATGGTACTCTTATCCTTCACATTCACAAAATGTTCATCTACTTTTTCTACCAGCCGGGGCGTATCAGAAACCTGCTGCAGGGGAAAAATATTCCCGGTTATTCTAGCCGTGGTTTCTGAAGCGGTTCGGTCTGTATGTTTTTCGGCCCAAATGGTTAACCCGGTGGAGTTTTGGTTATATATCGTCCAGAAAATAATGCTGATACCAAAGATGAAAAGAAGGGCTCCGATTCCACGCTTATCCTGGCCCTGGGCTTTCACCCATAAGGAAATGTAAAATGCGATAATGGGGAGACAGGCAAAAATAAAAGCATCATTTGCCTGGCTACCCATGAGGGTAGTGCCAAAAATCATCTTGGGAAGAATCCATCCGATAACGGCAGCGATGATAGCTGGCAGAAATACATAACCGAAAATTTTTGATAAGGGCATGTCTTCGGGTTGAGGCGGTTTCTTTACATCCCCTTCCCGCACATGTTTCAGGTTCATTGCCAAAACAATGAGGCCAATAGTGAGGCCCACACCTGCGGCTGCAAATGCATATCCCCAGCCATATTTATTTCTCAGGTATGCCGCAACAAAATTGCAAACAAAGGCGCCTATATTAATACCCATATAAAAGATATTATAGGCATTGTCTTTTAATGGTTTTAGGTCTTCCCGGTTATAAATATTACCCAGGATAGTAGAAATATTGGGTTTAAAAAATCCATTTCCAATGATGATCATGGTAAGGGCAATTACCATGGCTGTATTTCCTGGAATCGCAAGGCAGTAATATCCCAACGCCATCAACCCTCCTCCTAAAAAAATGGATTTAATATACCCCAGGTAGCGGTCGGCAATAAGGCCACCAATAAAAGGAGTTAGGTAAACTAATGCTATGAAACTTCCTACAATATCGGCACCAACTCTTTGGTTTAATCCCTTCCCTCCCGTGTTCGTGTCAATTAAATATAGTAGCAGGATACCAACCATTAAATAGTAGGCAAACCGTTCCCACATTTCGGTAAGGAACAATACAAATAGAGCCTTGGGATGTTTCCCTGCCCTGACCGGCTGATTCATACGCGTTATTTTACTTGGTATTTATGATTATTTGAGTTGCTCAAAATAGGAAATTTAATTTAAGTACTATGGGTAGTTTCCCTTTTTTTAATTCCATTGATAACAATTTTAAGGTAACACTAAAGCTAATTGTTAATTTTGTATAACCTCAAAAAACCTTAGCTAATTAAAATGAACATCCTGATTATCGGCGGCGGGGGACGCGAACATACCTTTGCCTGGAAATTAAAGCAGAGTAAAAAAGTAAACCAGATTTTTATACTGCCTGGAAATGCCGGAACCGCCTCGCTGGGAACCAACCTTCCAATTTCCACAACCAATTTTGAGGCTATCGGGAAGGTTTGTCTGGAAGAAAATATCAGTTATGTGATTGTGGGGCCCGAAGAACCCCTGGTAAAAGGGATTGTAGACTTTTTCTCTGCTGATACGCAACTTAAAAACATCAAATTGATTGGCCCCGGTATAGCCGCATCTAAGCTGGAGGGTAGTAAGTCTTTTGCTAAAGCCTTTATGGAAAAGCATGGTATCCCTACTGCTTCCTACCGCCATTTCACCGTTGACACACTGAAAGAAGGGAGTGAATACATCCGCAACCACAGCCTTCCGGTAGTGATTAAAGCAGATGGACTGGCAGCCGGAAAGGGGGTAATTATTTGCCATAGTCATATTGAAGCACTGGCAGAATTTGAACTCATTCTGCAACGCGCAAAATTTGGTGAAGCTGGTAAAACCGTAGTGGTGGAAGAATTTTTATCCGGTATAGAGGTAAGTGTATTTGTTTTAACAGATGGAAAAGATTTTGTTTTGCTTCCCGAGGCCAAAGACTATAAACAGGTAGGTGCCGGAGATACCGGATTAAATACGGGCGGCATGGGATCCATTAGCCCCGTTCCCTTTTTTGATAAAAACCTGGAACAAAAAATAAAGGAAAAAATAATAGTTCCCACCATAAATGGGTTAGCATCCGATAAACTGGATTACAAAGGATTTATTTTCTTTGGTTTGATGATTAGCCCAAAAGGCCCTTATGTAATTGAATACAATTGCCGCATGGGCGACCCGGAAACAGAATCCGTAATTCCCCGGATTCAAAATGATCTGTTCGATCTGTTTGCAGCGGTACATAATGGTACGTTGGGAAGTATGATTATCCAAACTGATCCGCGCTGCACCGGAACCGTAGTAGCAGTAAGTGGCGGGTATCCCGGCGTTTACGAAAAGGGATATCCCATCCAGGGGCTTGACCGGCTTAATTTGGAAGACAGCCTGGTATTCCATGCAGGAACAAGATTAGAAAATAATATACCGGTTACTTCCGGAGGCCGGGTGCTGGCCATTACCAGTTTTGGAGGTAATGTTACGGAGGCGGTCGAACAGTCGGTGTATGCCCTGGAACAAATTTCTTTTGAAGACATGTATTTTCGAAATGATATAGGATTTGAATTTTTAGAATTAAACAGGCATTAGCTAAATTTATTAGCATACCGGATTTGGTTTTTCAGGAAGCATTTTCCAGATTTTTTTCGTTTATTTTTTCAAGATATGCTGGTTGTTTAATCCAATATTTTCATTCAACTTTGCCAGCATTACAATTAAAGCAGTTTTGGTATAATCAAACATGGGAATATTTAATTTTTTCACACAGGAAATTGCCATAGATCTTGGTACCGCCAACACCCTAATCATCCATAATGATGAGGTGGTGGTGAATGAACCATCCATTGTGGCACTCGACAGGAATAACCCGAAGAACCTCCTTGCAGTGGGTAAACGGGCGTTGATGATGCATGAAAAAACCCATGAAAGTATTCGAACTGTTCGCCCCCTGCGTGATGGGGTAATTGCCGATTTTAATGCTGCCGAATTAATGATTCGGGAGATGATTAAAATGATCTATCCTAAAAAGCCATTATGGGCTCCAAGCTGGCGGATGATGATTTGCATCCCCAGCAGCATTACGGAAGTGGAAAAAAGAGCCGTACGGGATAGCGCCGAGCAGGCAGGGGCCAAAGAGGTGTACCTGATTCATGAACCAATGGCCGCCGCACTGGGTATTGGAATTGATGTGGAAGAGCCGGTAGGAAACATGATTATTGATATCGGAGGAGGTACAACCGGAATTACCGTGATTGCCCTGGCTGGAATTGTTTGCGATCAGAGCATTCGGGTGGCAGGTGATGAATTCACCGCTGATATAATGGAAGCACTTCGCCGCTATCATAGTTTGTTGATAGGTGAACGTACTGCCGAACAGATAAAAATTCAGGTTGGCGCTGCCTTGAAAGATCTGGAATCCCCTCCGGAAGATATTCCGGTAAATGGGCGCGACCTGGTTACGGGTATTCCAAAACAGGTGATGGTGAGTTACCAGGAAGTAGCAGAAGCCCTGGATAAAAGCATTTTCAAAATTGAGGAAGCCATCCTGAGGGCACTGGAAACCACCCCTCCCGAACTGGCTTCGGATATCTATCGCCGTGGGTTATATATCACCGGAGGAGGAGCCCTGCTTCGTGGCCTGGATAAGCGGTTTGCCGCAAAAATTAAACTACCCGTTCATGTGGCAGACGATCCGCTGAAATCCGTTGTACGCGGAACCGGAATTGCCTTGAAACATTACGACCGCTATCCTTTTGTAATGCGGTAATTTCGGTGTTGCCATCCCTGGCCACGTATCTAAATTTTTACAGCCGGTGCGAAATATTTTTCTTTTTATCAGCCGCCATTTTAACCTGCTGTTCTGTTTATTATTACAGGGCTTTGCCATCTATTTAATTGTTCATTACAGTAAATATCATGAGGCCGTTTTTGGTGAAACGGCAAACCAGGTTACGGGCCAGGTAAATAAACAATTCAATAATTTCTCCAGGTATTTCAAACTCAAACGCATAAACGATTCTCTTGCCAATGCTAATGAAATGCTGTACAACAAACTGAGGCAGGATTTTGAAATACCCGATTCTATCCCCAACGCGGTTATTGATACCCTTCGGATAGATTCGCTTACGAAGTACCGTAAGTTTACGTACCGCACCGTTAAGGTGGTGGCAAACTCAGTGGCACAGCCTAATAATTTTATTATTCTCTCAAGCGGAAGTGCCAAAGGGCTAAGGGTGGGAATGGGAATCATAACCCCCGGAAATGCCGTAATGGGTATCATTACATCCGTATCCAACGATTATGCGGTGGTCATGTCGCTCCTTCACAAGGATACCAGACTCAGCGGAAAATTAAAACGAACGGGGGAAACCGGGACGATTAGCTGGAACGGACAAACACCCAATATCCTCAACATGAGTAACGTTCCCAAGAGTGCCAAAGTGGTAGTGGGAGATACCGTGATTACCAGTGGTTTTAGTACCAGTTTCCCGGCCGGACTTCTTATTGGAAGGGTGGAAGAAATCTTCTCAGAAAAGAGCACCAATAATTTTCTGATTAAAATAAGGTCCTTTGCCGATTTCAACAACTTGAATTATGGTTATGCTATTGATAATGCCCAGCAGATTTCTGTTGACCGGCTGCTCGATAGTTTAAAAAAGTCTCATTAATAATAATGGCCACCATTCCAAAAAATATTATTCGTTTTGTCTTGCTTGTTCTAATACAGGCCCTGGTGCTTGATCATATCCGATTGCATCAGATGATAACCCCCTATATATATTTTTTATTTATCCTATGGCTACCCTTTCGGATTAACCGGACCCTCCTGATGATTTTGGCCGCCTGCCTGGGTTTTGCAATCGATAGTTTTCGCCATCATCCCGGTTTTCATATGGCCGCCTGTGTGTTGATTGCCTACCTCCGGCCCTTTATTATCAATTTACTCATTTCGCAGGAGGACGGGGAGGCCAATTACGATGAGCCCTCCGTTAAAAGTATGGGCGGCCTTCTTCCTTACAGCATTTATGCCGGAATATTATCACTCCTGCATAATGCCTGGTTATTTCTGTTGGAAGCCTGGCAATTTGGTGATGCCTGGTATTTTATTTCAAAAACAGTGCTGTCTACCCTTGTCACTCTTGCATTAATTTTACTGGCTGAATTGGTTGTAAACAGAAAACAAAAATTTCGTACTAATACAGCCTAACAGAACTTCAATTGGGATTTTGTAGTTACGATAAGTAAATTTACATGCTGAAACCTCTCTTTTCTAAACCCCCATTCTGTGCCTGTATTTAATCAATCGAGGAAGAACGTGGTTCGCCTCATTTTAGTGGGGATGTTCCTGATTATTGTAGTCCGGCTTTTTACACTTCAGGTTGTAACCAGTAAGTATAAAATCCTTGCCGAAGACCAGGGTATTTTCAGAAAGGTTATATATCCAGACAGAGGGATTGTTTTCGATCGTAACCAGAAACCCATCCTTCAGAACACCACCATTTACGACTTAATGGTTATTCCCGGAAAAATAAAGGGTTCAGACACGGCCTTGTTGTGTAAAATCCTGAATATCGATTCTGCAGAATTTCATAAACGCATTATTACCGCCATTATAAAAAACAGAAGCTACCGTCCCTCCGTTTTTGAGGCCTTGCTTACGGAAGAGAAAATGGCTATGATCAATGAAAATATGTACCGTTTTGCGCCTGGATATTACCTGCAGGAACGCCCAATTCGCGATTATCCGTACGATGCAGGAGGAAATATCCTGGGATATTTATCCGAAGTGGATTCTAATTTCTTAAAACAGCACGAGGGAGAAGGCTATTTAATTGGCGACTATGCAGGGAAAACAGGAATAGAAAGAACCTACGAAAAGGTTTTAATGGGGCAGCGGGGTATTGAATATTGGAAAAGGGATAATAAAAACCGGCTTACCGCAAGATTGGAAGGAGGAGTATATGATACCGCAGCTATTGCAGGACAAAATATGTTTACCTCCATTGATATCGAGCTGCAAGCCTTAGGTGAAAAACTAATGCAGAATAAATTGGGGTCAATTGTAGCAGTAGATCCCCGCACCGGAGGCATCCTGTGCATGGTAAGCAGCCCTACCTATAAACCTAGCTTTCTCACCGGCTCAGACCGTAAACGGCATATTTCACAACTCTTACTGGATCCTTCACTGCCCTTGCTAAATCGTTCGGTAAGTGCTACCTATTCTCCGGGATCCACATTTAAAACGCTTCAGGCGCTCATTGGGTTGCACGAAGGGGTGATTACCACCGAAACTCGCTTTAGTTGCGGCGGCGCATTTTATGGCTGCGGTAAACCGATGCGTTGTTTGGATATCGGGACTTTTGATTTGAGGCATGCCATTACTGTTTCCGATAACACCTATTTTGCCAATGTGATGCAAAGGGTAATTAATAATCCCATTTACCCGAATGTAGACAGCAGTCTCCGGGTCTGGGATAAATACATGTATGCGTTCGGGTTAGGACATCGGCTGGGAGTTGATGTACCTTCCGAAAAAAAAGGAAATATACCCACCCCCGCAACCTACGATAAAGTGTTTGGAAAAGGCCATTGGAATTTCTGCAGTTTCCGGTCGGTAAGCATCGGCCAGGGAGAAGTGGATGTTACTCCCATCCAGGTAGCAAACGAAATGGCCTACATCGCCAATAAGGGATGGTACCATATTCCTCATATTGTTGATTCCATTGAAGGGGGTGATAAATTTCACATGCTCGATAAGTTTAAGAAACAGATAAACACCATCGATATCCCCGACAGTATTTTTGAAGCCGTGCATGATGGTATGCAGGGAGTGGTTGACCGGGGTACCGGTATGGGGGCTAAAGTGCCGGGCATTGCTATATGCGGGAAAACCGGAACCGTGGAAAATTATTACCGGGGTGTGAAACAACCTAACCACGCTTTCTTTTGCGGATTCGCACCCCGGGAGAACCCGAGAATCGCCATCATGTGCGTAGTGGAAAATAGTGGCCGGTTTGGAGGCACTTATGCTGCCCCCATCGTAGGCTTTATGCTGGAGAAATATTTAAAAGATTCTATTACCGACAAAAAGAGGCTGGAGAGGTTGGATTATTATTCAAATCTAAACCTGATGCCCCCGCGGATTCTGGCTATGATGAAGACACAGGATTCGTTGATGCACCGCAGAGATACCGCCTATTTGCTGGCAAAAGGATACATTAAAATATTGCGGGATTCGGTAGGTATCGAAAATGAAGACCCGACAGAAATTATCGATAACCTGAAAGAAGAAAAGAAACCCGTTAAGCCGGCTCCACCAGAACCTGCAAAAGATTCTGCGGCCTCACAGCAGCAGGCCATTTTACCGGAGAGCAGAAAGAGGGTAGCATTACACGACTCCATTCCACGGAATTAATACTTTAGTAACCTCATGAACCAACCGGTAAATACCACCATCGCGAAAGGCAAAGACTGGATCCTGATTTGGCTCTATGTTATGCTGGTTGTTTTTGGCCTGGTTTGTATTTTTTCTGTGGAGTTTAAAGCAGATGATGATGTTTTAAAAAGCCTGTTTGAGTTTAAAAAGAATTATAGTAAACAATTGATTTTTTTTGGACTTAGTATTGTACTTGCGGTTTTTATTTTGTTGATGGACAGTAAATTTTTTACTGCTACACCTAATTTATTATACATTTTCGGAGTTGTTCTCATGTTGGCCACCTTTGTAGTTGGTAAAAATGTAAACGGCTCCCATAGCTGGATCCCATTGGGGTTTATGAACCTCCAACCGGTAGAGTTATGTAAAATATTTACCGCCCTCGCCCTTGCAAAATATCTTTCCCGAAGTGAAACCGATTTTTCGAAACCCCAGTCGCAGTTGATTGCGGCAGGGATTTGTTTTTTACCGGCTGTATTTTCCATTCTTCAAAATGAAACCGGTTTGGCGCTGGTATATTTCTCCTTTTTAATTCCGATGTACCGCGAGGGGCTCCCTCCGGGATACCTGATTGCAGGGGCATCCTTGGGCGTATTATTGGTGGTTACACTGCTTTTCCCCGCTTCCAGTCTGATTATTGCCATGAGTATTTTAGCAGGGCTGATCATTTATTTCTCGAGAAGAAAAATAAAAAAGGACAAGGGTTGGCTGATGCTGATTGTTGGTTTGTGGTTATTGGCAGTATCCTTTGTAGGGTTTGTTGTGCCCTTTATGTTTAAGCATGTATTTCAAAAGTACCAGGCCGATCGAATTTTTAGTCTGGTAGGCCGGGATAACCCCTTTGTAAGCGATAGCACCGCCAATCTTAACTCGGCCACCGATCCATCAAAAAAACCGAAGAAACTCGAAAATTATAACGTAAAGCAATCTAAGATTGCCATTGGTTCGGGCGGCGTTTTGGGAAAAGGTTTTTTGAAGGGAACCCAAACCCAGGGCGATTTTGTACCCGAACAACATACCGATTTTATTTTTACTTCCGTGGGCGAAAACTTTGGATTTGTAGGATCTGTATTTTTGATGCTGCTGTATTTTGGAATGATGCTCAGGATGGTTTTCATTGCAGAAAGACAGCGAAGCACTTTTTCGCGGGTGTATGCTTATTCTGTGGTAGGTATCATCTTTTTTCACGTAGCCATAAATATTTGTATGACGATTGGCCTGGCTCCTGTTATCGGAATTACGCTTCCCTTAATGAGTTATGGAGGATCTTCCCTGCTTACTTTCACCATCCTGATTTTTATTCTGATTAAATTGGATAGCGACAGACAAATGGTATTACGTTAAACATTTTTACCTATGGATATTTTTCCTCTTAGCGAAGGAAGTTTTACGGTTGATAGAACCAAAGAGTTTATTCCCTTTAATAAGGAAACAGATGATTTGCTAAGCAGGCCCACAGGAAGTTTACTTGTTGAGGTTCAGCCATTCCTGGTAAGGATGAAAAATGAACTTGTTTTACTGGATACCGGGTTGGGGTTTAAAATGGGGAACGGGCAATTGCAATTACATCATAATATATTGCAACATGGGTTTAAACCTTCCGATGTTACGCTTGTTTTGTTGAGCCATCTTCATAAAGACCATGCGGGTGGTATAGAGTATATAATTGAAGACGGCAGTACGCAACCCACTTTTAATAATGCCAGGTATTGCATTTATGAGAAGGAAATGCAACTTGCCACCAGTGGTAAAAGTTCCTCTTATTTTCCTTCACAATATTCACATATCAGGAATCATCCTCACCTTCACTATTTGAATGGACCGGCCGGAGAATTCGAAAGCGGAATCTTTTTTGAGCATACAGGGGCACACAGCCCCGAGCATATCGCATTTAAACTTATTGAAGATGACCAGGTATTTTTCTTTGGAGGTGATGTAGCCCCCCAGTTACAGCAAATGAAAAACAGGTTTGTGGCAAAGTACGATTTTGATGGAAGGAAAAGCATGCAGCTTAGAACGAAATGGAAGGAGCAGGGAATTGCCGGAAATTGGACCTTCCTGTTTTATCATGATATTAAGTATCCATCCCATATTTTTTCATCCTAAATATTTCGGGTATCCCCAAAAAAAATGAGGCCTGCCCTAAAAAGAGCTGGCCGTTGCTAACCTATGAAAAACACCTGCATCAAAGTTATATTAAAAAAAAATATATCCGGAATTTTTTTTTGAAATGTCATTTTTAATAGTTTCAAAAAGTATTCGGTGAGGTGTACTGTTCCGGAAATCCGAATAGGAAGACAGAAATAAATTATGGATTTAGAATTAGCGTTGAAGCATAAAGAATTCGTAATATACCCAACTCATCCGTGCAAAAAATGCGATCATCCGGGTGGGGATTCCCTGGAAGCTAAACAATTTATGTTTATACCTGATTTTATTTTTGACAGAACCTGTCAGAATTTTAACAAGTGGAAATTTTGTTTTTTTATATGAAAAAACCCCTGTGGATTCAGGGGTTAAATAACGAATTTAATGGTTCCGGTTTTGCCTTCGTTCGTTTTGTCTTTCCTGCCTTATTTTTCGTAACTGTTCAATTAATTTTTTTCTGAACTCCACATCTTTTTTAAAGAAATCATCAGTTCGGGCATTGCCTAATATTTTAATAAATCGATCCTGATATCTTTTTTTTACATCCAAAATTGCCTGTTGCCTGTCAAGCTCTCCCAGGTTGGGATTTACTGCCTTTATTTCATTATCGTATTGCTTTTGCAGGGGCCAGAATTTTTGTGCTTCCGATTCTGTGAGATTTAATTGTTCAGTTATATAAGCCACATATAGTGCCTGGATGCGTTGTTCTCTTTTTGCCGGATTCTCATTATCCTGCGCTTGCGAAAAAGATATGCCGGTGAATAGAAAGGCAACAAGGAATAAGTATTTCATGAAAACAAAATTAGTTTGAATAAGCATTATCTTTTATCACTCCGTCCAATACCCTGTTGAGGGTATGGTCATCCAAAATATACTCCATCTGATCGGGTAATTTATTGGAAGCCGCAACAGAGGCTACAAGTGCTGCATTTACATCCTCCCCACTGGCATTCAAATAGCTGACAATATCCTGATCGCTGAGAGAAGAGAGTACTGCATCGAAATTTCCCTTTTGTATAATAGACTGTGCCGTTTTCATGGTGGCATCATTTATGGATGCGGTGTTGTTGTTGCTGTATTTTTTGTTGCCATAATTAGAGAAAAGGGCCAATCCCAATAACCCCGTAATCACCGCCGCCGCTGCATATTTAAAAATGGAACGGCCTGGGGCCATCCTTCTAACCGGAGTATTATTCTTTTCTATTTTCTGTATAACCGTATCAGAAAATTGAATGAAATAATTGGCAGGTAAGGAATATGGGTTATTGAATTTTACGGAAAGAAGATCAGGGGAAAGGAATTGTATCCCTTCTTCTTCTTTAATCCTGTTTTGGATAATTCCGGGCAGGTATTCAAAATATCCTGGAGGAATTGAAAAGGGGGCGATTTTTGGGAGGCTCATTAAAACAGGCGGAAGGATTTCGGAGGGGGAAGAAAATTCTTCTTCCTGAATCCTATCGAGAATCTGAGAAGCCAATCCGTCAAAATAACCAGCCGGAACTGAACCTTCTGTTTTCAACTCTCGCGGAGAAACGGAGAGTAATACATCATGGGCAACTGTGTTGAAATAACCGGAAGGAACACGGAAGGGGTGTGTTACATCCAAACCCGCAAGGAATGAATCCAGTTCCCGTAACTCCTGTTCTATTTCCGGATTTTGTTTCATAATGCGGCTTTCAGACTAATTTAAGGCCAAAAAGTTTAACGATTTTTAATAAACTCCTCAATTTTCTTAACTGCATGGTGGTAGCTGGCTTTTAAGGCGCCTTCGCTGGTTTCCAGTACCCGGCTCATTTCTTCATACGGCATTTCTTCAAAATATCGGAGGTTAAAAACGGTTCTTTGTTTTTCAGGAAGCTTTTGTATGGCAAGTTGAAGTTTCCACTCAAGTCGCTGGCTATCAAAGTGCTCATCGGCCTTTATTTTATTTATCAATGGGCTTTCGTCATCGCTCAAGGAGTAGGCCATTCTTTTTTTCTGTTGTTGGAGGTAGGTAAGGCTTTCGTTGGTGGCAATGCGGTATAACCAGGTGAACAATTGGCTGTCCTCCCTAAAATTGTGTAAGTTTTTCCAAACTTTGATAAACATATTTTGCAAAACATCATTGGCATCTTCATGGCCAATTACCATCCTGCGGATATGCCAGTAGAGTCGTTCCTGGTATTTCTGAATAATTTTGGTAAACGCCTGTTCTTTGGTTTGCTCGGAACGAAACTGATCCAACAGCTCCTTGTCATCAAGTTGTATTGCCATCTCAGGTGGTATAGAGTTGCTCTAAAATAATAAAACCAATCGCAAAAGATTGGTTTTGTTCACAAAAGTTTAAGTTAAGATATGGCTTATTTTTTCCTGGCCATCACTTTTACGGCTGCTGCCACAATATGTTCGGCATCCAATCCGTATTTAACCAGCAGGTCGTTTGGCTTTCCACTTTCACCAAAGGAGTCTTTAACCCCCACATATTCGATGGGTACCGGCCATTCTCTGGATGCCACAGATGCAATGGAATCGCCCAATCCGCCAATATAATTATGCTCTTCGGCAGTAACCACACAGCCTGTTTTCTTTATGGATGCCAATACGGCTTTTTCATCGAGTGGCTTGATGGTGTGAATATTGATGATTTCTGCTTCAATCCCTTTTTCCAACAAGGTTTTTCCGGCTTCAATGGCTTTCCAAACCATGTGCCCGCAGGCAAATATGGAAACATCTTTTCCTTCGGAGAAATGTTGTGCCTGCCCCAATACAAAATCTGATTCCTGTGTAAAAATTGGCCATACGGGGCGGCCAAAGCGCAGGTAAACAGGTCCTTCAAAATCTGCAATGGCTTTGGTGGCAGCTTTTGTTTGGGCATAATCGCAGGGAACCACTACCGTTAAGCCCGGTAACATTTTCATTAATCCTATATCCTCTAAAATCTGGTGGGTAGCCCCGTCTTCCCCAAGGGTTAATCCGGCATGAGAGGCACAAATTTTTACATTTTTTCCGCTGTAAGCAATGCTTTGGCGAATTTGATCGTATACCCGCCCTGTACTGAAATTGGCGAAGGTAGCTGTATAGGGAATCTTCCCGCCGATGGTTAAGCCGGCCGCAATGCCCATCATATTGGCTTCGGCAATACCGCATTGGATAAATCTTTCGGGGAATTCATTCATGAACTCGTGTAATTTCATCGATCCGGCCAAGTCTGCGGTTAATGCCACAATTTGATTATTCGATTTTGCCGCTTCAAGAATTCCATCGCCAAAACCACTCCGGGTATCCTTCTTTCCAGTTACCTTGATATCTGCCAGTTTATTCATTATTTATGGTTGAATGATAATTAATTAAATTTTACCTTTTTAATCTTTGTTTTCTAATTCCCGACGCTTCAGTTCCCATCTCCAGGCAGTAGCCATCATATCGTCTAAGTTGAAAACAGGATTCCAGCCTAAAATGTTTTTTGCTTTATTATTATTTGCAAATATCGCTATCACATCTCCCTTTCGACGGGGTCCAATGGAATAATTTAGATTTTGGCCGCTTACTCTTTCAAATGCCGCAATAACTTCCAGAACTGTATAGCCGGTACCACTGCCCAGATTAAAAACTTCACAAACTGTTTTCTTATTTACTTGCATGAGGTGTTTTAAGGCCAGGGTATGAGCATGAGCAATATCCGACACATGGATGTAATCCCGTATGCAACTTCCATCCCGGGTGGGGTAATCGATTCCATGCACTTTCATTTCGGGAAATTTCCCAATAGCGGTTTGCGTAATAGCGGGCACCAGGTTGGCAGGCTTTCCAATAGGAATTTCTCCAATCTCAATTGAAGGATGTGCCCCAACCGGGTTGAAATACCGTAATAAGGAGGCTTTTAATCCCAGCGTTCTATAACTCTCTGTTACTATGTTTTCTCCCATTTGCTTGGTATAGCCATAACTTGATTCTGCTGCTTCAAACGGAGAATTTTCCGTTACCGGAATTTCTTTTGGATTGCCATATACTGTACAGGAAGAGGAAAATACAAAATGGGGCACTTTGAATTCGCCGGCGCATTTTAAAATATTAAGCAGGCTAACCAGGTTATTCTCAAAATAAAGTAATGGGGTTTCTACCGATTCGCCCACTGCTTTAAAAGCGGCAAAGTGAATGATCCCGGCGAGATCTGCATTTTCCTGGAATACCGCATGGGTATCATCAAAGTTGCAAAGGTCGATGGCATAATTTTTCACCTTAACGCCGGTGGCTTTTTCTATACCGATTAAAATATCAGGAGAACTGCGGCTAAAATTATCGGCAGAAATAACCTCAAACCCATTTTGTAAAAGGTCGATGATGGTGTGCGACCCGATATAACCGCTTCCTCCTGTAACCAGAATTTTTTTCATGAGATGGTTCAAATCAGTTCAATCCCTAAAGATGTTTGCAAAGAAACAAAAAAGAGGGTAAGCCCGGATATAAACCCTTAAAGAAAAAAGTGAAGGATATAAAATAGAATGGCGGCAATGGCAGCGCTAACAGGAATGGTTAATATCCATGCCCAAAGCAGGTTCACCGTAACCCCCCACCTAACTGCCGAAATTCTGCGGGTGGCGCCCACCCCAATGATCGAACCAGTAATGGTATGGGTGGTACTTACGGGGATTTTAAACGATTCGGTAAGAAAAAGGGTAATAGCTCCGGCTGTTTCAGCCGCCACTCCTTCAAAGGGGGTAACCTTAGTTATTTTGGTGCCCATTGTTTTTACAATTTTCCATCCTCCGCTCATGGTGCCCAGGCCCATGGCGGTATAACAGGCCAGTGGCACCCACCATACCATGTGGCTTAGTTGGTAATGTGATGGATCGTAGGCAATGAGTGCGGCCATAATAATCCCCATTACTTTTTGGGCATCGTTTCCTCCATGGCCAATACTGAAAACAGCAGACGAAACCAATTGCAATCTTTTAAACCACACATTGGCTCTGTGCGCATTCAGGTTATGAAGGAAAAGGGTAAAACAGGCCATGATGGCTAATATAAGGGCCAGCAATATCCATTTAAAATTGGAAGAGTGGAAAATTACACGGAGGTAATAATTATGAAAGTGAGTTTTGAATTTTGTATCATCCAGTTGCAGGTTATGATACAGGAATATCCCAATCAAAATAAAAACGACAATAGCAAGCAGTACCGGCACAAACCCTTTTCTAAATGCATGAATAAACCAAAGAGATATGATTAAGGCAATCAGCATCCCTATGATGGGTGCAAGGAAAATGAAAAGGGCCGTTTTAATGATGGGATCGGGATTAATGGAATTAAGCCCTCCGAAGGCAACCGCCGCGCCCGAAAATGCACCAATCAGGGTATGCGATGAGGAGGAGGGGATACCATACCACCAGGTAACCAGGTTCCAGAAAATGGCCGCAAGTAAGCCCGCAAGAATTACTACCAGCATATCGTGCCCGGAAATTACTTCCGTTTTTACTGTTTTTGCAATGGTATTGGCAACTCCGTGATCTTTAAAAATAAAAAAGGCAGCAAAGTTGAAGGCAGCGGCCCACATCACGGCTTGCGCCGGGGTAAGCACTTTGGTAGAAACGATCGTGGCTATGGAATTGGCCGAATCGTGAAAACCATTGATGTAATCGAAAACTAATGCAAGGATGATGATGATAACTAAAAATGTCATTTCCGGGTTTGATCAGGTAGTTAGGCGTACTTAATGATGATGGATTCGATAACGTTGGCGACGTCTTCGCATTTATCCGTAACGATTTCGAGTACCTGGTATATTTCTCTTTTCTTAATTACCTCCTTGGCATCTGGTTCGGTGGCAAAAAGTCGTTCAATACTCATATCAAAAATATCATCACCCTGGTTTTCGATGCTGTTAATAGCAACCAGTGCATCTGTAATCTGGCGGATGTTTTTCATATTCCGCAATTCGGTTACGGCTTTGTGAACCTGTTTACAACCAAGGGCAATCAAATCGGCCATTTTTTGGATACCAATATCATTCGGGTTTACATGGTAAAAGTTAATCTTTTTTGCAGCGGCATACATATAATCTGCAATATCATCCAAGGATGAGGCGAGGTAATGGATGTCTTCCCGGTCGAAGGGTGTGATGAAGTTTTTTCCAAGCTCCGTAAAAATTTGATGGGTGAGTTCATCATTAACGTGCTCCATGTCCTCAATTTCTTTAATCAGCTTTCCGCGGTTTTCGAAATCGGGCTCATTTACCACTTCCTTCAACTTGTTGCCCATTTTCACCAGTTCCTCTGCCACCGCCTCAAATAAGTGGAAGAATACTTTATCTCTTGGAAGGAAGAACTTTAATACCGAATTCATCACCATGGTAAATAATTTGCTGCAAAAGTAAGGCAGTCGCCACCCGGGTATGCTTATTTGAAATTGGTAATAATTTCTTAACAATGGAAATCTGTAGCCCGTTGCCGGCTATTGAAAAAAATATCAGCAGGAAAAATGCTTGAGGCATAGAGGTTGGGTGGAGGCAGAAGGGGCAGTTATTCTGCTTTGACTGGCAGAGAAAAACCAAAGGTAGATCCCACATTGATGGCACTTCGGACATGAATTGCCTGGCCATGCGCCTCAATAATGTGTTTGCAGATGGCGAGCCCCAGGCCGCTTCCACCCACCTTCCTGCTTCGGGTATGATCGGGCCGGTAAAAGCGCTCAAATAATCTGGGGAGATGCTCATCCGAGATACCCTCGCCCTCATCGGTAATTTCAATTAATACCAATTCGCCATCTACCGAATAAACCCCGGCTTCGATAGTGCTGTGATTTTTCCCGTATTTAATGGCATTATCAACCAGGTTAATGATTACCTGCCTGATCTTTTCTTTATCGGCAAATACGGAAAGGGGTTGATCACAACCTTTTTTAATAGTACATTTTATTTCTTTTGCCTCTGCTTTTAGGAGTAAGGATTCGAAAATTTCTTTGATCAGGTCCTGCACAATAAAGGATTCTTTATCCAGTACCAATTCGCCTATTTCCAGTTTTGAAATTTCATCCAGGTTATTCAGCAAGTTCACCAATCGTTCAATATTCCTGGATGCATTACTCAAGAAACGGATATTCACATCCGGATTGTTTAAGGCGCCATTGAGCAGGGTGTCTACATAACCCTGAACGGCGAATACCGGTGTTTTTAATTCGTGGCTGAGGTTTTGTAAAAATTCTTTTCTGAAATTTTCGTTTTGTCTTAATAGCTCAATTTCTGCCGTTTTTTGTTCGGCCCAGGTTTCCACGTCTTTTCTCACTTCGTCTATTCCTTTTTGAGGGAGAATATTTTTAAAATAGAATTCTTCTCTTTTGGTGGCCTTTGTTTGGTAGATTAATTTATATATCAGTTTAATTTTCCGGTATATAAAATTTTGGAGGGTGAATAAGATGAGGGCGTAACTGCCTGCGAAAATAAGGGCAAATAAAATTAAGACAACCCACCATTCCGGTTTAAAGAAAAGGAAAATAAGCGACACCGGCACCGATAACCCAACGGCGGTTAGTACGGCAAGTTGCTGAGGTGAAAGATTTTTTTGCAGGGGCATATTACTATAAAGTTCTGCAATTTGTTTGGCATGAAAATAGATTGGGGTAGAATAAATTTTATTATTTCTCGTATAGCAATTTGGTGGGGATCACAAAAGATTATTTCAATTGTACATTCACTTTAATAGATTCCTAAGTTCAAGTAATAAGTGCAACAGGTTAAAATCCCCTTCGGGGCGAAGTG
>CAZYKA010000002.1:143924-164432 GCA_964647915.1 uncultured Ferruginibacter sp. | reverse complement strand
CGGCAAACCGTATATTTGCAACACCTTTACAAGATAATTTTTAGCTATGAAATTTATTTTCCTGCTGTTGTTTATCCTCCCCGGTTTTGCCCATTCGCAAATCACCCACAAGGTGCAACCCAAAGAAACCCTGTACTCCCTGGCCAGAAAATATAATGTACACCCCCGGGAATTAGCAGCGTTTAATAATATACCGGTGAATAAGGGTTTGGAACTCGGGCAGATCATAAAAATTCCCACCAAAACCCATATGGAGCCCTTGCCTCCTGCTCAGGAAACCGGCGCCGCTCCCGTGAAAAAGGATAACAATACCAAGCAGACTCCCGCTCCTGTGGCGGTAACAAAACCCTCCGAAAAGGGGAAGTATCCCATGTATCATAAGGTAGAAAAAAAGGAAACTCTTTACCGGATAAGCAAGATGTATCCTGAGATTTCAATCGAGGATATTCGAAAATGGAATAATCTTACCGGAGATGGATTAAATGAAGGCATGAACCTGATTGTAGGATATAGCAATAACCCATCTGCTATTCCGGAGAAGGTAGCAGTTGAGGAAGTGGAAAATAATAAACCTGAACCCGTGGTGTCAGCACCTGAAAAATCGCCCGCTCTCATTTCTAAAAAGGAAGAACCAGCGAAAGAAACCGTCTCTAAGGAAATAAAATCTCCTGAATCCCCCAATCCAATGTCGGTGAGGGTGATAAAATCGGAAGGAACAGTATCTAATTTTAAAACTATTTATAACCAACAAATAAATAACCGCGATGTAATTGAGGAAAAGGGACAATCCGGGATTTTTAAAAGTACAAGCGGTTGGGAGGATGGAAAGTATTATTGCCTTTCTAATTCAGTGCCTGCCGGCGCTATTGTGAAAATTATCAATACATCCAATAACAAAATCATCTATGCCAGGGTGCTCGATCTAATTCCCGACCTGAAACAAAATGCGGGTATGATGCTGCGATTGAGTAATGCAGGAGCCAGTGAATTGGGAGTTACTACCGACAGTTTTGATTGTGTCATCAATTATTAAAACGGCGCTGTATTGGAGAGCAGGTCTCGAAATGGGTTTATTTAAAATGGTACCCTCTTAAAAAATCGGAAACGGGCATTGCTTTCTTTCCTTCCAATTGAAGTTGAAGTACCTGAATGCTTCCATTTGAACAGGCAAATTTTAAAAATGTTTTTTTATCGGTTTCATAAGAACCGGGAGCGGCGCCCATTGTGAAACTTTCATAGGCAGCTAATAGTATTTTGCATTTTTTCCCTTCCAGAAAAGTGTACGCACCGGGGTAGGGCGATAATCCCCGGATTTGGTTAAATATATTTCGTGCATCCTGGTTCCAATTAATCTCACAATCGGCACTAAAGATTTTCGGAGCATGCTTTTGGTTGCCTTCAAAAGATTGAGGATGGGCCTTCAGGGTTCCATTGGCTACGCCCTTTAAAGTTTTTACTAATAATGCAGCACCTATATTCATCATCCTGTCATGCAATTCTCCAGCAGTTTCAATAAAAGGGATATCTATAATTTCGGAATCGAGAACATCGCCTGTATCAATTTGATGGCTTAACCTGAACGTAGTAACACCCGTTTGGCTTTCACCATTTATGATGGCCCAGTTAATGGGTGCCGCACCGCGGTACTGAGGTAAAAGGGATCCATGGAGATTAATGCTGCCCATGGGAGGAAGGCTCCATACCACTTCGGGAAGCATCCTAAAGGCCACTACTACATTGATGTCTGGGGTTAATGCCTTCAATTGTTCAATAAAATCCGGCGCCCGCAATTTCGCCGGTTGTAATAAAGGCAGCCCCCTGGATTCGGCAAATTCTTTAACGGCGCTCTTCTTTAATTGCATTCCCCTTCCGGCTGGTTTATCGGGGGCAGTAACCACGGCAACCACAAGGCCTCCGGCATCCAATAGCGCCTTTAGAGAAGCCACTGCAAATTCGGGAGTGCCCATAAACACAATCCTCAATTCTTCAAAACTTTTTCTCACGCTCATCCTTATTCGAAATCATCGTACAATAAATATTTTTTCCTGATCTTTTTGAATTCATTCAAGGCCGGTTCCCAGCTTTTTTTGATTTCTGATTCTGTTTTTCCTTCCTTTACCTGAAGGGCCAGCAGGCTGCTCCCTGCCAGTTTATTGATAAATTCATTTTTCAGGAAAAAACTGTCTTTGACGGGAAATAATTGGTAGGCTTCCAATAAAAAATGCAATTGAATTTTTCCTTGGAGCCGTTTCAGAATTTCCTCCTCAGTGCCCTCAATTTGCCATCCGTAGCACTTTTGATTAAACCATTTTCCCGTTTTTGCTCCTTCATTGGGCATGGGCGTGAAACTGTACAAATTCTTTGGATAACCCGGGTAGCCAAACACCTGGAAGGGGCGGCTGGTTCCCCGGCCTTCGCTTAGTACCGTGCCTTCAAAAAAGCAGGTAGAGGGGTAGAGGTAAATGCTTTTCATGTCCTTCAGATTGGGAGAAGGAGGAATGGGAAGTCGGTATTTTGTTGTATGGTTATAATTTTTGCATTTCAACACCATTACATGAAAGGGAGTATCGGCAGTGGGTTTGGTACTTACATTATAGGCATTAATGATATTGGCTTTTTCAGAAAGCCAGTTTTCTCCGGTAAGCATCAGGGAATATTCTCCTATCGTCATGCCATAAACGATGGGAATAGGTTGCATCCCGATAAAACTCCGGAAGGCGGTATCTAATACCGGTCCATCTACATAAAATCCATTTGGGTTAGGCCTGTCGAGAATGAGCAATGGCTTATGCTGCTCAATGCAGGCTTCCATCAGGTATTGAAGGGAAGAGATATAGGTATAAAATCGAACCCCCACATCCTGAATATCAAATAATACCACGTCTACATCCGATAAATCAGAAATCGAAGGTTTTTTGTGATCTCCGTACAGGCTGATTATGGGCAATCCGGTTTTTTTGTCACGGCTGTTCGAGACCTCTTCTCCTGCATCTGCATTTCCCCTAAAACCATGCTCGGGGCCAAAGATTTTTACCACCCGGATCCCACTATGCAATAGGGTATCGACCAGATGGCTGGATGCAACAAGACTGGTTTGATTGGCAAACACGGCCACCCGTTTATTTTGAAGCAGAGGAAAATAGACTTCCGTGCGTTCCGCCCCGGGGATTACCCGGGTATTTTGAGCTATTTTTTGAGAATGGGCGCAAGAAGACACACCCCATAATAATACCCCTAAAAAAATGAATATCCTCATGAAACGAAGTTGCATAAATCTTTTCATTCCTTTCAGACATTTATCATTTACTTTGTGCCCTTTCATCACTACCGGGTATCTACGGTAAAAAAATAAAATATGTCAACAGCTAAAAGTGGCGACACCGTAAAGGTGCATTATACCGGTAAACTTAGTTCCGGAGAACAATTTGATTCTTCCACAGGCCGTGAACCATTAGAGTTCACCGTGGGTGCCGGCCAAATGATAAAGGGCTTTGATGCCGCTGTTCCGGGTATGAAGGTGGGCGATAAAAAAACCATCAATATTGCACCTGCCGATGGCTATGGCGAGCGCTCCGATGATGCCATCATCCATTTTCCGGCAGAAAATGTTCCTGCTGATATGAAACTGGAACCGGGAATGCAACTTACCCTCAGTAACCAGCAGGGCCAACCTTTTCCGGTTGTGGTATTGGAAGTGAAACCCGATGTGGTGGTGCTGGATGCCAACCATTTCCTGGCTGGCAAAGAATTGATATTTGATATAGAACTTGTAGAAATAATTTTGTAATAGGAATAGTAAAGCAGCCCTCGCGCTGCTTTTTTAATTTTACAGCAAAAACTTTATTGTTATGCGGTTTGATATTGATAAAAGTGACCTGGCTTCCAGATTCATGCGCTATGTTGCTATTGATACCCAGAGCGACCCGGAGAGTGATCGATTTCCGACCACCGAAAAGCAAAAGGACCTTTCTAAATTACTGGCTGATGAACTTCGTGGTTTTGGTCTTACTCAGGTAGAGACCGATGAGTTCGGTTATGTTTATGCCAGCATTCCGGCAAACACGGCTAAAAAAGTACCGGTTATTTGTTATTGCAGCCATGTTGATACGGCCCCCGATTGCAGCGGAACAAATGTGAAACCCATTTTGCATCAGAATTTCGACGGGAAGGATATTATTCTCCCCGATGATACAGCCCAGGTGCTTTCCCTTTCCAATTCTCCCTATCTTAAAAATCATTTGGGAAAGGATATTATTACGGCCAGTGGGAAAACATTGCTTGGAGCAGATGATAAATCGGGCGTTGCCATCATCATGCAGTTCGCCCGGTTTCTGGTGGAACACCCGGGCGTAAAACATGGAGATATCCGGATCGTATTTACACCGGATGAGGAAGTGGGAAAAGGGACCGCCAAAATAGACATGAAAAAAGTGGCTGCCGACTTTGGTTATACGCTTGATGGTGGTGAAGAAGGTTACCTCGAAGACGAAACTTTTTCGGCCGATGCCGCCACTATTATTGTAAATGGCGTAATTGCTCATCCCGGATATGCTAAGAATAAATTGGTAAATGCCATAAAAATTGTGGGTGAAATTTTAGCTACCCTTCCAAAAAATGAATGGAGCCCCGAAACAACGGAGAAAATGGAGGGATTTGTGCACCCGGTATCGGTAGGCGGAATTGCAGAAAGGGCCAGCGCTTCCTTTATTGTGCGCGATTTTGATACTTCCAGATTGGCAGATCATCACCTCCGGCTAAAACAACATGCGGAGGCAGTGGTGAAAAAGTATCCCGGTTCAAGCCTGGAATATACACAACAGGAACAATACAGGAATATGAAAATGGTCCTGGATCAATACCCCCAGGTGGTAGCGAATGCCAAAGAAGCCATCGAACGCGCAGGAATGAAGGTAAAAACAGAAAGTATCCGGGGTGGAACAGATGGAAGCAGGCTTAGTTATATGGGCCTGCCCTGTCCCAATATTTTTACCGGTATGCAAAACATCCACAGCAAACTGGAATGGATAGGAATTGATGATATGGTGAAAGCCACCCAAACCCTGATACACCTGGCTGCCATCTGGGAAGAGCGAAGCGAAGGCTAAGGAGAAATAAACTTATCTTTCCGAAAATTTTGTAATCATGGAATATATCAGAGATTATTGGTGGCTGGTCATTTTATTAATTGTATTTGTTGGAAGTTTTGTGACCATTAACCAGGGGTATATTGGGGTGGTAACCATGTTTGGTAAATACCAGCGTATCCTGAGGCCGGGACTTAATTTTAAAATTCCACTTCTGGAACAAATTTATAAGAGAGTAAGTATCCAGAACCGCTCTGTTGAATTGGAATTTCAGGCCGTTACCATCGATCAGGCCAATGTATATTTTAAATCGATGCTTCTTTATTCTGTACAGAATGAACATGAAGATACGATTCAAAAAGTGGCATTTAAATTCATCAGCGATAAAGACCTGATGCAGGCACTGGTGCGTACCATCGAAGGAAACATCAGGGCCTTTGTTGCCACCCGCAGGCAATCCGAAATCCTCGGCTTAAGAAGGGATATTGTAGAATTTGTAAAAGAGCATGTGGATTTGAGTCTGGAAGAATGGGGATACCATTTGCAAGACCTCCAGATTAATGATATCACATTTGATGAAGTGATTATGACGAGTATGAGCAAGGTGGTGGCAAGTAATAACCTGAAAGCCGCTGCCGAAAATGAAGGGCAGGCACTACTCATCACCAAAACAAAAACTGCCGAAGCAGAAGGGAATGCCATTAAAATTGCAGCCGAGGCCGAACGGCAGGCTGCACAGTTGCGCGGGCAGGGGGTTGCCTTGTTTAGGGAAGAAGTGGCAAAGGGGATGACCATGGCAGCAACTGAAATGAAACAGGCCAACCTGGATACCAATGTGATCCTCTTTAGCATGTGGGTGGAGGCAATCAAAAATTTTGCTGAATTTGGAAAAGGGAATGTGATATTCCTGGATGGAAGCAGCGACGGGATGGAGAAAACCATTAAACAACTGATGAGTATGCAGCAACTGCATGCAGAATAAAAGATGACATTCATAAAGCAGGATAAACCGGTGCGGATCCCAACCGGAGATCATAAAATTATTGAAGAACATTTTGGGAAATTATCCAACGATGGCGGCAACCTGAGTATTGCCCGCATGGTGGCACCACCGGGATGGAGTGAACCTCATCAAAATCCGTTGTTTGATGAATTTACCCTGGTAAACAAGGGAAAAAAATGCCTGGAGGTGGATGGAGTTGAAATTATTTTAACCGAAGGCCAAAGCATACTCGTTAAAAAAGGGAGCAGGGTCAGATACAGTAATCCCTTTCAAGAACCTTGCGAATACTGGAGTGTATGCATCCCAGCTTTTTCTCCGGAGGGGGCAAACAGGGAATAGAATTTTCAAGATTAACAGAACCTTAAGCGGAGTTGCGGTTTTTGTTTTCTTTATTGCAACTCCATTGCTGCAAATATTTTAATAATCATTTCGCAAATTGAGATTACATGTTTGACATTATTTTACAGATAGACAGCGCTGCCGCAGTGAATGCAGCAGCAGGGACGGCTAAAGTTGAATCTGTTTGGAGCCTGTTAACCAAGGGAGGCCCACTGATGATTCCTTTGGGAATATTATTTGCGCTGGCTGTTTACTTTTTCATTGAAAGGCTGCTGGTAGTTCGCAAGGCATCTAAGATGGATGATAATTTCATGAGCATTATCCGCGATCATATCACCAGTGGTAATATTACTGCTGCAAGGAGCCTCGCTAAAAATACCAATAATCCTGTTGCCCGTATGATTGATAAAGGAATTCAACGAATCGGCAAACCTATTGATGCCATCGAAAACAGCATGGGTATCGTGGGTAAACTGGAGATGTATAAAATGGAAAAGAACCTGGCCATTCTTCAGGTAATTGCGCGCATTGCTCCTTTATTTGGATTCGTTGGAACCATAGTGGGTCTGGTAATATTATTAAAAGAGTTTGCAACCATCAGCAACCCATCCATCAGCCAAATAGCCGATGCGATGTATATTAAACTGATTACCTCTGCTACGGGGCTCATAATTGGGATGTTGGCATATCTCGGATACAGTTACCTGGACAGCCAGATCAACCGTACTGCCAACCGGATGGAAGCCGCAAGCAGTGAATTTATTGATGTATTACAGGAACCTACACGCTAAATATGAATTTGAGAAAAGCACAATTCAGGGAATCGCATGGGGAAGTGGATACAGGTCCGCTCAATGATATCCTGTTCATCCTGCTGATGTTCTTCCTGATGATTTCCACCCTTGCCAATCCGAATGTGATTAAGATGAGTGTACCCAAAGCAAAAAGCGATACCAAACAAAAACAAAGTGTGGTGGTTAGTGTGGATAAACAAAAACAATTTTATGTGGGTTCTCGTAAAATTGCAGCCGACTCCCTGCTCCCCGAACTAAGAAAATATATCAACGAAGGAGACAGCATCAAACCCGCCGTGGTAATAAATGCCGATGCCACTACGGAATGGGGCGAAGTAGTAAAGGTGATGAAGGCCGCCCGAAAATTAGGAGCTACCACATCGGCTACTGTTACAGGGAGCGATGAGTAACCCGAAGGAACCGGTAATTGTCAAAGCTGTCTTTCAGCAATTCGCTCGTAAATTTTTCAGTCGAAAATACCTGCCTGGTTTCTTTTGCCAGGGCACTGTTTATTTCCAGCCAGATAACTCCGCTTTCTGATAGGTGATGGCCGGCAAAAAGAGCAATTTTCCTATAGAACAGGAGCGGGTCATCATCCGGAACAAATAACGCCAAATGAGGTTCGTACCGTACCACATTATCATCCAGCACCGCCTCTTCGGATCGGGCGATATAAGGTGGGTTGCTGGTGATGAAATCGAAACGCCCTAAAGATTTCCAATTTTCTTCCAAAAGAAAATCCATCTCCCGGAAAGAAACTTCCAAATTCAACCGGTGTGCATTTTCTTTTGCTAACGATAAAGCCTGCTCGCTTTTGTCGATGGCATATACCAGGGTATTAGGCCTGTGGTGTTTGACGCTGATTGGGATGCAACCGGTTCCTGTTCCGATATCCAAAACTCTTTTAGTTTCTTCCAGCGAAAAGGACTGGATGATTTTCCAGGTCAGTTCCTCTGTTTCGGGCCTTGGGATAAGGGCCGCTTCGGTAACCGAAAATTTTAATCCGCAAAAATCCACTTCTCCCATAATATATTGAACCGGCTCATGCTCCATTAATTTAATAAGCGCCTCATTTAATTTTTTTTGTACCCCGGGGGAAATCTCTTGTTGAGGGTTCCGGATGAAATCGGATTTATCTCCACCCCCGTAAAAGTGAAACAACATCCTGGTGATGGCCTCGGCTTCACCTGGCGAATACAAGTTGCTTAAAGCATCCAAAAAATTCCGATATGCCTTTTTTAATAACAGGGGGCAAACTTAAGTTTATTTTTGCATCGCTATTTTTACAGTATGCAGGAGCATGAATGTTATATGCAACGCTGCCTTCAACTGGCGGTGGAGGGATTGGGTAATGTGGCTCCCAACCCCCTGGTGGGTGCCGTGATTGTGCATGAGGGAGAGATAATAGGGGAGGGCTATCACCGGCAATTTGGAGGCCCGCATGCCGAAGTGGAGGCCATTCAAAATGTTCCATCCGAAAGGAAGCACCTGTTAGCCCATGCTACTTTGTATGTTTCCCTCGAACCTTGTGCGCATTATGGAAAGACCCCGCCTTGCACCCAATTAATTCTTATGCATAAGATCCCCAGGGTGGTTATCGGATGTATAGATCCCTTTAACGAGGTAAATGGGGCGGGAGTAAAGCAATTACAAAATGCAGGGGTGGAAGTAACAATTCCGGTGCTGGAGAAGGAGTGTAAATTCTTAAACCGGCGGTTTTTCTTCTTTCATCAACATAAACGGCCCTTCATCATTTTAAAATGGGCTGAATCGGCAGACGGATTCCTTTCAGCTAAGGGAGAACAAACAAAAATTTCAGGTTTTATTACAGACCAGCAGGTTCACCGCTGGCGAAGTGAAGAGCAAGCCATCCTGGTGGGGGCCAATACGGTCCGGGTTGATGATCCGGAACTTACCGTAAGGTATTGGACAGGGAAGAACCCGGTGCGGATTTTTATAGATCGGAAATTAGCCATTCCCCGTACTGCCAAAATATACAATCAATCTGCGCCCACCATTATTATCAACCACATCCTGGATAAAGAGGAAGGTAACCTGCTTTTTTTAAAGATGCCTGAAGAAGAGAATCTGCTACCTTATTTATGCGGGCTGCTATATCAGCGAAATCTCCAGTCGCTTTTGGTGGAGGGAGGGGCTAACATAATAAACCAGTTTATTTCATTGGGCTGCTTTGATGAAATCCGTCAAATCGTTTCCCAGGAAAAATATTTACATAAAGGAGTACCAGCCCCGGTGCCGGGATTGGATCCTTTTACAATGAAAGAGTGGGGCCGGGACCGCATTTACGTTTATCAAAATTTGAGGAAATAGATGGAAAGGGAAGTAAAGGCATACTATTTTGATACGATTGGTTCGGATGGGATTGCGGAATTTAAAGACCGGGGAAGCCGGTTTATTGCTTTTGCCTTTCCTATGGGAAACCGCGAAGATTTTAAAATGAAACTGCAGGAGATAAAATCTCATCATCCTAAAGCCAGTCACTATTGTTTTGCCTTCCGGATAGGTACTTCAGGGGATGATTTCAGGGTGAGTGATGATGGTGAACCATCCGGGTCGGCTGGAAGGCCTATCCTGGGGCAAATCGATAGTCGAAAAATAATAAATTGCGGGGTAGTTGTAGTTCGATATTTTGGAGGTACCCAGTTGGGTATACCCGGATTAATAAAAGCCTATAAAACTTCCGCAGCGCTTGTTTTGCAAACTATCCCAATTGTGCAAATGCCTGTAATTGTTAATATTATTATCGAATTCCCATATCTGCGTCAAAACGAAATAATGCAATTATTAAAGCAGGTTCGTGCGAAAATTTTTGGCCAGGAAATGCAGCTATTTTGTAAGGTTAAGGCCTCTATACCATTGAGTTATTATGATGAAGTAGTACATCGATTGCAAGATCTTCAACTAAATTTTCAAGTCGTTGAATAACATAAATATTTTTAGCGCCCCTGAGGCAGGTTGTTAAATAAATAGTAATTTTAGCCACTTCAAATTTCGAAAATGAGAAAATTCTACCTTCTTTTTCTAATGCTGATTTTAACCGGTGTTGGATACAGCCAGCAGCTTCACTTCATGAGCCAGTACATGCAGCATAATGCCATGTATAATCCGGCCGCTGCGGGTATTACAGAACAAAGTAAGGTTGGGCTTGCTTACCGCAATATGTGGTCAAGCTTTCCAGGAAACCCAACTACCTATATGCTATTTGGTGATTTCGCACTCAACAAACTGAATGCCGGAATTTCTGCTTATATATACCGAGATGAAACCGGCCCTACCAGCCGCACGGGTATTCAGTTAGGATATTCCTATCATGTAAAAACCGGCGCTAAAAGTAAATTAGGTTTAGGCCTTGAAGTAAGGGGGTTGCAATATGCGGTTGATAAAAGTAAAATCGCAGATGCCCTCGGCCCCAATGATCCGTTGTTGGGCGGGAAGGATAAAAAATTGGGTATTGATGCAGGGGCGGGTGTTTACTGGACAAACGAAAAACTTTCGGTGGGTGCTGCCGTTAGCCAGTTGATTCAATCGAAATTGGAATTGGCCAATGTTCCGAACGCCAAAGAATCGGGTCGGTTGTACCGCCATTTTGTTTTTACCGGTAGTTACCGCATCCAGGCTGGTGATAATATTTATATTATTCCCAATGCCATGGCCCGGGTTATTGCTCATTCTCCTTCCGAATTTGATTTTGGTGCCCGCTGCGATTATCAGGATAAAATATGGTGGGGCCTGGATTGGAGGGTAAAGCAATCCTGGAGCCTTCAGGCAGGGTTTAAGATGCTTCAACGCGTACGCCTGTCATATTCCTACGATTATTATGAAGCCCCAATTAGTGTGTATTCCGGAGGAACAGGTGCCCATGAGGTTTCTCTCATAGTAGATCTAAAGAAAAAATAACCTTCCTATAAACCCAATCCTCAACTGGTTAATATTAATACAATGCAAATGAATAAATTTTTACCTACTATTTCATTTAGGACGGTATTACAAACGGTGCTTGTTTTTTCGATGCTTTTATTTGCAGGAACTGCATTTGCACAACCTCCAAATGATGAGCCTTGTGATGCCATCCCCCTTACAGTGAATCCTACCTGCGTATATGAAACATATACCAATGAAGGAGCCACCGCTACCCAGGGTTATCCCGATCCTACCTGTGCCAATTACCAGGGCGGTGATATCTGGTTTACGGTAACCGTTCCTTCCGGAGGTGCCGTAATCCTGGATTGTATCCAGGGCCAAATGACCGATGCAGATATGGCCGTATATTCCGGCGACTGTAATAACCTAACTGAGTTGGCCTGCGATGATTTATCGAGCCCCAATGGATTTATGCCAAAAATTTCATTAAGTAATTTAACTCCGGGGGAAACTATTTGGGTAAGGATTTGGGCTTACGGAGGAACCGGAAACGGCACATTTGGGATTTGTGCTTCCACCCCTCCACCTCCTCCCACCAACGATGAACCCTGCGATGCAATACCCCTAACGGTTAATCCTACATGCACCTACGAAACCTATTATAATGAAGGCGCTACAGGTACACAGGGTTATCCGACTCCTACCTGTGGTAACTACCAGGGTGGGGATGTTTGGTTTACCGTTACCGTTCCTGCCGAAGGTTCAATTGTTTTGGATTGCATGCAGGGCGTGGTTACCGATGGCGCAATGGCGGTTTATTCGGGTGATTGCAATAACCTGACTGAAATTGCCTGCGATGATAACTCGAGCCCCAATGGATTAATGCCTAAAATTACGCTTACCGGATTAACCCCCGGAGAAACGCTGTGGGTTCGGTTCTGGGAGTATGGAAATGATAATAATGGGACCTTTGGTATTTGTGCCTCCATCCCTCCACCTCCTCCCACCAACGATGAACCCTGTGATGCAATTTCCCTGCCTGTAAACGCTACCTGTACTTATGAAACCCATTATACAGATGGCGCCACTGCTACCCAGGGTTATCCTGCTCCGGGTTGCGCCAATTACCAGGGAGGTGATGTTTGGTTTACCGTAACTGTTCCTTCCGGCGGTGCAGTTGTTATCGATTGCATCCAGGGCGTGATTACCGATGGAGGTATGGCCGTTTATTCCGGAGACTGTAATAACCTCACCCAATTAGCCTGCGACGACGACTCCAGCCCCAATGGACTGATGCCTAAAATAACAGTGGCAGGCCAAACGCCTGGTACCACACTTTGGGTCCGGTTCTGGGAATATGGAAACGATAACCCCGGAACCTTTGGAATTTGTGCTTCCGTACCTCCACCACCCCCAATAAACGATACCTGTACTGGTGCAATTACATTAACCGTGAATCCGGATATGAGTTGCACATCAGTTACGGCCGGTACTACGGTTGCTGCGCTCCCATCGGGTCCAGATGTTCCTACCCCAACCTGTTCACCTGCCGGTGCAAATGATGATAGCTGGTTCAGCTTTGTGGCAACATCTCCTTATCATAATATTTCTTTCCTGAATGTTACCGGTTCGGCAACCTTCCTCGCTTCTGAAGTTTATGAAGGAACCTGCGGAAGCCTGGTTTCTAAAGGATGCTTTACCGGAAATACCTACAGTATCAGTGGACTTACTATTGGAAGTACATACTTCGTGAGGGTGTGGACCACCACTACCACTACCGATGGCGCCAACTTTAATGTTTGCGTAGGTGTTCCACCACCACCTCCTGCGAATGACGATCCATGTGGGGCTTTATTCATGCCTTCCTTGGATACCTGCAGTTACCAGACATTTACTACCCAAAGCGCCACCTCTTCTGCAGGTGTTCCGGCTCCGGGTTGTGCCTTTTACCAGGGAGGAGATGTTTGGTTTAAAACAGTGGTTCCTGCCACGGGAGGAATAATCATAAATTCGAATACCGGGGTGATTACCGATGGAGGTATGGCCATTTACAACGGCACCTGCGGTAACCTTTCTCTGATTGAATGTGACGACGACGACAGTCCCAATGGCCTGATGCCAATGATTGTACGTACCGGCCTTACTCCGGGTGATACCATTTGGATAAGGTTCTGGGAATATGGAAATGATAACCCGGGAACATTTAATATCTGTGTGAAAGCAGCCCCACCTGCACCTGCAAATGATAACCCTTGTAATGCTTTTGATCTTTTTGTGGATCAAAGTGGCGCCTGCAACTTTGCTACCTACTCCACCTTCTCAGCCTCTCCAACTACCGGCCCCGGCATTCCAGCTCCTGGCTGTGCCAACTATCAGGGAGGTGATGTATGGTTTAAAGCCGTCGTTCCATGCTCCGGTTCAATCCTTCTTTCTACCAATCGGATTGATGTTACAGACGGAGGAATGGCACTTTATACAGGTACTTGCGATAATATGACCCTGGTTACCTGTAACGACGACGGCGCCGGAAACGGAATGCCGGCCATCAATGCTTCAAACCTTAACCCCGGAGATACTGTATGGATTCGTTTCTGGGCATACGGAAATAACAATCCCGGAGCTTTTGGCATTTGCGCAGCCATACCTCCACCGCCACCACCGGCTTCCAGTTGTTCTACCGCACAACCATTCTGTACCTCCGCTCCGTTTACTGTTCCAAATATTACGGGTCAGCCAAATACCAACGGATCGGGTCCTTATGGATGCCTATTCACTATACCTAATCCTACCTTCTATTACCTGCAAATTCAAAATGCCGGAGATATTGCTATCCAGGTGCAACAACATAACCTTTCAGGTGGCCTGATTGATGTGGATTTTGTACTGTGGGGACCATTTAATGATCTTGCCGCGGCTTGTAATGGTATCGCTGCTGCCAATATTGTGGATTGTAGTTATTCTGCTGCGGGAACCGAAGAAATTAATATTGCTAATGGAGTGCCCGGGCAATTCTATTTACTGTTAGTTACTAATTATAGTAATCAACCGGGTACAATCACTTATCAGCAAATAGGCGGAACCGGATCTACCAGTTGCGATGTGGTTTGTACTACCAATGCAACCAATACCGGACCGGTATGTGCAGGAAGTACCTTTAACCTGGGAAGTGATTTTGTTGAACATGCCACCTATGCATGGACTGGCCCCAATTGCTTCTCCAGTACCTTACAAAATCCAACTCAGGTGGTGGCACCCACTCAACCGGGTACTTATGTGTACACCATTATTGCAACAGATACCACCAGCTCAGGAGCCGCTTCCTGTGCAGATACTACCAAACTTACCGTGGTAGCTGCGCCTAATTTCAGGGATACTTCGGCCATGATCTGCCAGGCTACAACCATTGACCTTAATTCCTTGTATACGCTTACCGGAATTACTGCAAATTGGACTATTGGAGGATCTGCAGTGGCAAATCCTGCCGCCGTTAACCAATCGGGCATTTACCAATTAATAGGTATCAATACTTATGGTTGTAAGGATACTTCTCTGGTAAATATTATGGTGGATACAGTTAAGTTTACGACCGCCGTTGAACAGGTACCCTGTACCCAAACGGCCACCATTACGGTCACCACCACCCAGGGAATTTCACCATTCTCCATGGGGGTAGACGATGGTGAACTTCAGAATGAAACCAATGTATTTACCGTAAATGGTGCGGGTAACCATACCGTTACAGTACAGGACAGCCTGTTGTGCGAAACGCAAAGCCAGGTTACTGTTACCTTATTGCCTCAGTTTGAGGTGGATGCGGGTGAACCAGTAACCATTATCATTGGGGATGCAACAACACTAACTTCCTCCGGTACATCACCTATCGTATCGTATTTGTGGTCGCCCGCCACCGGACTTAGCTCCGCTACTATTTCAAACCCGGTTGCTTCGCCCAGTGAAACAACCACCTATACTCTTACCGGTATTAGCCAGCAGGGATGCGAAGCCACCGATACGGTAACCGTTACAGTAATTCCAATTTGTATTGAGGTACGTAATGCCTTCACACCAAACGGCGATGGTATCAACGATTACTGGATGGTGTACCGCAGCAATGCCTGCCTGAAGAATGTAAGTGTGCAGGTGTTTAACCGGTACGGGAACACAGTGTACGAAAACAAGAATTACAACAATACCTGGGATGGAACCTACAAAGGAAAACCCGTTCCTGATGGTACTTATTATGCCGTTTGTAAGTTTACTCTTATTGATGGCAAAGTGGTAACCATTAAAAAGGATGTAACCGTTCTTAGGTAGGTTTAATAATGAGTGAATTCTAGAGAGGCTGTCTCAAAAAAACGAGGCAGCCTCTTTTTTTTTGAAATGAGGATAGAGAAAGTTTTTGTCTGCTAAATTTTCAGAGCATTTATTTTATTTTTGATACATCCTCTTTTTTCTAAAATGTATTGAATAGTTGTATGGATGTGGAAATGGTTAGAGACTGGGCCATAAAACTTTCGGATGTAGAAGAAAGTTTTCCTTTTGGGGAAGGCACACTGGTGTTTAAGGTTGGCGGAAAAATTTTCCTCCTGCTTGCATTAGATGAAACCCCGGGAAAGCTGAACGTAAAATGCGATCCGGAAAAAGCCATTTTATTACGGGAAGAATTTCCGGAAGCTGTATTCCCCGGTTATCATATGAATAAAAAGCACTGGAATACAATCGTATTAAATAGCAGTATTTCGGCAAAATCCGTAAAACAGATGGTCAGTGATTCTTATGATCTGGTGAAGGTGCGTAATTCAGGTAAGAAAAAATAAATAGAAAATCCCGCTTCGCCCAAAATACAACTTGAAATTTTATTCGGGTTAGTATTTTATTAAAACTTTTTAAAAGTTGGGCTCACCACCAATTCCTTACTTCCAGGCGTGTAGGAATAGAAACCTTCGCCTGATTTTACTCCCAATTTACCTGCCGTAACCATATTTACCAATAAGGGACAGGGTGCATATTTGGGATTTCCAAAACCATCGTGTAAAACCCGTAAAATGCTAAGGCAAACATCAAGTCCAATAAAATCGGCGAGTTGCAATGGCCCCATCGGATGCGCCATACCCAACTTCATTACCGTATCAATTTCGTTTACTCCTGCAACTCCTTCAAATAACGAATAAATAGCCTCATTAATCATCGGTATCAGGATCCGATTGGCTACAAACCCAGGATAATCATTCACCTCGCAGGGAGTTTTTCCCAGCATTTCGCAGAGGCTTATAATGGTTTCAGTTACTTCTTTTTTAGTAGCATAACCATTTATTATTTCAACCAGTTTCATAACCGGCACCGGGTTCATAAAATGCATCCCAATTACATCTCCGGCGCGCCAGGTAGCAGCTGCAATTTTTGTGATGGAAATGGAGGAGGTATTGGTAGCCAGAATGCAACCGGCAGGGGCAGCTTCATCCAGTTGCTTAAAAATTTCCAATTTCAGGGTTTCATTTTCTGTGGCCGCTTCCACTACCAGTTGGGCATCGCTAACTCCGCCACGCATATCGGTGCTGGTTTTAATGTGGGCAATCAGGTTCTTTTTCTGGTCTTCGGTAAGCAGGTTTTTAGCTACCTGCCTGTCGGCATTTTTTGCAATAGTACCTAATGCCCGTTCCAACTGGCCTGGGCTTACATCAACCAGGGTAACATTAAATCCTGCCTGGGCAAAAACATGGGCAATTCCATTGCCCATGGTGCCGGCGCCTATCACCGAAACTCTTTCAATATCCATTTTAAAAAAAATTTTATTTGAATGCATTAAACCCGGTAACATCCATCCCGGTGATGAGTAAATGAATGTCGTGAGTTCCTTCGTATGTGATTACGCTTTCCAGATTCATCATATGCCGCATAACGGGGTATTCACCGGTAATACCCATACCTCCCAGCATCTGCCTGGCATCACGGCAAATATTAGTTGCTATCTCACAGGCGTTACGTTTTGCCATACTTACCTGTTGGGGAGTAACTCTCCCTTCATTCATCAAAACGCCCAAACGCCAGTTAAGAAGTTGTGCTTTTGTAATTTCAGTAACCATTTCTGCTAACTTTCGTTGCTGCAATTGAAATGCTCCGATAGGTTTTCCAAATTGAACCCGTTCTTTACTGTAATTAAGTGCGGTATCGTAGCAATCCATGGCAGCGCCAACTGCACCCCAGGCAATGCCATAACGGGCTTTGGTTAGGCAGGATAGAGGGCCCTTTAAACCCGAAACATTAGGAAGCAGGTTTTCTTTTGGAACTTTCACATTATCAAAAACCAATTCGCCTGTGGCACTGGCCCTAAGGCTCCATTTTCCATGGGTAGTAGGGGTACTGAAACCTTCCATCCCTCTTTCTACTATTAGACCGCGAATTACTCCGGATTCATCCTTGGCCCATACCACTGCCACCTGTGAAAATGGAGCATTGGAAATCCACATTTTTGCACCATTCAGAATGAAATGGTCTCCCGCATCGCGGATATGGGTAAGCATACTGCTTGGGTCGCTGCCGTGGTTAGGCTCTGTTAACCCAAAACATCCCAGCCATTCGCCACTCGCCAGTTTGGGGAGATATTTATTACGTTGTTCTTCACTACCATATTGATAAATGGGAAACATCACCAGGCTGCCCTGAACACTGGCGGTTGAGCGAACCCCACTATCGCCCCGTTCCAGTTCTTGCATCATCAGGCCATAACTGATATAATCGAGCCCGCCTCCACCATATTGTTGAGGAACCGTAGGGCCAAAACAGCCCAGTTCTCCTAACTGTTTTACAATGAAGACAGGGAAATCAGCCCGTTGGGCAAAATCCTCAATAATAGGGGATATTTCCTTCTTTACATAAGCTCGAACGGTTTCCCGGATCAGCTTATGTTCATCCGAAAGAAGGTCATCCACATTGAAATAATCGGGCGATAAAAAATTGTCGGTTTTAACAGCCATGGTATATTTTTTACGGTCAGTTTTACATACCCCAACAGCATTGGCGTCGCACTCTTGTACAACAGCAAGCAATTCGGCGGGCAGGTTTTCCTGTGGCCGCAAAGATAAGCCGCAACAGCAAAGCTTTCCTGGAAAATCAGGGAAAAATTAATGGTAATTCCCTAACAAATCCAACTATTGGCATTTTTAACCGGAGTTATCCTGATTCGGTTCTATATTTTCCAAAATGAAAATATCCGGTATTTTCATACCCTGATCAGTTCCGAAAAAGAAAGTTGATTTTGGCCAATGAAATTCCATTATATAATAAGCCCTCGCCTCATTTAGAAAAAGCTAACCGTACGCTCCAAAAAAAATGGAAATTGAATCTCTCTTGGGCAAAGAATAAAAGGGTTATTGTTTGAAAAATATTCTGAAGAATCTCTTTTTCTTTAGGGTTTCTTTACTAATTACTTTGTAATAAAGGAGTGCAAAAAGGGTAATCCACAATAGCCCCTTAATCAGGAAAAACAGGAATGCGGCGAGGCCAATGTTTTTTATATATTCCATCTCAAATAAGTCATTTAAGAATTAAGCATTCATATTCCAAATTTTCAAAAATGGCAATATGGTAATCGTATCCAATATTGGCCTCCGTAGCCCATTCATCCTGTTGCATTGTGCGGATAGAGGAGATAGCATCCTTCAAATTTTCAAAATGATAAAGGTTACCCGAGGAGGGCACACATTTTTTAATTATTTGCCCCCCATAGGCAAGAGCCAGGTAGTTAAGATAAATATGAGGGAGAACCTGGGTGCCTGATAGACTGGCCAAATAGGATGCATATTTTTGGGTACTGGTGAGGATATTTTCTGCAGAATACCCCTCATTTGTCAATTCTTTTATATCCAATTCAATAGCCGTTACCCTTCGTAAATGATCATTAGGCATTTCATGAACTTCAATCGCCTTGAAGATGCATTGGAGTTGGGTGAGGTATAGCAGGTATTCCTCCTTGCTTAATTGGGCATGAATCATTCTTTGATTAAAAGGCATCCTTTCTGCCAGCCTGTGTTTTTCGTTGGTGGCTTCTTTCAATGATTGCATTATTACTATAATTTATTTTCTGCAAATTGAATAAGTTATCAGAAAGGAGAATAGCGGAATCGGGAAATAGAAATAGCAATCGGGAAAATGTGGGTGGCCAGGAATATTAAATTCAAAAGTTGAATGAGATTTTTGGCTTTTAGTATTATACCTGGGTTAGTACTTTTAAGGTAAATCAGCTCCTTTTGATTAGGGTATTTATTTCCCTGATAAGACTTTCAATAGGGAAGGGTGTAAAAATGAAATTAGCAATTTTTCAATTAGATAAATAGCCGGAGAGGAGAAAGGATTTCTTAATAAATTTATAGATGCAAAATTTTAATTACCTCGCTCTAGGCGATAGTTACACCATTGGAGAACAGGTTTTACTGAATCAGAACTTCCCCTACCAGTTTATCCGCAAAATGAGGAAGTATACATATCATGCCGGAAAACAATTTTCATTTGCCGCTCCGGAAATAGTGGCAAAGACCGCTTGGACTACCGATGAACTGGCGGCAGGTATAGATGCATGGGTTTTTGATCCGGCGGGTTATGACATGGTTAGTCTGCTCATTGGGGTAAATGACCAATATCGGGGGAGGAACGTTACAGAATTTGAAGAACGATTTTCGGAATTATTGCAAAAGGCTATTGACTTTGCCAGGGGCAATAGCGATAGTGTATATGTTCTTTCAATACCCGATTGGGGAATTACCCCTTTTGCAGAAGGCAGAGAAGTGGAGGTAATTGCCAGGGAGATTGATACTTTTAACAGAGCGGCTGAGCATATCTGCAAGGAAAGACGGTGTAATTTTTTAGATATTACCACAGGTCAGCGGGAATTTGGTAATCTTAAAGACTATCTTGCACCGGATGGATTGCATCCCTCTGAAAAGGAGTATAACAGGTGGGCAGATAGCTTAGTTGGAAGGGTGCTGACTAATCTTTAATTTCTTATTTAAATTTATTATCCTTTCAAAAAAATACAGTCGAAGATAAAGTAGGCGAATCCCAAGCCCCGCCCCACAAAAAAGCTACAAAATATTTTTGTTCCAATCCGTTTTTAACCGGGTATATACGCTTAAGACAGATAAATGCTCTGGATAAAATCGTTGGCTCAAAGTGAAAATTGGGTTAATTGCGTACGCGGAACTTAAAATGATCAAAAAAATAATTGTCGGGAATCTGGCAAGGAAAAAAATTAGATTTGGCAGCAATGTGCGCCGTGATCCCTTGCATTGGGGTTTACGAAATTTATTATTGGATAGCATAGGGGAACCTCAAGTCCCGCCCCACAAAAAAGCTACGAAATATTTTTGTTCCAATCCGTTTTTAAACGGGTATATACGTTTAATTCAGATTA
>CAZYKA010000002.1:123389-143824 GCA_964647915.1 uncultured Ferruginibacter sp. | reverse complement strand
AAATATTTTTGTTCCAATCCGTTTTTAAACGGGTATATACGTTTAATTCAGATTAATTTATTTTTATTTGCTTAAAAGGATGATTTCATTTTCAGGAAATGCTTTTTCATATTTTCCCCGTCAAATTTAATTGGCCGTATTTCTACATGCTGAAAAATTATTTCCTGGTTATTAATGCCAGCATAATATGAAAACATCCTAATTCAATGGGCAGGTTTATGGATCAATGAAATAATTATTCTTTTAACCGGGGCTTTTTGTTATTTGTTGCCTGGTCTTTTTACACCGACTTTACATATCCCCTCAAATTTTTGTAATTGGGGGTGGGATTGGTGTTTAGTTGGCCATATTGTAAGAGGGAATGTTATTGCACATATTTGGATATCATAGAGCTCATTTCGGTAGCGTATTGGGCAGCTATAGCAGCCGATTCTATGGCAAAATCTTCATGTTCACCGGCATATATAATGGCACGGGATGCATTTACCAGCATCCCAACCTCTTTGTTTAACCCATATCTGGATACATCAGAAAGGCTTCCGCCTTGGAACCCCAACCCGGGCACCAACAGGAAGTGATCGGGTACAATTTTTCTTACCTCCGCGAAGTATTCAGACTGGGTTGCACCCACCACAAACATGAGGTTATTAACGGAACCCCATTGGGCGGCTTCTTCCAGCACTTTTTGGTAAAGATATCTTCCTGATTCCTGTAATCTTTTAAGCTCAAAATTTTCAGCCCCTTTATTACTGGTAAGCCCAAGCACGATGGTCCATTTGTTTTCATACTCTAAAAATGGACGGATGCTGTCTTCACCCATATAAGGGGCTACTGTGATGGCATCAAAATTCAGGGTATCAAAAAAGGCCCTTGCATATTGGGAGGAAGTGTTGCCAATATCCCCGCGTTTTGCATCGGCTATTTTTAAATGTGTAGATGGGATGTAGTTTACCGTTTGTTCCATTATTTCCCAACCTTTTGAACCAAGCGCTTCATAAAAGGCCGTGTTTAATTTATATGCTACACAAAATTCTTTTGTGGCATCAATAATTTGCTTGTTGAATTCAAAGACCGAATCTTTTTGTTTTTGTAAATGTGCAGGTATTTGATGTGGATCGGTATCTAATCCCACACACAGAAACGTTTTTTTTGCATTTATTTGAGCCGCCAGTTCCCTTTTCTTCATGATATTATCTTTATCAATTTCAAAAGTTGAGTGCAAGGTACGCATTGCTCCTGTGTTTAGGTAACCGGTTACTTGCTATTTGAACTTCTGCAGGATAAGAATAGTACTTCCTTTAAGAAGGTTAATACTGGGAGCGTGGAGTAGAAACAACAGTATGAGAAAGCCAAATATTGCCGGTTTATTTAAAGCCGGGCCTTCATAAGGGTTGCAATTGCGGTTGCATTCTCAGAATTTTTTTCTTCCAGGGCATTGATAATTCCTAACCGGGTATCTATTGGATGATTCTGGCTCAGTTTAAAAACATTTTCCATTTTTTCGATCTTTATTTCAAATCCGGCAACATACTTTGCCATTTCTGAAATATAAGTTTCGTTAAGTTTGGAGAAAGAAGAGGGGGAGTCAGCTTTCTCATACATATCCGTGATTTCTTCCAGGATTTTTATGGTTTCATATTCATCGGTAAAATGGATATTACCCGATGCCTGGATACTAACGTAATTCCAGGTACTCGCTACATTCTTTTTGTTATACCAGCGTGCACTAATATAGTGGTGAGGGCCGGTAAATATGGCCATTACCTTATTATTTCTCTCTAAGGCGAGGTGATGCGAAGCCCCTTTCATCATGTGCCCCCTTAAATATATTCCGTTCACTCTGCGAATTAGTTCCAGGGGCAACTGGGTGGCAACCGGGAAGCCATTGGAGGCAATGCCAACCACCACAGCAAAAGGGTTATTTTGTATTATTTCTTCAACCTTTTGGATATCCCTCTCTGTGAAGTATTCAAATTGATACATATAGCTTTATTCGGCCAGATATTTTAAAATTTGTTGTTCTATTTCAGTCGAATCCCAGATTGTTTCAATGCGATTCATTTGCATTATTTTTCGCATGATAGCATCCTGCTTATGGCCCCGGCTTAAGGCCTCGCTGTACCTGATTTCCGGACTAAACGTAACCATTGAATAAGCCGGAGTCCATTTATCGGGATGCTTTTTGGAGAAAGCCGCCTCAATCTTTTTCTGGAGCAAAAATTCGGGATCTGCCACTTTATCACGCATCTCTACAAAATTATTAATAGCAAGATCGGCAATGGCATCACAATCCGGCTTTCTTAATTCCTGATAAGCCGGAAGAATCGATTTCCAGTTGCCTTCGTATTTGCTTACCAGTTTATCCAGCACGGAGCAGTCTTCAAATCCGCAATTCATCCCCTGCCCAAAAAACGGAACAATGGCGTGGGCGGCATCGCCAATCAGGGCAAAATTATCTTCCCGGATCCAGGGAAAACATTTTATAGTTACCAGGGAGGAGGTTGGGTTGTGCGCAAACTGTTCTTCCAGGTTGGGCATCAGCTGAGAGGCGTCGGTAAAATGTTTATTAAAAAATTCTCTGACAGTCTGCGGGTTGTTGAGCGATTCAAATGATGGATTTCCTTCAAAAGGGAAAAACAGGGTACATGTGAAACTGGCATCCGTATTGGGAAGTGCTATCAGCATATAATTTCCCCTTGGCCAGATGTGTAGGGCATTTTGCTCCAATTGAAATTCACCATTTGTTCCTGGAGGTATAGCCAACTCTTTATAGCCAAAATCAATATAATATTGTTGGTATTGAAACCGGTCGTGTTGCAACTGGTGTGTTAATCGGGCTGCCGAATAAGCGCCGTCGGCACCAAATATCAGGTCGGCATCCACTGCATCCTGCCTTGCTTCCTGTTCGGAAGTGAAATGAATGAGGTTCCTATCCCAGTCGATATTTGTGCAACGTCGGTTAAAAAAGATATCCACTCCATTTTCTTCGGCAAGATCCATCAACCGGGCATTGAGTTCCCCTCTTGAAACGGAATTGATAAACTGGCCTTCCTTGCCGTAGGGTTGAAAAGCGCTGCTGCCATCTGCATTGTGAATTCTTCTTCCGTGCATGGGGATGGCAATTTCCCGGATAGAATCCATGATGCCTACCTCCTCCAATGCTTTTATCCCCCGGTCGCTTAGGGCGAGGTTTATCGATCTTCCGGCCGATATGGCGTGATCCCGCATATCTGGCCTTCGTTCGAATAGGCTTACCCGGTAGCCCCTTCGGGAAAGGAATATTCCCAATAATGAACCTACCAGTCCGGCACCAATAATTACCACCTTTTTTTTAGCCATTGGAAAGCAATTTTGAAATGATCTCTCCAAAACGGAATATTTCGGTATAGCTGTTATACAGCGGAACAGGTGCAATCCGAATTACATTCGGCTCTCGCCAATCGGCTATTACCGATTCTGCTTTTAGTTTCTCAAATATTTCTTTCCCCCTTTTTAGCATGAGCATGGATACCTGGCAACCATGCTTTTCCGGATCGCGGGGGGTAATGATTTCGATGATTTTTTCTTTCCGGGACGCATTAATTTCATCAATAATAAAGAAAAGATAACTGCTAAGCATAGCTGCTTTTTCGAGCAGGTGCTCAAACCCTGCTTCTTCAAAGATCTGTAAGGAGGCCTTATGTGCCGCCATGCTTAGCACAGGGGCGTTGCTTAGTTGCCAGCCTTCTGCGGTGGGAATCGGGTCAAAATGGCGTCCCATAGTAAACCGGGTTTCCTTATTTTGGCCCCACCATCCTGCAAGCCGTGGAAAGGATTTTTCGGTTGCATGTTTTTCGTGAATGAAAACACCAGATATCCCTCCTGGGCCACTGTTTAGATATTTGTAGGAACACCAGGTTGCAAAATCTACTTCCCAATCGTGAAGTGCCAGCCTGATATTTCCTGCTGCATGCGCTAAATCAAATCCACAATATGCACCGGCTGTATGGGCAGCCTTGGTGATCGATTCCATATCGAATACTTCGCCACTATAATAGTTCACTCCGCTAAAGAGTACAAGGGCCGTCTCCTTTCCATGCTTTTCAATTTCATTCAGTATCCGTTCGGTACCTATGGATGATTCGCCTTCCGCAGCCGTAACTTCTATTACCGCGTTTCGGGGATCAAAGCCATGGAGCTTTACCTGGGAATCGAATGCATATTGGTCGGAAGGAAATGCCTTTGCTTCACAAATAATTTTATATCGTTGTTGGGTGGGACGATAAAAGCTGGCCATCAACAAATGAAGGTTTACGGTAAGTTGATTCATTACTACCAATTCTTCTTCTTTTGCCCCTACAATAGGGGCCAATAAGGGCGGAAAGAGTTCATGGTAGCTTACCCAGGGGTTCCGCGCGTAGAAATGGCCTTCCACTCCGTAACTTGCCCAGTCTTCCAGTTCATCTAAAATATGTTCCTGAACTGCCTTTGCCTGCAAGCCTAAAGAATTGCCGGTAAAATATATGGCATCCTTTTTATGGATAAAAGGTACATAAAATTTTTCCCGAAAGGCTTTTACCGGGTCTTCATTATCTAATTGTGTTGCGAAGGCGATGGTATTTTCAAATTTCATAATAAACTATAGCGTGGCAATTACTTTTAATTCGATGGCAATAGGCGTGGGCAGGCTCTTTACTTCAACGGTGGTTCGGCAAGCCTCAACATTTTTGAAATAGTCGCCATAGATTTTATTATAGACCGGAAAATCCTTTTTCATGTGGGTAAGAAATACCGTTACATCTACAATTTTTTCCCAGGAGCTTCCGGCAGCTTCCAATACAGATTTTACATTGGCAAATACGGAATGGCATTCTGCCTCAATATCATAGGATTTGATATTTCCATTTTTATCGAGAATGAGCCCCGGTATGCTGTTATCTTTTGCATTCCTGGGGCCGATACCGGAGAGAAATATCAGGTTACCCAACACCCTTGCATGTGGGTAAGCGCCTAATGGTTTTGCTGCCGCGTTCGTGCTTATTACAGATGGAGCAACTTGCATTTTGGGTTTACCTGGCATTATTTTTTTTGCCATTATTTAGAATTATTAAAAGCGATACAAATATTTTTGGGTTCTGTGAAAAAGCGCATGGCTTCCCAACCCCCTTCGCGTCCGACGCCGCTGTTGGCAGTGCCTCCAAATGGTGTACGGAGGTCGCGTTGAAGCCAGCAATTTATCCAAACTATGCCTGCCTGTATTTTTGAAGCAATCAAATTTGCCCGGTTGATATCGGAAGTCCATACCGAACAGGCGAGCCCATATTGGCTATCATTGGCCAGCCGGAGTGCGTCTTCTGTATTTTTAAATGACTGAAGGGTAACCACCGGGCCAAAAATTTCTTCCTGGTTGGTACGGCAGGAAGGACCCAGCCCCTCCAGAACAGTGGGTTCAATAAAGAATCCATGCGAACACCGGTTACCGGGATTAATTACATTTCCTCCGGTAAGTATTTTTCCACCTTCTTCTTTAGCCAGTTGGATACAGCCCAGTACTTTTTTAAAATGCAATTCACTAACCACTGCACCCATTTTGTTTTCATCGAGAAGTGGATCGCCTATTTTTATTTTTTTTACCTTTTCTACAAATTCCAATTTGAATTTTTCATATACTGATTCTTCAATTAGGATCCGGCTACCACATAGGCAAATTTGTCCCTGATTTGAGAAGGATGATCTGAGTGTGGTCTCCATCATATTTTCCCAATCGCAATCAGCAAATATGAGGTTGGGGTTTTTCCCCCCAAGTTCAAGAGAAATCTTTTTAAACATGGGTGCGGCAATCTCCGCAATTTGTTTACCCGCACGGGTACTTCCTGTAAAGGATACAGCTTTTATTTTAGGATGCTTCACAATGGCTTCGCCACATTGAGGGCCGGTTCCATGCACTATATTTAATACACCCGGAGGTAAGCCTGCTTCCTGGCAGATTCTCCCCAGAAGATAGGCAGTGAGCGGTGTTACTTCGGAAGGCTTTGCAATTACACAGTTTCCGGCAGCAAGGGCAGGCGCAATTTTCCAGGTAAATAAATACAAAGGAAGATTCCAGGGGGAGATGCATCCAACAATGCCAATAGGCTGCCTCAAGGTGTAATTGATGGCTTTATTTTCCACACTATGGCTTTCTGAAGCAAATTGCATGGCCGCCGTGGCAAAAAATCGAAAATTAGCAGAAGCACGTGGAATATCCACTTCTTTGCTTAACCAGAGTGGTTTCCCGTTATCATTTGTTTCAGCTAATGCCAATTCCTCCAACTTATTGTGTATCTGCTCTGCTATTTTATTCAGCATGGTAAACCGCATTTCGGCAGCGCTGTTACTCCATTCAGGAAATGCCTTTTCGGCTGCTTCCACCGCTAAGGCAACATCCGCCGAATTGCTGTTGGGAATATCATTGATCTGATCGCCGGTAGCGGGGTTTATAGATGGAATGTAATTATGCGATACGGGAGGAACAAACTGGCCATTGATGAAATTTTCCAGTTTAAATGGAATAGCATTATGCATGGGTTAAAGGTAACCATTCTCAAAAAAAATCGTAATTTTCTACGCAAAATATTCCCTCCCATGTCAATAGCTGCCCCCTTCAATCTTAAAAATTGGATAAACGATAACCGGAGCCTTTTAAAACCTCCGGTTGGTAATCAGTGTATTTATAAAGATGCCGAGAATTTCATCGTAATGGTAGTGGGAGGTCCTAATTCCCGGAAAGATTATCACTTTAATGAATCTGAGGAATTGTATTATCAGGTTGAAGGTGATATTGTACTCAGGATTATTGAGGAAGGCAAACCCAGGGATATAAAAATCCGGGAAGGGGACATGTTTTTGCTTCCCCCAAAGACACCGCACTCGCCGCAGCGTGGGCCCAATACCGTTGGTTTGGTAATAGAGAAAGTACGAGGCGTTGAAGAGGACGGGTTCCTATGGTATTGCGAAAGTTGTGGGAATAAATTATACGAAGAGCATTTGCACGTATCGGATATTGTAAAGCAACTCCCGCCCGTAATGGAAGGGTTTTATTCTGATTCGGATAGGCGCACATGTAAAAATTGTGGTGCCGTAATGTCGGTACCTGTAAAAAAAGGTTAGTTTTCGGATGCGTATTGATATTCACACCCACATCATGCCCGACAGGATGCCTAATTGGGTGCAGAAATTCGGGTACGGTGATTTCATTCACCTCGAACACAGAAATTGTAAGGCCTGCATGATGAAGGGCAACCAGATGTTCAGGGTAGTAGAAGAAAATTGTTTTGATTCCGGGACCCGGATTTCGGAAATGGATGATAACGATATCTCTGTACAGGTATTGTCTACCATCCCCGTTTTATTTAATTATTGGGCAAAGCCCGAGCACGGACACGAAACCGCCAGGTTTTTCAATGATCACATAGCAGAAACCGTTTCAAAATTTCCTCACCGGTTTATTGGAATTGGTACACTGCCCATGCAGGATGTTGACAGAAGTATCCGGGAGGCTGAACGCTGTGTGGCAGAATTGAAATTTCCCGGCTTTGAAATTGGAACCCATATTAATGGTATCAACCTCAGCGACTCATCGCTTTTTCCATTATACGAAGCACTCGAAAAAATAGGGGCTTCCCTTTTTATTCATCCCTGGGAGATGATGGGGCAGGCGCAAATGCAGAAGTACTGGTTACCCTGGCTGGTGGGTATGCCGGCTGAAACTTCAAGGGCAATTTGCTCTATGATTTTCGGATCCGTGTTTGAAAAGTTTCCGGGGCTAAGGGTGGCTTTTGCCCATGGTGGCGGCTCTTTCCCGGCTACCCTTGGCCGGATTGAACACGGGTTTAATGTTAGGCCTGATTTGGTGGCAACAGATAATACCGTGAATCCTAAAAATTACCTCGGTCGTTTCTGGATCGATAGCCTGGTACACGACCCGATTGCCATGAAATTAATTTTAGACGTGGTGGGTGAGGATAAAATTTGCCTTGGTAGCGATTACCCTTTTCCGTTAGGCGAACACCGGCCGGGTAGCCTTATCGATTCAATGAATTTTGAAAGCCCGGTGAAGGAAAAATTACTTTTTCAGAATGCCTTGAACTGGCTTTCTATTTCCGCAGAAAAGTTTATACAATAAAGGGTCCCCCGCTGGTTTTCCAAAAGCCACTCAAGGTTCCAGTGGTTGGCAGATTCCCCCATTCGGATGATTTAATGATTTATTGGCAGGAGAAAACTATAGGCTGGTTGTGTTATACCAATACTTCCTGGATTTTAGATGCCTCCATATTGGCATTACGCATGGCAATTCCCCTGGCTGCATTTCCGGCAAATTCTTCAAAGGCGGCTACGGCAATTTTATCCCCGGAAACCATGGCCGGTTCGCCATTATCCCCACCTTCCCGAATTGCCTGCACGATGGGTATCTGGCCAAGCAAAGGGATATCGTATTCTGCCGCCAGGTTTTTCCCTCCATTCTCCCCGAAAATAAAATATTTATTTTCCGGCAGTTCTTTGGGAGTAAAGTAACTCATATTTTCTACCAGGCCTATCACCGGCACTTTTAACTGGGCCTGGCTAAACATCGCAATCCCCTTTTTGGCATCAGCAAGAGCAACCAGTTGTGGGGTGGTAACAACAATTACACCGGTAACTGGTACGGTTTGAACCATCGTAAGATGAATGTCGCCGGTTCCGGGCGGCATATCTATTACCAGGTAATCCAGTTCTCCCCAATCCACATCACTAACAAATTGCTTTACTGCACTGCTCACCATGGGGCCTCGCCAAATAACCGCCTGCTTTTCATCAATTAGTAAACCAATGCTCATTACTTTAATCCCATATTTTTCAATAGGAACTATCAGGCCTTTTCCCGAATCGGAATTACGCATCAGAGGCCGTTGCCCCCGAATTCCAAACATGATATGCTGACTTGGTCCATATATATCTGCATCCATCAGCCCTACCTTCGCCCCACCTTTTCCAAGGGCTATGGCCAGGTTTGCCGCTACCGTACTCTTTCCAACTCCCCCTTTGCCACTTACTACGGCAATGATATTCTTAACTCCTTTCAGGAGGGTTTTGGCATCATTGCGGTTACTCGTTGTGTTACTGGTAAAATTAACCTGAACTTTAGCCTCCTGGTTTACGAGGATTTTGATGGCATTGATACAGGCATTTTTAATATGGTCTTTCAACGGGCAGGCAGGGGTGGTTAATACCACGGTAAAAGACACGTCATTATCATTAATTACTATATCTTTCACCATGTTAAGAGTAACCAGGTCCTTTTTTAAATCGGGTTCTTCCACATTCCCCAGGGCCTTAAGTATGTCTGCTTCCGTCATCGTTCAATTATTTGTTAAATAAATTATTCAGGATGCAAAATTAACCAACCATACCCGTATTTTGTTTACAATGTTGTAATTGTTGTAATTTTAAAATCGATAAACCGTTTCTCTTTGATATTGTATTAATAAAGGATATTTCATTCATTAATCCAATATATACCCAGGTAGCATTTTGTATTTTAACCATGAAAAAATATTTCCCTTATATTTTCCTTTCCTTCTTCATTTTCCCCCGTATTGCTCATGCCCAATTTGAAAGTTTTCAGGATTCCGTAGTGCAACTTTACGGCGTGGTGATGACGGCAGATAGCCTAAAAGCGTTACCTGCAGTGAGTGTAATGGTGAAAGGCGAAAACAGGGGAACTATCTCCAATGAAAAAGGGGTATTTAGTATTGTGGTCATTAAAGGGGATAAGGTAGAATTTACCAGTGTGGGATATAAACCCCAATTGGTTACCATTCCAGCCGATTTGAAAGGGAACCAACATAGCATGATTCAGTTGATGGTAAATGATACGGTATTCTTACCGGCTACTATAATCCGGCCCAGAGTATCGCGCGAGCAGTTTGAAAGGGATTTTATTAATACCCAGGCACCTGCAGATGAGATCACCATTGCAAGGCAGAACAATGATGAAGCAACCCGAAGGGCTTTGATGGCAAGCCTCCCTTCTGATGGAAGAGAAGCATCCAGCCGATATATGCGTCAGAGCGCTCAGAAATTATATTATTCGGGCCAGGTCGCACCCATGAATATCTTTAATCCGTTTGCATGGAATGAATTTATCAAAGCCTGGAAACGGGGCGACTTTAGAAAAAAATAACAGAGGCTGATTTTTCAGGAAATTTATTTGAGATGCGCATTTACCTTTTAGGTTTTATGGGAGTAGGAAAATCCTATTGGGGTGATATCTGGGCCAAAGAGTTGGCGATTTCCTTTATGGATCTTGATAGATGGATCGAATATCAAACAGGCATGTTGGTTGAGGATATTTTTAAAAAAAAGAGCGAAAATTATTTTCGAATCCGGGAAGCGGAAATCCTTAGGGAAACTGCCCGAGAAAACAATTGCATTATTGCTACAGGGGGAGGGGCACCTTGTTTTAACAATAATATGGAATGGATGAACCGATATGGTATTACAATATTATTAGAGGCATCGCCAGCCTACCTGTTAAATAGGTTAAGGAATGATGATGCAGTAAGGCCGTTACTGAAAAATTTAAACGAATCGGAAATCGGGTATTATATTGAAAAGAAATTGGAAGAACGAATGCCTTTTTATTCGCAGGCACAATTCCGCCTTTCCTGTGAAGGGCTATCCAAAAATACTCTTCGCGAATTGTTGCCAATCTTTAAATAATAAGGGAAATGCATAAAGGCTTTTTAAAATGGGGCGCTGTTTTTGGAATGTTGTCGGTAATGCTGGGCGCATTTGCCGCGCATGGATTAAAATCAAGGATGAGCGTTACGGAATTGCAGGTTTTTGAAACCGGCGTTCGGTATCAGTTTTATCATGCATTTGCGTTAATTATTGTGGGAATCCTTTTCCGAAAATTTAATTCAAAGTTGCTGAAGCCGGCCGGATATTGTTTCCTGGGTGGAATATTCTTATTCTCCGGGTCACTTTACGGGTTAGTATGGAAGCAGGCCATAGGCCTGGCAGGGTTTAATTGGCTTGGCCCCATTACCCCTATAGGCGGGTTTCTTTTTATTATGGGTTGGCTTCTATTGCTGATTAGTTTTTTTCAAAAGCCTGTGGATAACCAGTAAGAACCATCCTTAACACGGATTTCCTTCTTACATTCGTGTTTTGGAATATCTAAGATCCTGATGGCGCAAAAAACGAAGGCTTCAAACACAAAGAAAGAAACGAAAGACACAGATGTACTAAAACCTGAAAAGGAAGTGAACATCGAGGTTAAGCAATTGCTTAAGGATGAACGTACCCATAAAATCCTGGGAAGCATGTTCCTCCTTTTTTCCATTTTACTATTTATTGCATTCACATCCTATCTCTTCACCTGGGATGAGGACCAGGACAAGGTTTTCCGACATGGATATAAATTATTGCTCGGTACGGATGAGCATATCGCCAACCTGATGGGAAGTTTTGGCGCCTATCTTTCGCACTTTTTCTTTTATAAGGGATTTGGAATCGCTTCCTATTTTATCTGTTCCTTCTTTTTTGTGATAGGGGTAAACCTGTTTTTTGGGAAGAAGGTATTCTCCATTTTCCGAAACCTGAAGTATATTATCATTGGCCTTCCCTTAATCAGCATTACGGCTTCCATCTTTATGAATGGCCAGGAATTTCCCTGGGGAGGAGCAGTAGGGGATTTGTCGCGCAATTGGATGTACCAGGTGCTGGGGCAAATTGGTGCGATTGCGGCAATAGGTGTGGCTTTTCTGGCGTATATAATTTGGAGATTCAATCCCGATTTTGCCAGTATTGGGAAAAAGAAATCAGCAGATGATGCAGTAGCGCCAGTTTCCACAGCGGTGGATGAATGGCCCGATGAAGAGGGTTCCATAGCCGAAGCCATGCAACCCAAAACAGAAAAAAAGGTTGGACCCATGCTTCCGGTGGAAATGGAAGAACCTAAACCAACGCATAACCTTACCCTGGTAGAAAAAGAAGAAGCCGTACCGGTTATAATGCAACCGCCCGTAGAGCCGGCTGTTGCCCTTTCTGTGGATATACCGATAAGTGCAGGATCAGATAAAAAAAAGACGGGTACTGATGTACCAGAACCCCGGCTTGAAATTAAACCCTCCGAACCGGCCATAAGTGAAGAGCCGGCAATGGATTCGAAACAATTAAAACCGTACGATCCAATTCTTGATTTGAGGGATTATAAATTTCCATCCCTTGAACTTCTGGAAAACCATGGCAGCGATAAAATTGTTCAGGACCCTGCTGAATTGGAAAATAACAAAAGCCAGATCATCAACACCCTGAAAAATTATGATATCACTATTCAGCGAATTTCTGCTACCATTGGTCCAACCGTAACGCTTTATGAAATCGTGCCAGCCGCTGGCATCCGAATTTCCCGGATTAAAAACCTGGAAGATGATATCGCTCTCAGCCTGGCAGCACTGGGTATCCGAATCATTGCCCCCATTCCGGGTAAAGGCACTATTGGGATTGAGGTTCCGAATGCCAAGAAAACGATCGTAAGCATGAAGACCCTGTTGAGTTCCGATAAATTCAAGAAGAATAACTACTCACTTCCCATTGCTATCGGAAAGAAAATTGATAATGAGAATTTTATTGTGGATCTTGCCAGTATGCCCCATCTGTTGATGGCGGGTGCCACCGGACAGGGGAAATCGGTGGGCGTAAATGCAATTCTTGTTTCGCTGCTCTATTCAAAACACCCTTCGCAATTGAAATTTGTGCTGGTGGATCCCAAGAAGGTGGAATTAAGTATTTATCGTACCATCGAAAAACATTTCCTGGCCAAACTACCCAATGAAGAAGAAGCTATTATTACCGATACGAAGAAAGTAATCCATACCCTCAATGCTTTATGTATTGAAATGGATAACCGGTACGATTTGCTGAAAGAGGCAGGATGCCGTAACATAAAAGAGTATAACGAAAAATTTGTTTCCCGCAGGCTTAACCCGGAGAAAGGGCACCAGTATCTTCCATTTATTGTGTTGGTGGTGGATGAATTTGCTGATCTGATTATGACTGCTGGCAAGGAAGTGGAAATGCCCCTTACCCGGCTGGCACAGCTCGCCCGCGCTATTGGAATCCACCTCATCATTGCCACGCAACGCCCGTCTGTAAATATTATTACAGGTACTATTAAGGCGAATTTCCCTGCTCGTATAGGCTTTAAGGTTAGTAGCAAGATCGACAGCCGTACCATTCTCGATACCGGTGGCGCAGAACAATTGATAGGTAAAGGAGATATGCTGATCAGTTATAACGGAGATGTAGTGCGGCTTCAGTGTGCCTTTGTTGACACCCCCGAGGTGGACAAGGTTTGTGATTTTATTGGCTCTCAAAGGGGATATCCCGAAGCTTTTAAACTCCCCGAGTACATTGATGAAAAGGATTTGGAAGGGAAGGAATTTGATTTGCAGGATAAAGATTCACTATTTGAAGATGCAGCCAGGCTGATTGTAAGCAGCCAAAGCGGAAGTACCTCTCTATTGCAACGCAGGATGAAATTGGGTTATAACAGGGCCGGCCGGCTTATGGATCAACTGGAAGCGGCAGGAATTGTTGGGCCCAACCTGGGAAGTAAGCCCCGGGATGTATTAATTAAAACAGATGCCGATCTGGAAATGCACCTGGGAGCCAATTTATAATGACTATGGCGTCTAAATTTCTGATTGTTGGATTGGGTAATGTTGGAAATGAATATGCAAATACCAGGCACAACATCGGATTTGATGTGGTATATGCCTTTGTGGCAAAGCATGGAGGCCAATTCCGCACCGACCGGCTGGCCTATGTGGCAGAAGTAAATTGGAAGGGAAAGAATTTCGTCTGTATTTGCCCTACTACCTTTATGAACCTCAGTGGAAGAGCTTTTAAGTATTGGATGGACAAAGAAAAGATTCCTCTTGAAAATACCCTGACCATTGTAGATGAGCTCGCATTGCCACTTGATAAACTGCGGCTTCGGGGATCGGGTAGCGCAGGCGGCCACAATGGATTGGCAGATATTGAGAATATTTTAGGTACCAATTCTTATCCCCGGCTTCGCTTTGGAATTGGAAATAATTTCCCAAAGGGAATGCAGGTGCAATTTGTGCTTGGAAGCTGGCAGGGGAATGAAATAGAACAGGTGAAGTTAAAGATTGAAAAAGCGGTTGAAATTATTGAAAATTTTGCCATACTTGGCCTCGATATGGCCATGAGCCAATATAACCATTTGAGTTACAAGGTATAAAATATGTATCCCGGGTTATAAATTTCTTGCCTTTTTCCCCTATTTTCGTATCTAATCCAGAACCACTTTAAAAACCCGGCTTACATGAAGATTATTTGTATTGGAAGAAATTATGCTGAGCATGCGCAGGAATTAGGTAATGAAATTCCAGATGAGCCGGTGGTTTTCATGAAGCCTAAAAGCGCTTTATTACAAGCACATACCCCCTTCTATTATCCGGAATTTACCAATGAACTGAATTACGAATGTGAACTGGTTCTTCGCATTTGTAAAAATGGTAAGTATATCCAGGAACGCCATGCGGCCAATTATTTTAACGGGATTACCGTAGGAATTGATTTTACCGCCAGGGATATCCAGAATACCTGCCGCGAGAAAGGGCTTCCCTGGGAAAAGGCGAAAGCTTTTGATAATTCTGCCGCCATTGGAAAATTTTTGGATATTTCTCCTGCCATTAATTTAAAGAATGTAAATTTCTCGCTGAAGAAAAATAACGAAACCGTGCAGAAGGGAAGTTCAGGAAAAATGATTTTTTCATTCGAAAAGATAGTGTCTCATATCTCCAATTATTTTTCTCTCAATATTGGCGATATTATTTTTACCGGTACACCTGCCGGTGTGGGCGAATGCGTAGTAGGAGATGAACTGGAGGCTTTTATGGAAGATAAAAGCTACCTGAAGATCGATATCAAATAGTACTCAAATTTGAAGGTGTTGAAACAGGGATTTTATTTTGTTTCCAGCAGTATCCATATCGCATATTAGTTGCTTTCTTGAATATTGATTTACCTCAAATTTTCCGCTTGTTCCTTGTTGGTTCTTTTCCAACTGCGAAAGGCATACCAGGGCCCTGGAGAAAATACCGATTGATAACCGGTTTAAAAAAGCATCGATATGTTGGGAACTAAATGGAAGGTTCCTGGCTTCTGCAAAACATTTTCTTATCTCGGTAAGGAAAAGCTTTTTTAAACCTTTTATATCACAACAGGTAGTTACCAGTGTAGCGATCCCTGATTCTCTGTCTTTGTAAACATCAAAAATGTCGTTCGACAGTTGCATCCATCCTCCCAGTTTAGCGATCAGGTTGTTTTCAATAGCCATTTCCTTTTGGCAGAAAGCAGCGTAATAAAATAATAGAGAGGTTGCTCCCTTTTTTTGAGTTAATTCCAGGAGGTCATCATAACTTAAGTCTCCACTCACTTGTTTTTTACTTTCCAGTTGTGCCTGATATACATCCAGCAGCCGTTGCTTTACCAAAGCCGCTGAAGGAGCAGCTTCTAATGCTTTTTGATAAAACAGGGAGAATAAAATTTCATTGGAACTGCGTTCCGGTTGGATATTATTTTCAATCGCCGATTTGATATTTTCTTCATCCAGAAACTGTTTATCAAAAAAATCATCGAAGAGACCGGTCATGGCTCCCTGGGCGGTACTGCAGCATCGTTCTCTTTCTGTCATTTTTTTGCCGTACAACAAACAAAATGCTTCTCCTAAAATGGCGGGTACTGCCAGTCCATAATAGTTATAAATTTTTTGAATATCCCGGTCATCAAGGGTTCCATCATTTAATTTCATAGAAGATGACGTGATGGGATGAATATGGAGTTGGAGAAAATGCCTTTGAGTATTCAGGTCATTTAGGATATTCTTTAAATCACGAGGAAGTGTAATCGCTCTCTTAAACCGCATTATTCTTTATAAAAATCGATCAGGGAAGAAATATAAATGTCTGTCCATCCATTTGCAATATTTTCAAAATCTTCATCCGGAATATTGGTTTGAGTTATTTCCAGTGAAGTTAATCCTTTCTTATCGGGATGAAGCTTTATCGTTACAACCGATGGAGTTTCCTGGTCGCCAAAGTCCCAATGCTGTACAATTTTTTGGGAAGGGGCAAATTCAATATTAATACCGGTAATACTTCCATCCCAAAGTGAAAAGATGGTTCCTGGTATTTCTTCCATAATAGCCTCTTCGCCTGTCCATAACCGAATTGTATTCGCATTGGTGAGGGCCTGGTATAATATATCCGGTTCGGCAGGTACCCGGTAATATTTTTTGAAATCTTTCATATTGGGAAGATGTTTCCTGAATTAAGACCGCCTTTCATCGGCACTGGGCCCATAAAGGCCCGGTACGGGTATATTGAGTAGCCGCAGGTATACCGAAAGTTGCCCACGGTGATGGATGATGTGGTGGAGTGTCCAATGCCGGATAGAATTTCTTTTACTATCAGAGGAAACAGGGATATCACCTCTTACCGCTGTCCAGTTACCTTCCAGTTTCTCATCATTCTCAACCGCATTCAGGGCTTTCATGGCATTGGAATAATGCGTTTCAAAAATCTGCAGCAAGTCTTCCAAATCCCTTGCTACGTTGGGTGTAAAATTGGCGGTTGCAAAATCAAATTTATCCGCTTCCAAAATACGGTTGGTCCAAATGGGCAACTCTGCGATATGAGTGGCTAAACGCCCAAAAGTCATCGATTTATCATGCGGCTTCCAATCCACTTTCGAAAAATCAACCCTTTCCAGGATTCTTTTGGTGCTTTTTGATTCCTGTTCAAAATCCGATATTAAATGGGCTTTAGTTGACATTATTTTTTTGTAAAGATAATATATGAAAGAAACCGGGTGTCTTGGTTTTTTGAGAATTATTGAGTTTAAATTCCTGGTTAGTTCACCGGGCATTCTATTAATTGGTAGAAATCAACCGATTGATTCATCGTCAATTTTTAATTTATTTGGAAACATGGACTTGAAAAAGGATGAATTCACTTTTCTTCCAATTTCATTCATCATATCTAAAACCAGGTTTTTTGTTATTTTTAGGAGTGTAAACACGCGCAGTGATAAATATTATTGTGAAATTGCAAAGGGCGGCTTATTTTAAGAAATCCATATTCATGCAATCAAAAAATATCTTCATTTTCTTTCTTACCTGCATTTTTTATCTTTCTTCCTATGCCCAGGGGAGATACAAAGAATTTAAGCTGAACCAAAACGGAGATACCTTAAATGCCATTTGGCCGGATGGAAAGAAGACCGGCAAATGGGTAATTCATGTGGATGAACTTCGGGGGGAGCCGGGGTATGAGGAGGAGGGTGTTTATAAGAAGGGTGAGAAAGACGGGTTCTGGAGGAAGTATAATTTGGAAGGCGACCTTATTGGCGTGGAGCACTTTGTGTTGGGAAGTAAAGACGGGTTACAGCAATATTTTACCTACCTCGGGGATCTGGTGCGCGAAGAAAATTGGAAAGGGTATAATCCGGAGGCACCTTATGATACGGTGGCAATTTATGGTATGGATAACAATGAAATTCTGGAATACAAATTGGTACCTGCAGCACCCTATGCCGTTAAGCATGGAGAATGGCGCTACTACGAACCCGGTTCCGGCAGGTTAATTAGAACAGAACAATGGGATCACAACAACCTGGTAAAACCCAAACCACCAACAAAAGAACCCGAAGTGGCCAGTAATGGTAAAAAGAAGGAAGTGGAGAAGACTCCCGAAATGTTAAAGTGGGAACAAAAAAATAAAAATAAAAAGAAGGCTTTGCGGGATGGACGAACCGGACTTTAAGGTTCGAAATATTCAGAGTCTCGTTCTCCAGTTCAGTTTTCTTCCCTGGATAGGACACTATTAACCGCATCTTTACCTCTTGAAATAAACCGCGAGGTAATTGGATATTAATATTGGTACTGGGAAATTATTTCTAATTGAAGGAACCAACTTAAATAAACTTATCATTCATTTGTTTTTACTCCTGATGAACAATCTGCCCAACGTAATAAATTTCATTAAAATGAAAACGGTTATATGGAGATGCCGGTTAGGCAGTTAAAAAAAGGGGCCACCAATTGGCAGCCCTTTTGTTATTTACAAAAACAAATTACATTTTAATCAGCTTGTTTTTCAGGATTACATTTCCTTCTTCATCCAGAACCTGGATAATATACATTCCTTTCTGTAGCTGATTTGCGTTGATTACCTTACGGTTTGAGCCCCCCGTGAGGTTTACCTGCTGACTGATTACAGTCTTCCCCATATTATCGAAAACCCGGGTATGCAATACCTGACTCCTTGTACTCAGGAAATCGATAGTAATATCATTAATGAATGGATTGGCAAGAACTGTTCCGGTGGTCTTATCGATGGAAACTCGTACCGCAACGGTTGAAGTGAATTTTGAAGTTCCATCAAAATCAACCTGGCGCACTCTGTAATAATTTATTCCCATTTCAGGTTTGGGATCAAAACCATTATAATCGTGCCTTGTAGTACTGTTCCCCTGGCTGTTGACTTTGGCAGCAATAAACCAGGTATGACCGCCATCATTGCTCCGTTCTACCAGGAAATATTTGTTATTGAATTCAAAGGAAGTTGACCAATCCACACTAACTCCGGTACCTTTCTGCCTGGCATCTATTCCCAGGAAGGAAACAGGAAGCGGGCCACCCGAAGGGCAGGTAGCGAAGCGGATATCATCCAGTGCAAAATCATTTCCACAGCCTCCTACAGTAGCAGAACCAATTGTAATCCTAATAGATTGAGGAATGAAATTACCTAATGAAGGCATGGTCAGTACACCGCCCAATTGAACCCAGGTAGGGTCTGCGGATTGAGGAACTTCATTAGTTACATAAGGGGCATTCATGAATTTTACCCAGTTGCCGGAATTATCAAGATATTCGGCTGTTAGGGTGAGGGAGGGGAGCAGCGCAACAGTAGGAGAGCAGGTACCGGGTGTATTTACATTCATCACAAAGGCGCTAAGCCCATAGGTTCCGGCTTGGAACCCATTGGGAGCATTTACCACTACCTGGTAAAAATCCCCACCTGCTCCATTAATTACCATCATCCTTCCATCCACATCTCCGGGTGTATGGTCTTCAGAAGCATGCCATTCAGGTTTTTGCTGCGTATTATCAGCAACCCGGTAGGTTCCGTCCGGTTCCATGATCCCGGTAGCCATATATTCCAGCGGACCATTTTGAATTACATTTGGATTTGAGGAAACCGTAGTACCGGTACCAAAATTTTCAGAAAAATAAACCAGTTCATTTTCACAGAAAGTCTGTGCGGTAGAAGAGATACCGGCAAAAGTGAATGAGGTAGCCAAAACCAGGGTGCCAATGACCAACAGGTTTGATCTCTTTAGTGAAATTCTTTTCATGTCATCAGGTTTGTAGAGTTAAACAAAAAGTCTTAGGGGATACTGATGGTCTCACTAAAAAACATGCATACTGAGGATGCACTTTTAAAGAGATAGCGATATTGGGGAGGATTGGATTACAGAGGATAAGAGGCGGATGCCTAATTAAACAGAGAATAAAAGTATAAAAGAAATTTTAGGAATGCACAATAATTTGGTTGTTTTTTATAGAAAAGGCTGGATTTTTATAAAAATAACACTGTTAATCATGGAGTTACCCGTTGCATGGGATTGGGATTTCCTACTGCGGCTCCCCTGGGAACTGCGAGTTTTTCCTTAAAAAGCTGGAATGAAGATCGGGTGGAAGTGGCAGGCCAAACATTATTTTCCTCATTGATATCCGCGGTTTCACGGTAAGGATCAATCTGGATTGATTTTACTTCTTTTGGTAAAAGGAAATTTTTGGTAACATAATATTCATCCTTCCTCCAAATATAAACCGGGATACGGTCTATTTGTGTGGAATTATCGGTGAATGTCCATTCAATAATAATAGGCATCAGCATTCCACCCTTGTTGGAAAAACTTAGTTCGTACTGGTACGGGTATGCGAAATTATTTATTTCATTGGTGGAGGCGGGTTCAGCGCCACGGCCTGTTTCTGTTTCTTCTATTGGGCTGGTATCTATTTTAACCAGGTTGCGATCATAATACCAGTAAAAATCCCGAAGAGAGGTATCTGCGTTGGTAGCAAAAACTATATTTTTATCCATCCGGTTTCGGAAGGCTGAAATATTATCAATTTGATCCACCATCGGGGGGGCAATTTTAACTTTCCTGGAATGGCTTTGCGGAGAATGAGCCAAATTTGCCGTGTCTATTTTTCCCCATTTAACAGAATCAAGGGATATATCACAGGGCTCGGTACCATAAAACCATCCTCTCCAAAACCAGTCAAGGTCTTCGGCACTGGCATCTTCCATGGTACGGAAAAAGTCGGCGGG
>CAZYKA010000002.1:118155-123289 GCA_964647915.1 uncultured Ferruginibacter sp. | reverse complement strand
ACCAGTCAAGGTCTTCGGCACTGGCATCTTCCATGGTACGGAAAAAGTCGGCGGGCGTGGGATGTTTAAATGCCCAGCGGCGCGCATATTCTTTAAAAGCATAATCGAAAAGATCCCTGCCCATAATGGTTTCGCGAAGGATATTCAATCCTGTAGCAGGTTTTCCGTATGCATTATTTCCAAACTGGTTGATGTCTTCACTATTGGTCATGATTGGTTCCAACTGGTCTTTCGGAAGTTTCATGTAATCTACAATCTTATAGGCTGGCCCCCTGCGGGAAGGAAATTTGTTGTCGAATAATTGTTCGGTGAGAAACTCACAGAAACTGTTCAACCCTTCGTCCATCCAGGTCCACTGGCGTTCGTCGCTGTTCACAATCATAGGGAAGAAATTATGCCCAACCTCATGAATCACCACGCCGATCATTCCGTTTTTGGTGGCTTCACTGTATGTGCCATCGGGCTCGCATCTGCCGTAATTAAAGCAAATCATCGGATATTCCATCCCGTTACTGGCTTCAATACTTTGTGCTACTGGGTAGGGGTAGGGGATGGTGAAATGAGAATAGCTCTTTATGGTATGCGCCACCACTTTGGTACTATACCTGCGGTAAAGGTTATACGCTTCTTTTGGGTAGGCGCTCATACACATCACCTTTTTGCCTTCTACATAAGCCGGCATGGCATCCCAGGTGAATTTCCGGCTGCTGCCCCAGGCAAAATCGCGTACCATATCGGCCTTGAAAATCCAGGTCTTTTTTCCCGGTTGTTTCTTTTTTTCCTTTGCTTTTGCCTCATTGAGGGTAACAATTTCAACCACATCTTTAGCCGTTTGGGCTTTTTGCCAACGGCCCATTTCCTGGGAAGAAAGTACCTTTTCATAGTTTTGGCATTGCCCCGTAGCCATCACAACATGATCCGAAGGAACGGTGATGCTTACCCGAAAGTTTCCAAACGTAAGCGCAAATTCGCCCGTGCCGGTGAACTGGTGGTTTTGCCATCCCTGGAAATCGCTATACACACAGAGCCTTGGATACCATTGGGTAATGGTGAATAAATCATTGCCATCGGCTGCAAAATGTTCATAACCGCCTCTGCCGCTATATTTGTTGCGGTCTATTAGGAAATAATTCCATTCCACCGAAAATTTAAATTGTTGCCCGGGTTTCAAGGGCCTGGGCAATTCAACCCGCATCATAGTTTTGTTGATGAAGTAGGTGAGTTTTCTCCCCATTTCATCTGTTACAGAAGTGATGTTGAGACCATATTCGTTATCCTTTTTCCCTACAATCTGGTCGGCACCTGCTTCAGTAATCCTTTGCTGGAAACGGGAACTCTCCTGATACCCCGCATTGTTTTTGCGGCTGTGCTGGTTTTCATCCAATTGCAGCCATAGGTAACGGAGTTCATCCGGAGAGTTGTTGTAATACGTGATTTGTTCCTTTCCCGTAAGTTTTTTTTGGATTTCATCTAATTCGCATTGAATGGCATAGTCGCAGCGTTGTTGCCAGTATTTTGGTCCAGGAGCTCCGCTGGCAGTTCGGTATTCATTTGGGGTGGGTAAAATGGTACCCAGTTGCTCAAACCGGTTTCCATGGTTACTACCGGGGTTATTTTGAATATTTTGAGCACCCACTAATAGGGCCGAATTTATGATTAGAGTAATAAACAGGATACAATTCTTTTTCATTTTTAATATTGGTTTTAATTCGCCAGCAAAGGAATCCTTTGAAAAGCCATAACAATAGCACAAATAAGGGTTATACCAGAAAGCGCCAATACATAATATTCCTTTTTAATTCTTAGTTTATTCTGAAAAAAATAATTCAGTCCAAGCAACCATAGCACTACTACTATTTGCCCAGTTTCTAATCCCAAATTGAATGACAAGAGTGGAACGGTAATATTTTCCTCACTCATCAGCATAAACCGGATACTGTTTGCAAACCCTAAACCATGGATTAATCCAAAAGCTATTGCAATCAGGTAATTTGCATTTAGGTTAGCAGGTTGTTGTTTCCGGTGAAAGATACTAAACAATGCTGAAACTATAATGGTGAGTGGAATCAGGAATTCAACCAGGTTTGAAGGAACCCGGAGCGTGTTCGTAGCACTCAATAAAAGCGTTGCTGAATGGCCGATGGTAAATGCGGTAACCAGGATCAGTACCGATTTCCAGTTACGCGGCAGGTAAATTACTCCCAATGCAATCAGGAAAAGAATATGATCTGCAGCCCCTGTACTTATGATATGCTCCCAGCCAATCTTCCAATAAAAACCAAATTCATTCACGATATAATCCGGATCTTCTAATTTTACTGGCGAATTTCATGAATGAAAAGCAGATTTTTAAATTTTTGAAAATAAGTGGCAGCAATTTTTTATAAATGGTTGATCATTTCTTTCTTTTCACTGGGTATGAGTGGAAGCCATCCTTATTATGTGAGTGTGGTTGAAATGCGGAATAGCCCCGGTGAGCACCTGTTGGAGTTAACCTGCCGGATGTTTACCGACGACCTGGAAGGAGCTTTGAAGAAGGAAGTCCGGAAGCCTATATTTCTAATTCACCCTTCCAATAAAGAAGAGGCATCCCTGCAAGTGGGAGTTTATTTGGGAAAACATCTGAAAATTTCAATAAATGGCAGGCCCCAACTATTCAATTACCTGGGTTATGAAATTAAAGAGGATGCGGTAAATGCTTATTTGCAGCTACCCTTTTCCGGTAGTTTAAATGAAGTGCGCTTCACCAGCACCATATTATACCGGGAGCATCCGGAGCAAACAGGCATATTTCACGTAGTGAACGGAGAAACCCGGAAAAGCCTGCGAATTGTAAATCCGGACAGCCTGGCCTTGTTTCGGTTTTAATTTCTTACGTCCAGTTCCTGCTTTAAGTTATCCGAAAGAGTTACCAGAATTTTATCGATCCGCTGCCCATCCATATCTACAATTTCGAATGAGAATCCCCTCCAGTCGAACCTTTCACCTGTTTGCGGAATATGTTCCAGTTCATGAAGAACAAAGCCCGCCAGCGTGTCAAAATCGGCATCCACTTCCCAGTCGCCTTTTTGAAAATGCGCAAGAAAATCATAAAAATGTATTTGCGCATCTACCAGGTAGGAGCCATCATTCCGTTGAACGATTTCATATTCTTCCTGCCCTGTTTGGGGAACTTCTCCCACAATGGCCTCGAGAATATCATTTAAGGTGATTAGCCCTTCGAGGGTACCATATTCGTTTACAATAAAACAGGAGTGTATTTTTGTTTCCTTAAACTTTTCGAGGAGTTGATATGCTTTATTATTTTCCGGGACAAACAGGGCGGGTTTCGCCAATGATGCCATGGTTGCCTCCGGACCTGCCTTCACCAGATCCTTAACATATACAAGTCCTTTAATTTCATCGATTGAGCCCTCGCACACCGGAAAACTGCTGTATACTACCTCCGGAAATTTATTTTTAAATTCCTGTACGGTGTCTTTTTCATCCACCCATTCAATATCGGTCCGGTGAGTCATCAATGATGTGATATTCCTGTCGCCCAGGTGAAAAACCCGTTCAATAATTTCCTTTTCACCCTCATCAATGGCGCCAATCTCTGATCCTTCGGAAATGATGGCCTTAATTTCCTCCTCCGTTACCGAACTTTCACTGCTCTTCGAAATTTTCAGGGCACTAAAAATTAGGTTTGTGATTTTTGAAAGCAGCCAAACGAATGGGTGCATGAGGGTAGACAGGAAATTCATGGGGCCGCCGGCCTGTCTGGCAATATTTTCAGCCCGTATTAACCCGATTTTTTTGGGGATGAGTTCTCCGAAAATAATCGAAAGGAAAGTAACTAAAATAACCACCGAACTGGTGGCAATTGCTTTCGAATAGGGTTCAAGGATTCCAATTTGAGCAATAATGGGTTGTAGTTTATGTCCAAACTTATCGCCTGTGTAAACTCCGGTTAATATGGCAATCAGTGTGATTCCTATTTGAGCCGTGCTCAGGAATTTTTCAGGATTTTCTGCCAGGGCAAGGGCCACTTTTGCTTTTAAATCGCCTTTATTGGCAAGGGCATCCAACTTCGACTTTCGGGCACTTACCAGGGCAATTTCGGTCATCACGAATATCCCATTAATAAAAATCAGTAGAAAAATGATGAATACATCGGTCATGTGGCCCGGATTAATCCGTAATTTTTGTTGAAGTTTCTTGCCGACAAATATCCTAAAACAAAACCAATTGCTGCACCGGCTAAAATATCAAATGGAAAATGGACACCCACATATATTTGTGCAAAACAAATAATAGCCGCCCATCCCATAAACAGGTAACAATAATTTCCCAGGTACTTTTTTAAGGTATAATAAAAGAAGGCCGCCATCGCAAAATGGTTGGTGGCATGGGAGGAGGTAAAGCTGGAACTCTGAGGCCGGTATCCCACCAAAACATGGATATAATTTGCCAGGCTGGGATCATTACACGGTCTTAACCGGTAAATGTTCCCTTTTATAAGGTCGCTGCTGATAAAATTGGATAGGATCACCGTGCCAATGGCAAAAACCAGGTACCAGGCGGTTGTTTTTTTGAAATTGGTTAAAATGAAAACGACTAAAAAAATATACAGGGGCATCCAAAGGTATTGGTTGCGGATAAAGGGCATGAATAGATCAAATACCGGATTCGACATCTGGTAATTGATTATTTTAAAGATTGATTTATCCAATTCTGCTAAGCCCATGTGGTAAAACTGATTCAAAAATAATTAAACTAATTTTGCAGGCTAAATTATTTAACGGAATGCCTTATTTATCAAAGTTGCCCAGGTTGGTAAGATGGGTGGTTGGGGTGATGTTTTTCTTCCTGGTGGTTATGATGGCTTACCGTTTTGTTTTCTTTTATCATTTCCGGACCGAAGCCAGGCCGTTTTCAGGTACTGCGTTTTGGTTAGGATTCCGATACGATCTTAAGTTCATGGCCATGATGGGTTTGGGGATTTTTATTCCCTCTGTATTCCCTTTTTTGAACCCGTTTAATAGCAAATTGGCATCCCGGTTTTGGAAAATTATGGTGCCGGTTGCTTTCCTGGTGCTCCTGGTTTTTTTGATTGCGGATTTCTATCATTACGATTACCTGCATCAAAAGT
>CAZYKA010000002.1:104214-118055 GCA_964647915.1 uncultured Ferruginibacter sp. | reverse complement strand
CTCCTGGTTTTTTTGATTGCGGATTTCTATCATTACGATTACCTGCATCAAAAGTTAAATGCCACAGTATTAAATTTTCTTGCTGATGCAGGTATATCCTTCTCCATGATGCAGGAGTCTTATCCGCTGGGTTGGATTTTACTGCTCCTGGTTGCCGGTATATTCCTGTTCTCGTGGTGGCATAACCGTTATTTATCGTTGTTAAGAAACACTCCTGCTTTTCCAGGCAAGAAAAAGCGGAGGGTTATTATTTTCCTTGTTTTTGGGTTATTGCTTGGGATATCCAGTTTTGGAAAGTTGGGCCAGTTTCCGCTTCGTTGGAGTGATGCCTTTTTATTGCAGGATGATTTTAAATCCAATACCGCTCTAAACCCGTTACAAACTTTTTTCAGTTCCCTTAAGGTGCGTTCAAATAGTTACAACCTGGCACAGGTAGAAAAATACTATCCCCTGATTAGCCAGTGGCTCGATGTAAAGAATCCGGACTCTTCCTCCCTGAATTACGAAAGGGTTTACCAACCTTCGGATACACTGCTGCAAAAGCCCAATATTATTCTGGTGATTTGCGAGAGTTTCAGCATGTATAAAAGCAGCATGAGTGGAAACCCGCTTAATACCACTCCGTATTTTAATGAACTTTGTAAGCAGGGTTTATTTTTCGATCGTTGTTTCAGCCCCGCCTTTGGCACGGCAAGAGGCGTGTGGGCCACCGTTACCGGGCTTCCGGATGTGGAAGAAATCAGTACTGCCAGCAGGAATCCGGCCGCCGTTAACCAACATACACTCATCAATGCGTTTAAAGGGTATGAGCATTACTATTTCCTGGGAGGCAACCCCACCTGGGCCAATATCCAGGGTTTATTATCAAATAATATTTCAGGGTTAAAAATGTATTCCCAACCCGATTTTAAAGCCCAGAAGATTGATGTTTGGGGAGTGAGCGATAAGAACCTGTTACTGGAGTCGGCCGGTATCCTGGCAAAAGAAACAAAACCCTTTTTCGCGATTATTCAAACCGCCGATAACCACCGGCCTTACACCATTCCGGAAGAAGACCTTTCGCAATTTCAAAAGAAAGTGGTTTCTGATTCCCTGCTTGAGAAATTTGGTTTTGAAAGCAATGCCGAATACAATGCATTCCGGTACACCGATTTCTGTTTTGAGCAATTTATGACCCGGGCGTCACAAATGCCTTATTATAAAAACACCCTGTTTGTTTTTATTGGCGATCATGGAATCCGGGGAAATGCCAGGGGGGTATTGCCGCCGGCATATACTTCCGAGGGCCTTACCGCCGAACACGTACCCTTATTGTACTTCTTTCCGGGGTTTATCCCTCCAAAAAGAATACACGAAGTTTGTTCGCAACTCGATCTGTTACCCACCCTTGCCGGGATTTTACATCAACCATACCGGTATTCCGGCCTTGGTAGGAACATGTTTGATAGTACAGACGACAGGAACCGGGATCCTTATGCTTTTATTATCGACCATGATCTCAAAACAATCGGGGTAGTTTCTGATAGTTTCTATTTTTGGCATAACCTGAGGTCGGGAATGGAAAAGTTGGTTTCAATTTTGGACAACAGTACCGGAAATATCATGAATTACCCGGTGAAAAGGGAAAAAATGAAAGATCTCACCCTTGGGTTGTACGAAACCTCGCGATATCTGTTGCTTCATAATCAGAAGAAAAACTAATTTGCAACTCTTTTTACAAAACACGGCTGCATCATGTTGAAAAAATGGCGGGTTTCTAAAACCATCCAGTGGCTGGTATCCTTGTTTTTTATTTATCTTGTAATTTTTACCGGGTTCAGGGTGGCTACGGTATTTTTCTTTAAGCCGGAGGAAACTTCCATTGGGGAATTATTGCCCGCATTCTGGTTGGGCCTGAAATATGATTTGCGCTGGATTGCCTTTATTCTCTTTCCAATTGCTTTTTTTTCATCCATCTCCCGTTTCTCCCCTTTTTATAGCCAGCGGATGAAATCCTTTTGGACAATTTATCTCGGGTTTCTCACCCTGTTGGTTTTATTTTTCTTTGGTGCCGATTTTGGACAATTCGCTTATGTTAATGCAAGGCTTAACGCCGATGCCCTGATTTTTATGGAAGATCCAAAGGAGAGCCTGCAGATGGTCTGGCAAACATATCCGGTAATTTGGATTGTACTCGGCCTGGCGGGAGCCGTAATAATGATGGTTTGGATGTTCCGAAAAACACATGTGGGTATTGAGGATAAGAATCACGATATTCATAAATTCTCCTTTAGGCGGAGGTGGCACCTGGTTGCGTTGGTAATCTTAGGCTGGTTTATGTATGGGTTCTTTACCCTGAAGCCCCTTAATTTTTACAGGGCATTTAGCCTGAATGATGAGTTTAAAAGTAACCTGGCACTTAATCCCTTTCAAAATTTTTTCACCACCCTGCGGTTCCGTGATCCTGAATTGCATACCCATGCAAAAGAGTATTATCCACAGATTTCGAAATTCTTGAACCTTGCGGGGAGATCGGGGGCCGGTAATCCCTATTTACGGATAGGCCTTCCCGGTAGCAAAGCGCTCGAAACCCAGCCCAATATTGTATTGGTACTATGTGAGAGTTTTAGTATGTATAAAAGCAGTATGAGTGGTAACCCATTGAATGCCACTCCCTATTTTGCCCAAATGTGTAAAGAGGGAATATTTTTCGACCGGTGTTTTTCCACCGCATTTGGGACGGCAAGAGGTGTGTTTGCCCTGCTAACGGGGATTCCCGATGTGCAACTGAGTAAATTCTCCACCCGAAACGAACAAAGCGTAAAACAACGGTGTATCATAAACGATTTTGAAGGATATGATAAATACTATTTTATTGGAGGAAGGAGTCAGTTCAATAATTTTAAAGGACTGGTGGATAATATCCATGGTATTAATATTTTTGAAGAGGGAAAGTATAAATCGAAAAAGATCAATGTTTGGGGCATAAGCGACAAAGACCTCTTCATGGAGGCAAATGGGATCTTTGCAAAACAGCAAAAACCATTTTTCGCCATTATTCAAACGGCCGATAACCACCGGCCATATAATATTCCTCCGGTTGATACGGATTTTGAGCAAAAACATATACCGGATGAAGATTTACTCAAATACGGTTTTGAGTCATTGAAAGAATACCATGCCTTTGCTTACACCGATTATTGCTTTAAAAAGTTTATGGACTCTGCCCGGAAGGAGCCCTATTTCAACAATACAATTTTTGTTTTTGTAGGAGATCATGGCCTGGAAGGGAATGTAGGAGAAATTTACCCCAAAGCCTGGATGGAGCAACGCCTTTCAGACGAGCATGTTCCATTATTATTTTATTCTCCCGGATTATTAGCTCCGAAATACCATTCCGAAACAGTCTCTCAAATTGATGTGCTTCCTACTATTGCCGGAATGGTGCAGCAACCGTATAAAAATTCCACCCTGGGTCGAGATCTTCTTGATCCGCAGAAAAAAGAAGATGCCGCTTTCATTATGTATCACGCTGCCGGATGGATTGGGGTGGTAGGGGACGATTATTTTTACCGGAAGAATATCCGGTTTGCAAAAGATGAACTGGTTCCGGTTAAAGATGGCCTGCCGGTTCAAACCGCTGCACAACGCGATTCTACCATTAAACATATGTCCTCGTTAACTTCGGCAATATATGAAACGGCCCGGTGGATGCTGGTTAATAATAAATAATCCAAATTTTATCCGGATGATTTCAGCTTATTTGATTACCGGTATTGAAAATTAAGGAAATAAAAATTCTTTTAAGGTCTGGGAAAATGCCACATAAATTGGAATTTTTCCTTTTTCTAATTAATTCGAAATTCTTATTTTTTCTGCTAATATTATCAGCCTGGGCGATTGGTAAAGCGAGTAAGAGTTAAGCTGGTAATCTCCAAAAATTTCCTTGATCTGCAATCCTCTGTACGCCAGCATATCGGTAAAATCGCCTAACGAAAACTTGGCAACTTTTTCTGAGTAAATTAACGGGGCGCCTGCATGGGGGTCTTCAACTATTATTTTCTTATAAAAGTGGGTGTCATCCTGCCACTTGGAAACTTTAAAGTTGATATCTCCAACCTTCTTTTTATAATCGGGTTCAATATGGCGTTTTGCATAATGAACATTCAGATAGTCAATTATTAGAAAACCGTTTGGTTTTAGCGCACTGGCCATCGTCCGGATAACGGCATCATTTTCCCTTTGAGATTGAAAGTAGCCGAAACTGGTAAAGAAATTAAAGACATAATCAAAGAAATTAATACGAAATGGAAGCCGCATGTCGTGTACGTAAAATTCGAGATTGGCATTTTCACTTTTTTTGGCTTCGGATATACTGTTTTCACTGAGATCGATGCCGGTAACATCATATCCCATTTCTGCCAATTGAATAGAGTGCCTTCCTTTGCCACAGGCTGCATCAAGCATTTTTGCAGCTTGGGCGGGTTTGAGATAATGAATAAGGGTATGGATAAATTCCGAGGCTTCCTTTTCGTTCCTATTCGCATATAACTGGTAATAATAAGGCGAATTAAACCAGTTCCTGAACCAATCCTGCATGCTGCAAAGGTAGGGTTTACGGCATTTTAAAGTTGATTTTAGGGAAGAGACTGCCTGGTTTTACAAATTCCCTTTCGCGGTATTGCGTTATCTTTGCGGCCTAATTTTTTTTCATGGCATTGATAAAAAGTATTTCGGGAATCCGTGGAACCATTGGAGGGAAAACCGGGGATAATCTTACGGCACCCGATGTGGTTAAGTTTACTTCCGCTTATGGCTCCTGGCTTCTTCAAAAATTGGATGCAGGTAAATTGGCCCGCGTGGTTGTAGGCCGGGATGGGCGCATGAGTGGTGCCATGGTAAAAGACCTGGTAAATGCCACGCTTGTTTCTTTAGGTATTGAAGTACTGGATTTAGATTTTAGTACGACCCCAACCGTTGAGATGGCGGTAACTTTTTCGAAAGCAGATGGTGGAATCATCATTACAGCAAGCCACAACCCAAAGGAATGGAATGCGCTAAAACTATTAAATGAAAAAGGGGAATTTATTGATGCGGCTGATGGGAAGGCCATCCTGGAAATTGCTGCCTCCGAATCTTACGAATTTGCAGCTGTTGAAAAGCTGGGAAAAGTTGTTCCTGCCGGCGATATGTTGGATACGCACATTCAGGCTATCATTCAACATCCTCTGGTAGATACAGAGGCTATCCGTAACGCCAATTTCCGGATTGTTGCGGATGTAATAAATAGTACCGGAGCGCTGGCACTTCCTAAGTTATTTGATGCACTGGGTATCACAGATTACAGTTTGTTGAATGGAGAAGTAACCGGCCGTTTTGCACATAACCCCGAACCCCTGCCCGAAAATCTGGAAGAACTAAGCCAGGCAGTGGTAAAATCAAAAGCCAGCCTGGGTATTGCAGTTGATCCCGATGTGGACAGGCTTTGCTTTGTATGTGAGGATGGAAGCATGTTTGGCGAGGAATATACCCTGGTGGCGATAGCGGATTATTTCCTGGCAAACCGAAAAGGAAATACAGTGAGTAATATGTCTTCAACCCGGGCCTTAAAAGATATAACAGTAAAGCATGGGGGTAGTTACTCGCCCAGTGCCGTGGGAGAGGTAAATGTGGTTACCAGGATGAAAGAGACAAATGCTGTAATTGGTGGCGAAGGGAATGGTGGAATTATTGTTCCTGATTTACACTATGGCCGGGATGCATTGGCCGGTATTGCCCTTTTCCTTACCCAACTGGCTAAGTGGGGGAAAAGTATCCGCCAGCTTAGAAACAGTTACCCCAATTATGTGATCAGTAAAAATAAAATTGAATTGAGTAATGGGGCTAATATTCAGGAAGTGTTCTCCAAAATAGAAGAAAAGTACAAGAACCGGCCTATGAATACCGAAGATGGTTTGAAAATCGAATTTGATAATGACTGGGTTCATCTACGGACCAGCAATACAGAGCCTATCATCCGGATTTATGCTGAAAGTAATTTCGAAACAACCGCCAATAATATTGCGCTTCGGATTATGAAAGATATCCGGGAAGCCATGGTAAATTAATTTTTTGGTAATAATGAAAAGGATTTATTTCGACAATGCCGCAACAACCAGCCTCTCTGCAGAGGTGCTTGAACAGATGATGCCATACCTTACGGAGAAATTTGGAAACCCATCCTCCATTTATTCCTATGGGCGGGAAACCAGACTGGCAGTTGAGAATGCAAGGAAATCAGTTGCTAAAATCCTGAATGCACACCCGGCAGAAATATTTTTTACCAGTGGAGGAACCGAAAGCGACAACACAGCTATATTAACTGCAATACGGGATCTTGGATGCCGGCATATTATTACCTCTCCCATCGAACACCATGCCGTAACACATACGGTGGAGTTTTTAGATAATGAAGACCTGGTGAAACGCAGTTATGTTAAATTACTTCCCAATGGCCACATTAACCTGGAACATCTGGAAGAATTATTGGCCAATTCTGAAGAAAGGGTGTTGGTTAGTTTGATGCATGCAAACAATGAAATTGGGAACCTGTTGGATATGGATGCCGTTGGAAGCTTGTGCAAATTGTACAATGCCATTTTCCATAGTGATACGGTGCAAACTGTTGGCCATATTCCTATCGATTTGAGGAATACTCCGGTGCATTTTATAACAGGTGCAGGTCATAAATTTCACGGGCCCAAAGGGGTAGGGATCCTGTATATTAATGAGAACGTTAAGATCAGGCCTTATATCCACGGCGGGGCACAGGAACGGAACATGCGGGCTGGTACTGAGAATATTTATGGGATTGTTGGATTTGCGAAAGCCCTGGAAGTTGCTACCGAAAATTATGAAGCGGATAGTGCGCATATCGGCACCCTCAAGTATTATATGCACGACGAATTGAAGAAACACATCCCAGGAGTAGGTTTCAATGGTGATGTACTGGGAAGAAGCCTCTATACAGTATTAAGCGTTAGTTTTCCTAAAACCGAAAAATCCGAGATGATCCTCTTTAACCTCGATATAAATAATATTTGTGCCAGCGGCGGAAGTGCATGTACTTCGGGCGCAGAACAAGGAAGTCATGTAATCCGTGCAATTAATAATAACCCTAATCAGGTTACAGTACGTTTTAGCTTTTCGAAATATAACAACAAAGCAGAGGTGGATCAAGTTGTGAAACTCTTGAAAACCCTGGTTTAATTTTCCTGTTTTTCCTTTTCTTCCGGTTTATATTCAAAAACCAGGACGGCATTCTCTTCCAGGTTGGCTTTTGAACGCAATTCGAAGCGTTTATGGCCTGCCGTTACTATTATCATTGCCGTATTAGGAGGGATAGAACCCAGATTTTCAGCATAAAGGGTTATTTCGTGGGTCCTCACCGATGAATCCAGGTTTATATTTAATTCAATGGGTTTATCCGAGAGGCGCTGATGGCTAATTAGTAATTTCCCATTATAAAATACAGATACCGAATCCCCATCAATAGTCCCATTATCAAAGATTTTGAGGTTCAGGTGGCGGGAATTCACCACCACCCGGCTTTGTTCCGATTGCCTTCTTTCTCCCATTTTTTTGGTGATTTCTGATGGCAAAACGGGCAGGGTTTCTTTTTTCTCGGGAACCGGTGATACAACCGGCGGTAATTTTTTGTTTACCGTACTGTCGGGTTTGGGTTTGGGCTGTTTAGGAACAGGTTTGGGCGCAGGTGATTTGGGAGCTGCTTTGGGTTGAACAGGTTGGGGTTTAGATTCAGGTTCTGGGAAACAGGGTGTTATTTCGGCCCATTTTGGCATTTTGTAAGGGCTGTTCGAAACTTTTCTTAATTCAAAGGGTTCACTCATGGGCATATTAAATCCACCCCGCATCAGCAAAACACCGTTAAGTGCCTTTCTCTCCTTCATAGGATCATACCAGAGAAGTAATTTCATTAAGATATGACTTCCGCTGTTGGCAATAAAACTTGTTCCGGTGATATACCACTTCTTTTCTTTTGAATTGTATTTCCCCTCAAATCGGGCAATACAGTAACTCGATTTATCGGCAAGTACATAATCATAGGTATAGCCGCACAACTGGGTCCCCTTTTGCTGGATATTGATCTGAATGAATTCATCGTCCATGATGCCTTCCCAAACTCCGGTGATAGGTTGTGCATAGGAGGAATGCAAAATGCCAAAAAGGGAAATAAAAATTAATGGTACGAAACGAAGAGCCATATTTAAAGCTACAACAGAAAATCATTAGGATAGGGAAAAGGAGCCTGTATTCCTACTTTTTAACTTGCCGTTAATTGGTTTTGGGCAGACGCCCCGCTTCATCGAACCAAAAGACGTAGGCCACCTAAATGAAAAACTACCGGATAAGCAGGGTGCTACCTTTTCGGTTGATTTGCCTGCCGGTATCGGTATCTATATAATTCAGATACCAAACGTAATTGCCCGGTAAGGATGGGAGGCCCTTAAAGGTGCCATCCCATTTTTCCAGCCAGTTATGGGTAAAAAAAACCTGTTGCCCAAAACGGTTATAAACGGCAAATGTTAAATCTCTGGATTTATACGCATTAAGGGGATATAAGAAATCATTTAGCCCATCACTGTTAGGAGTAAACGCCGAAGGCACTTCAATCCGGCAGTTGTTCACTACTTTAATAGCCTGTTTTGCGGTGTCTTTACAACCAAAGTTATTGGTAACCACAAGGGTGATCAGGGTTTCATAGGTATTTTGAAATACAGGGTATTGTTGAGGTGGAGGTTGTTCCAAATTTGAAGACTGCCCATTTCCAAAGGTCCACAGCCAATTGGTTTGGGTTCCCTGGCTGTTATTTTGAAAAGTTACCAGTTCATCGGGGCAGACGAGTGAAGTGGCTTCAAATGCTGCTTTCAGGTAATTGGCAAATGTAATAGTTTCAGATGCTGTGTCTGTACAAAAGCCATTACTCACAATCAGCGTGGTGGTCTGTGGGTTAAATTCTGTATAGGCCTGAGATGGGTTTTGAAGGTTACTGCTTCCATTTCCGAAATTCCATACAAATTGGGTGATGGCATGGGCCCCATTATGTGTGTAGTTAACTATACTTTGTGAACAGTTATAGTTAATTGTAAAATTAAAATCGGCATTCACTGTGTCTTTAATTACAAAGGGAAGGAACGACCCAGATGGTGTTTCCTGGGCACATTCATCTACCAGGGTATTTCCATCGTTTCCCTGTTGTAGAACAATTTGAAAATTTCCTGCACTAAATAGTGGGCTGGCCAGTTGTACCGTGATGCGATTGGTGAGTCCGTTGTTGCAATTCCCTGAAGCGGAAGTAATAACTACCGGGTAAGAGCCTGTTATTTTGAAATCGGAACCATTGGGGGAAATGGAACTGCATTTAATATTTTTCGAAAATACAAGTTCCAGTTTATTGGGGGCACAGGAGGGCTTTACCAGGCTGTCCATGGGTGTAGGTGCCAGTGCAAAAATTTGAATTTGCAGGGAGTCGCCCACTACCAGCGGGTTATCGCAATTATCGAACAGTGTATTTCCATCCGCACCATTTTGCGATTTTATAGTATAATTTCCGGGCGCCAGGGGAGAGGCCAGTGTAATAGAAATAGAATCAAGATCGAAACCGGAGTTACAACCAATCCCGGTTGCAGCTATTATAGCGGGACCTCCAATAATCCTAAAGTCGGAACCATTGGAAGCGAGGCTGCTGCACTTCATTTTTTTATTTAGTTTAATGGTTAGGGTTGTTGCATCGCAGGATGCCCTTACCGATTTCAGGTGTGGTGTAATAGTATCCGTAATTACTCCTGTACCCCCTCCAAAACTTAGGGAGTATCCATCCTGGCTGTTTGTGAAATGGCTGACCAATAAAATATAGGTATGTCCCTGGATGATGTTGGGCATTGAAGAGAAAAGAGGAACACCCGGACCATCACATCTTACCAGTGAGTTTCCGGCATTGGATGCTCCGGTAATTCCGCCATCCCCACTCCAGTTACAGGCAACAAAACAAGATGCATCTGTAAAAACGGCATTTGGGTTTTTATTGGTGATATCAAAAAGTTGCCAATCGTAATCGTCGGAAATTGTGTTTGGAGTGATCAGGAATCCCAGGGTACCAGAAGTGTAACAGGTGAAGCGGTACCAATAGGGATTCTTATCCATAAAAAGGTTTTGGCCGCTTTGGCAGGGATTGGGTACGGCTGTATTTCCGCAAATGGGAACACTTCCCTGGTGAAAGGTTGAAGTTCCGCAAACCGGAAATGCGGATGACGGATTTTGGCCAAGGGTGGAGCAACCTGATTGTCCAATTGAATTTAAGGAAAGGAAGATACCAGGAAGGAAAAAACAAAAAAGTAAAAGTCTTTTCATATACAGTCCAAATATATTTTAAGACCTTCTGAATACCATGTTTGCTGCAGTAATTCGGAATTAATTAACAGCTATTTTATAAAGGACTTTATCTCCTGCAGTTTCAACAAAGCTTCTACGGGAGTTAGCCGGTTGATATCGACTTGCTCCAGTGCATTTCGAATTTCTTCAAAGGTGGAAGAGTGAGCGTCAAAAATACTAAGTTGAAGTTTGGATGCGCTGGCTGTCTGCAATGCTTCTTTAATTTGGGGTAGGGATCCATTAGAGGATTCCATCTCACGGGTTTTTTCCAGTTCGGAAAGGATTTCATTTGCCCTGGTAATTAGTTCCGGAGGCATTCCTGCCATTCGTGCCACATGGATACCAAAACTATGGGTGCTTCCTCCGGGTGCAAGTTTGCGCAGGAAGATAATTTTATTTTCCATTTCGCGGTTAGTAATGTGGAAGTTTTTAATCCGTTCGAATCGTAATTCCAATTCATTTAATTCGTGGTAGTGGGTTGCAAATAAGACCCTGGGGCGATGCGGAGAATTGTGTAGAAATTCTGCAATACTCCATGCTATCGAGATGCCATCAAAGGTAGAAGTTCCGCGTCCAATCTCATCCAAAAGAACCAGGCTTCTGCGGCTGAGGTTGTTAATAATGCTTGCGGTTTCATTCATTTCCACCATAAATGTACTTTCCCCGCCACTCAGGTTATCGGAGGCTCCAACCCGAGTAAAAATTTTATCAGTGAGTGGAATCCACGCCTCCCTGGCAGGCACAAACGAACCCATGTGCGCCATAAGAGTGATAAGTGCTGTTTGACGGAGGATGGCGCTTTTACCGCTCATGTTTGGGCCGGTAAGAATTACCATTTGCTGCGTTTGGTCATTTAGGGAAATGTTATTGCTGATATATTCTTCTCCCTGAGGTAAATTCCTTTCAATTACGGGGTGCCGGCTATCCTTAAGTTCGAGGTGGTATCCATCGTGTACCTCAGGTTTTTTATATTGATACTGGATAGCGATGGCGGCGAAATTACAAAGGCAGTCCAAAACTGCCATTACATGCCCGTTAACCTGCATTAGCGCAATGTAATCCTGTAACTCATTAAGCAACTCAGAGAATAGTTGTTGTTCAATTTGCAGAATCCTGTCTTCCGCACCAAGGATTCTTTCTTCATAAGATTTTAGTTCGGGAGTAATATACCTTTCTGCATTTGCCAGGGTTTGTTTCCGTATCCAGGTAACGGGTACTTTTTCTTTATGAATATTTGTTACCTCAAGGTAATACCCGAAAACATTGTTGTATCCAATTTTTAGAGAACTGATTCCGGTTGTCTCTGCTTCCTGTTGTTGAATCTTCAGCAGGTAGTTCTTCCCGCCACTGGCAATTTCTCTTAATTCATCGAGTTCGGTATTCACTCCTTCTGAGATCAGTCGTCCTTTGCCAACAGAAACGGGAGGATTCTCCGCAATTTCCCTTGTGATCTTATCAAACATTAACCGGCAGCCGTTGAGCGAGTCGGCCAGTCTTTTTAAATAGGGGTCATTCAAATTGGAGCATAACGATTTTATGGATTCTGTTTGAGCAAGACCCTTTGCTACCTGGAGAAGTTCTCTCGGATTAATTTTTTTTAATGGAATTTTTGCGGTGAGCCTTTCCACATCCCCAGCCTGCCTGATGAATTGGATCAGATTGTTTCGTGTGTCGGTTGATCTTATCAGAAATTCAACAGAGTGCAAACGCTCCTGAATCGCATTCATTTCCATTAGAGGCATTAACATCCAGCGCTTCAATAACCGGGCTCCCATGGGAGATACCGTATGATTGATGGTTGAAAATAAGGAAGCTTTATTTTCATATTCCGGAAGTAGCTCCAGGTTACGGATGGTAAACCTGTCCATCCATAAATGTTCGTTCCGGTTGATTCGCTGGATGGCAGTAATATGCTGAAGGTTGGGATGTTCGGTATCTTTGAGATAATGAAGAATAGCGCCACACGCAATGATGCCTGCCGTCATATTTTCTACTCCAAATCCCTTGAGGCTATGCGTCGAAAAGTGTTTTAGGAGAAGTTCCTGGGCATAATCTTTTGAAAAGATCCATTCTTCGAGATGATATGTGAAAAATGAATTCCCAAAAACTTCTTTAAATAGTTTTTGTTTGTTACGCTGGAAAATTACCTCTGCCGGTTTAAAAGTTTGAAGTAGTTTATCGGAATATTCTTTATCACCTTCGGCTATAAAGAACTCTCCCGTTGAAATATCCAGGAAGGATATTCCTAATTTTTCGGGGGCCAAATCCTGGTTTGGAAAATAAATAGCTGCCAGAAAGTTATTGCTATTATGTTCCAGCAGTTTATCATTGGTGGCCACGCCGGGTGTAACCAGTTCAGTAACTCCCCTTTTAACGATTCCTTTTGCAGTTTTTGGATCTTCTAATTGATCGCAAATAGCAACCCGGTAACCGGCCTTCACTAATTTATGAAGATAGGTTTCCAGGGCATGATGTGGAAACCCTGCAAGTTCGGAGGAAGCCGCATTTCCATTGTTTCTTTTGGTAAGGGTGATTCCTAAAATCTGAGAACTGAGGATGGCATCGCGACCAAAAGTCTCGTAAAAATCGCCCACCCGAAATAACAAAATGGCATCAGGGTACCTGGCTTTGATGCTATTGTGCTGTTGCATTAGAGGGGTCTCACCCGAAGACTTGGCCATAGGCCGCAAATTTACATTTTTGATATGGATTTATTTGGGACAGGTTATAGAACACCAGGATTATGGATTCCTTTATTTGTGGGATGAAGGGAATATTTCGGTAGTTATTTGAAATGGGAAAAGCAATGGTTATAAAGAATAGATTTCCTTATTATGTTTGATGAGTTACTTTGCGGGAATCAGGAATGTTGAAGTGCCTTCGCCTGTGGAGGAAAGAATATTTTGGGAATATTGCAGAGATTGAAACTGGTATTTATGAAAATTTAAAAAATTACAATACCTGGCGCACCCTGACTGGTTGTATTATTTTGTGAAATGTATATCTTTCTCCGGGGATTTCAATCTGCCTTTGATAACCAACTACCACTGGGGCGGACCATCCGCTTACCCTTGTTAAAATAAAAATTGGAAGGCAAAAAGAAGAAATTTTTGTTTAGGTTTTTTTTGATTAAATTTTTTTTGTTGGTTCCCCTGGGTGCTACTGCTCAGCCACGAAGGAAAAGCACCGTTCCCCCGGATGAAAAATATCAAAGTTGGAAATATGATCAAAAAAACAGTTTGAGTTTATTTATTTTAGCATCTTTCCCCCGGGGCTACGCCCCGGTGCCCCCTTTAATAAAAATATCAATTTTGAAAATCAGTTCCAAAAAATGGGAGCAAAGAAAGTTCAGTTTGAGTTTAATTATTTTAGCATCTTTCCCCCGGGGCTGCCGCCCCGTCCCCCTAGTTTAAAAATATCAATATTGAAAA
>CAZYKA010000002.1:0-104114 GCA_964647915.1 uncultured Ferruginibacter sp. | reverse complement strand
GTTTTTGCAAATTTTCCCCCGGGGCTGCCGCCCCGTCCCCCTAGTTTAAAAATATCAATATTGAAAATATGTGCCAAAAATCCGGGCTGAAGAAAATTCAGGATGCGTATAAATTTATTCAGTTCTATTCCCCCGGGGCTGCCGCCCCGTCCCCCTAGTTTAAAAATATTAAGATTGAAAATAGGTGCCAAAAATTACCACTTAAATAAATTTAGTTTGATCAAATTCTTTTAAGTCGCTGCCAAAAATCTTTTTCCCATTCGTTGCCTCCAATACTTCCTATTTTTTAAGAGGGGCTCTGCCTAATAGTAGAAGATTCTAAAATAGAAGAAGTATCATTTTTTCGGTTTTTTACATCCATCAGGTTAAATATTGGAAAAGAACGTATTCGGGCAGGTTAAAATTTTTAACTAATATGAAAATGTAACCCCTGCTCCCCACCCCATATCACTATCGTAGTGAGTGGATAAGGCAAAATTTTTTGTTAGGATATATTTCCCTCCCACCATCCATTCTTTGTCGGAGTTCACCATAAAAGAAGATCTCAATCTGGGGGTGAGAGGGATATCTTCCCGCATTAATTGAACCCTGAAATTTCCTCTGTGATCTACACTGGCATCTAACACTGCCAGCCAGGGGAGTGTGTATTCAACACCAAGATGAAAAACCTTGCGGTCGTTTTTGGTGTCAGTTTGTCCAAAAAGATTCTTTTCAGGTTCCATATGCTTCCGGTACCTCCAGTCAATCCCGATATAAGGAAAAAGCCATTGCATTTTTCCAATATATCTGCCAAAGTGGGTTTCCACTTCATATCCATGATGCGCATTATAGCCTAATCTCCATTCACCCTGAAAAGCCCACCTTGTATTTCCATACATCAAAGAGCCATCATTTCCATTGCTGGCAAAATCATTTTGAAACATAAGGTGGAACATCCGGTCATCCTTCTTCAACATCCTGTAATCTTTTTTGGGATCAGGAATTTCTGGATTTGCCGGCGAGTTTGCATAGCTGAATATCCTTCCCATACCACTCATCATGTGGTATAGTATATGGCAATGAAAAAACCAATCACCCGATTCGGATGCCCTGAATTCGAGGGTGTCTGTTTCCATTGGCATAATATCAATCACATTTTTCATAGGCGACCGTTCACCAAATTGGTTGAGTACCCTGAAATCGTGCCCATGCAGGTGCATGGGGTGGCGCATCATGGAATTGTTGTATAGAATAATCCGGATATTTTCACCCTGTTTAATCAGGATCTTATCTGTTTCCGAAACTGTTTTATTATTAAGCGTCCATACATAACGGTTCATATTCCCATTCAACTCAAACCGAAATTCTTTCCATGGACCTTCAGGAAGTGTCGTATTTTTTGTGGCCTGGAGAATGTTGTAGTTTAACGTAACTATAGCTGTTCCGGAATTGTGAGTATTAATTTGATCAGATGATGTGTCATTTCCTGTTAGTTCCCTGTTTTTATTTTCTATGCTGTCCTCCATTTGATGCATGTCATGTACATCATGGCCCATGTTTTCCATGGCATTGGAGTTCCTATTCATTTCGGGATACATAACTGCATTCATATCCATCGTTTGCAAACTCATTTCCATTCCCATGGGTTTCATATCGCCATTCATTTTCATCATGTCATTCATCATTTTCATTCCTTCAAAATAGTTGAGTTTCGGTAATTTGGAGGTCTGCATTTTCATTCCCGTTCCCAGCCATACAGAGGCAGAACCGGATCGGTCTTCGGGAGTTGCCAAAAATTCATATTGCATATTTTGAGGAATGGTAATTATCAAATCATAGGTTTCAGCCGGACCAATAATAATGCGGTCGGCCCCAACCGGTATTACATCGTTTCCGTCATTGGCAACTACCTCCATTTTCCCACCACTATAAGATAACCAGAAGTAAGAGGAAGAGCCTCCATTTACAATCCGTAGCCTTACCCTATCGCCTGGTTTAAATTGGGGAAACGATTGTGAATTTTTCCCATTTATCAGAAATTTCTCATAATAAACATCACTCACATCCATGGCATGCATGCGCTTCCACTCGTTCGTGAATTTAACTCCAAATTTCCCGGCTTTTATAGCCTCCCAATAACTTTGTGAGGCATGTTTTTTTATTCCAAACCAATCATTGGCGGTATGCAGCATCCGGTCGATTTCTTCGGGCTTTGTATCGCTCCATTCACTCAAAACCAGGGGGATGGTAGGTATATTGGGTTCCGTTCTTTTGTTAAATATAATGGCTCCAAACAATCCAATCTGCTCCTGCAATGCAAAGTGGCTGTGGTACCAGTAGGTACCTGCCTGTACTACCGGGAATTTATAGATATAGGTAGAATTTGGTGGAATGGGGTGTTGCGTTAAATGGGGTACTCCATCCATCCGGTATGGAAGTTGCAACCCATGCCAGTGTATGGCAGTTGGCTTCGCCGTTTTATTATGTACAAATACCAATAGGGTGTCCCCAATGGTAGCAACAAGGGTTGGGGCCGGGTATGCGCCGTTAACCGCAATACCATGTTTCTTTTTCCCGGTGAAATTGAACACGGTGTCTGTGATAAATAAATCATACCGCTTGGTAAAAATATAACCGGTCCCTTTGGGAAAATGGATACCGGAGTTAGCCCCCACAATTTGCTTATTTACAATATCCTTTTCCTGATTGGAGATATATCCGGTTACCGGAGGCGGGTTAAGGATTGATGAGGGCGTTGCAACCGGTATGCTGAAGTTTTTAAATGGAGTGTATTGCAGGTTGTTTCCATGATCAAATTCCTGGGCCAGGAGAGATTGCCAGGCGATATGGAAAAGTATTATAATAATTATTTTTTTCATTCTGTAGATTTTAGGCTGTCTACCAACTTATCTATCCAGGTGGTTAATTGCTCTTTCTGATTTTTTGAAAGTCTTGCCTCTTTATGCATCCATAAATAGGAGGGCAGGGGCATATCCCCATCTGTTATCTGGTTTTTTATGGCCTTTAATTTGTGGATTCTTCTTCTTCTTGAATAGGACGCGAATTCATCCAGATTTAATTCTTTTTTTCCATTGCTTATATGATATTCCAGGAACCACCGTACAGGTTGCACTTCTGCATACCAGGGATACCGGGTATTATTGGAATGGCAATCTGAACAGGATTGTTGAATTATTAGCCGGATTGAATCTGGGGGATGATATATGGCCGCCATGGATTCACCCTGCTCCTGGACTGAATTATTCCTTTCCGGCCGGATGAACTGAATGATGACCACGGCACACACTATCCCCAACATAAGGATACTGCGCTTTTTCATTTTTTGATTTTATGGCTTGCTGATGGTTTCCTTAACACTACCGCAGGTAAGCATGCTTTTTCCGTAATACGGATTTTTTATTTCTTTAAACTCGCTTAGCCAGGAAGCCTTTTTCATGGGGCAATAATCTTTATAAAGGGTTTGGGTGGTTCCAAATGCCTTTATGATGTCGTATATATCATCGCTCAGGTCTTCAAAATGTTCCCGTTGGTGTTTGATGTTGCCTGCGTTTTGGGAAATATGTTCGGCATCTTCAATGGCATCGTCGGCATCATCTGCATAAACTTTTTTCTGTGCCGGATTCATAACTTCTTTCCCCAGATCAATTAATGCCGATTTTAATTTTCCGCCTGCTGTGGCAGCTTCCTTTGAATTATCAGCGGCCAATGCATTTTTAATTTGAAGATAATAATTAATTACTCCATCAATTGCTTTGGTTTCGGGCATCGCAGATACCGTATTGTGAAGCAATGCGGAGGATTTGTTGATTTCCTTTCTTGTATTGAAGGAAAGTATTACTACCATAGCAGTACTACATGCTATGAATAAATAGGATTTCATTTTTTTTTGCTTAAAATTTTAATAATAAATTTAATCACAGGCGCAAATGGCTGTCATTTCATTTAATTCGAAAGCTCCTGTGCAGGTATAAATTTAGTTTATTTTAGGCGGTTGCCAAATGGAAGCATTACCTGATGGCAGTTTGAGATTGAATTCCCGGGATTCATTTGAGGCTTCTGTTTTATCAAATACTACCTGGGAATTATTTGTGGTGGGCATGTCAATTGCAAAAGTTGTGCTGCAGCATAAAGCCATTCCTTTTTTATTGCAATGCCCTTCTTCATTTTTTTGGGAAAGGGCAAATGTTTTGAAATGGTTGCTATGGTGAGAACGATTCGTTGTTTCCTGGCAATTTGTAAATTTTGGTTTCTCTATATGGTAAATGCCATACTTGATCTTGTTTTCCGACAGGGAAAAAACCAAAACAGCCAAAAGTAATATGGAAAATATTTTTGCCAAAATGCAAAGGTAAAATAGGAAGTCGGTGCGGGTTATTCATTGATTGTGTTTTTAACACTTTAAAAGGATTTGGACTTTTAAAATAGGAAATCTTAAGGAAGTTTTCACTATGGGATTCATTCCCTGAAAATAAATTACAACTTATGCACCGGTGCATGAAACCCCGGATAAGATTTATTAAATTTATTCGGATGGGAAGGATTCCGGAGGAAGCCTTAATTTCTCCTTCTTTTTAGTTCTTTATGAATTAACCCTAATTCTCTTCCGGTTTGCCCCGATACGGAACTGTTTTCTTCGGCACGGCGCATCAGGTATGGCACCACATCTTTTATCGGCCCGAAGGGGAGATATTTACTGACCCCAAAACCTGCTTTTGCCAGATTGAAAGTGATGTTATCACTCATGCCATATAACTGGGAAAAATGTATATGGGGATGGTTATGAGCCAGCCCTTTTTCATCCATAAGCTGGGTAGTAAGCAAGTTGCTTTGTTCGTTGTGGGAAGCAACAATCAGGGATACCTGATCGATGTTATTCACACAATATTTCACCGCTGCATCAAAATCCTTATCGGTAGCTTCTTTATTGAGCTGGATGGGAGAGGGGTACCCCTTTTCCAGGGCACGGGCCCTTTCCTTTTCCATATAAGCACCCCGTACCAGTTTTGCCCCAAGGATAAAATTTCGTTCACGTGCTGCCGTTATGCTGCTTTGTAAAAAAGAAAGCCGGTCGTGACGGTAAAGTTGAAGGGTGTTAAAAACAATGGCTTTATCCTTATTATACGAATCCATCATGAGTAGGGTAGCGGCATCCACCGGGTCCTGAATCCAACTGTCCTCTGCGTCAATTAACATCCCCACATTTTTTTCAGCCGCCCTGTTGCAAATCTTTTGTAATCTGCCAACTACCCTTAGCCATTCTTCTTTTTCTGATGGGGGTAATTGATCTAACCCAAAGGTGTAATTCTTCATCAGGGTGCTTTCTCCCTGTTTCATAAATGCATCCAGCTTTTCCATGAGCGCAAAGCGGGCTATGCCCGTTACTTTAATGCTCATAAAAGGAATATTGGTTTGGGTGGATGCATAATCCACGACCCGGATGAATTCTTCGGTCGCATGGTCAAATCCTGCTTCTCCTTCACTTCCTCCTTCCACTGCATAATCCAGGATAACCTGCACATTGAACCGGGCTAACCTGGCCGCCGCACCGGCAGTTTCCTGTAGCGACTCGCCTCCTACAAACTGACTAAAAAGAGTTTTTTTAATGAGAGGGGAAGTGAATGGCAAATTATATTTTACGGCTACCGGTAATAGCTTGAGCCCTATCTTCAACAGCGCGGGTTTCCCCATAATGCCAAATAAAAACCTGGCTTTTTTAAGTTCGGGAGTAGTTTTGTAGGCAAAAGCCTGCTCGGTGTTATCGAAAGATATCATAAGAATTTGGTGGCCGAAATTCCATAAAGCCAAACAAACTTCCAAAAAATTAATCAATTCCCGGGCATGATCTTCCTTATATCTTCGCAAAAAACTTGTCATGGATAAAAAGGTTAATGAATCGCTGGTAATAATGACCGAACTGGTTTTACCCAACGATACCAATACATTGGGCAACCTGATGGGTGGCAGACTTATGTATTGGATGGATATAGCAGCAGCGCTTTCGGCAATGAAACATTGCGGAACAACAGTAGTAACCGCATCAGTAGATAATATATCATTTCAAACTCCCATTAAACTAGGTTTCTCCGTACATATTGAAGCGAAAGTAACGCGTGCTTTTAACAGCAGTATGGAAGTTCATCTTACTGTTTGGGGAGAAGATGTAACACGGCAATATAAATACAAGAGCAATGAAGCCTATTTTACGTTTGTTTCTCTCGATCCCTATGGGAAACCAGGAAAAGTAAACAATGCCCTCCCCGAAACGGTAGAGGAGCAGAAATTATATGATGGGGCACTCAGGAGAAGGCAGTTAAGGCTGATCCTTGCTGGAAAAATGACTCCCAATGAAGCGGAAGAACTTCGGGCGCTTTTTAAATAGTATAGCGATGACTTTTTTCTAACTGTTTGATAATGAGCAGTATTTGATTTTGTTTACTTTTTAAATAATTTTTATTACGGGAACCAATCAATCTGCAATAACCTGATTTTCACGTTTATTATCTTTTTTTTAACTTATTGTTAAACTGTGTTACATTTGGTTAACTTTTATTTTTTCCATTAAATAAAAAACATGAAAAAACTTTTACTCACCTCTTTTCTGTTTCTTGCTGCTGCCGGTACCCTGGTTGCCCAAAACAGGAAACCCAAAAAGATGAAATTGCAAACATCTAAAACTGAACGGGTTGCTTTGCAAAATCAACGACTTGCCCAAAAAAAGGCAGCCGCTGCCAATTTGGATAAAAACGGCAAGTCTGCTAAAGAAACCCAGCTTTCAGAGTGGGATAATAAACAAATTGAACGCAAACAGGCTGCAAAAGCCAGATCTCAACATTCAACCAATAATGTTGAAGTTGCTCCTGCAGGTAATAATAAATAAGCCACAGGTATTTTTCAATCAATCAACAGCTTTTAATCCGTATTGCCATATTAATTAAGGTAATCGGAAAACCCAAAACAAATTCTTATGCAATTCAAATTTACAATTAGAAAGACGTTACTCAGATGGGTGATGTCGCTGCTTTTTGTTGGGCTGTTTTCAGGTATTCTTACCGCACAGGTTTATACCAATGGAAACCTAAGTACCGGCACAACCAGTTCAGGGGGAAGCACTGCCCCTGCAGGGTTTACCTGGAGTGAGTTACAACCAGGAATTAATAATTTTGGATTTGGTGCAAATATTGACGCCGGTAATTCATTAGCCGATGATTTTACCATTACGGGAACAGTGAATTGGCTGGTAGATAGTGTGAAAGTATATGCGTATTCCACAAACTATGCAGGAACAACCTCTCCGTTCAATAGGGTTTTCATGCAAATTTATAATGCAGACCCTTCCACTGGTTCCCCAACACCAGTTTGGGGTGATTTTACCACAAACAGGTTTGATCATGCAGTAAGCGCTAAAATGTACCGGATTGCCAATGCTGTAAACCCCGGGCCTACCAACCGGCAAATATGGGAAATAACCGTACCGGTTAACTTTTCTCTTACCCCTGGGCATTACTGGATCGAATGGTCGTTAGGTACTATTACCGGCGTTACTTCCAATTTTACACCAGCAAGTACAGTAGTTGGAACCACCACCCAACCTGGAAATAACGCCTTAGCACATGATATTAATGGTGGTACATGGAGTTCGGCTATGGATTCAGGTCCACAGGATTTCTATTTTAAAGTATTTTATACAAGCACTGGATGTACCGGTACACCTGTTCCGGGAGCAACCTTAACAACCGCTGCCAGTGTTTGCCCTGGAGAATTGTTTACCCTTTCCATTAATAATCCCCCAAGCAATGCGGGTATTACCTTTCAATGGCAATCATCAGCCACTGCAGGTGGTCCATTTACCGATATCCCCGGAGCTACCAACGCTTCCCTTACTACCAGTCAGACTGCAGCTAATTTCTACCAGTTAGTAGTAAGTTGTAGTGGTAATCCTGGCATTTCTACTCCGGTAGAAATTACAGTGAAACCACAAAATCAATGTTATTGCGCTGCATCCTCTTCAGATACAGATCCAACTTTTGAAAAGATTGACCAGGTAATTTTCGGAAGCCTGAATAATTCTTCAACATCACCAGATGGTTATGAAGATTTCACAGGCCTTACCCCGGTTCCTGATTATAATGGCGGAACCACGGTTCCAATTAGTATCATTTCCACCCTTTCATACAGTGGAGACCAGGTAAGGGTTTGGATTGATTTCGACCAGAGTGGCTCATTTGAACCTACGGAGTTGGTATATGAAGCCGGCCCTGCTGTTGGACCTTATAATGGAAACGTTCAGATTCCTTCTTCCGCATTAGGTGGCAATACACGTATGCGTATCCGTTTGTTTGATAGCCAATTTGGTAATGGTAATGATGGACCCTGTGGCCAGGAAACCTATGGTCAGGTGGAAGATTATACCATCAACATCATTCCAAGTACCGGTTGTAGCGGAACTCCTACGCCGGGTGCGGCGGCATCTACCGAAACCTCGGTTTGCCCAACTCAATCATTTACCCTTTCGATCCCCAACCCGCCAAGCAATTCCGGTATTACCTTCCAATGGCAATCTTCGGCATCTGCTTCCGGTCCGTTTACAGATATAGCAGGTGCTACCAACAGCGATCTTACCACTTCCCAGTCCGTATCAACCTACTACCAACTCGTAGTAAGTTGTAACGGCACACCCGGTACCTCTGCTGCTGTATTGGTGAGCATGAAACCTGCCAATCAGTGTTATTGCGATGCAGGTGCGACCAATACCAACCCGGCCTTCGAAAAAATTGATGAGGTAATTTTCGGTGATCTCGATAATGCATCTACTTCCGGTGCGGGTTATGAAGATTTCACCAACCTTACCCCGGTACCTGATTTTGTAGCAGGATCTTCGGTTCCATTAACTATTCTTTCTGCTAATTCCTATCCTGGAGATCAGGTTAAGGTTTGGATCGACTTCGATCAAAGCGGTACATTCGAAAGTAATGAACTGGTATATTTTACGAATCCTCCGGCTGCCGGGCCATACGAAACAGTTGTTCAATTTGCTGCGAATGCCTTAACAGGTAATACGCGGATGCGTATCCGTTTGTATGATGGCACTTTTGGAAATGGAAACAATGGCCCTTGTGGGGATGAAACCTATGGCCAGGTGGAAGATTATACCATCAACATTCTTCCCTGCGTACCCGTTACAATTTCAACCCAACCTTCCAACGTTTCTGCCACCTGTTCAAGCAATGCTTCATTCACTATTGAAACGGAAGGCACCGCTCCAACCTATCAATGGCAGGTAAGTGCTGATCAAGGAACTACCTGGAGCCCGGTTGTGAACGGTAGTGTTTATTCAGGACAGGGTACCGCTACCCTTAATATTTCTGGAGTTACAGATGCTATGGATGGGTATCAATACCAGGTAGCTGTTGGTGGAGCATGTACGGCAACCTTCCTTTCTGCAGTAGATACCTTAACCGTAAACCAACTGGTTCCAACGGTAACCCCTACTTCTGTTTTTGTTTGTGCAGGTTCTACCTCGCCAATCAATATTACAAATACCGCCCAACCTTCCACTTCACCATACATTTCCTCCGGCGCAATTAATATGACCATTCCGGATGATAACGTGGCAGGTACTGGCGCCAATGTGGGAATCAATAATTCAATCAACGTAACTTCTCTTCCTTCCGGAGCACTTATCAGCGGATTGAGCGTGAAGTTGAACATCGTGCATTCTTATGCAGGTGATCTGATCATTGTATTGAAAGCTCCAAATGGCCAGATATTTAACCTGGATTATGCCATGACCAATACGGGAGGCGCAGGCGCCACTACCGGGTTTACTAATACTATTTTTAGCTCAACTGGTACGGTAGCCCTTATTGATGGAACAAATCCTTATACCGGAACTTTTGCTCCGGATAACCAGGATCCTGCCGATGCCGATCCAACCACGGTGCCATTAGGGCCTGCCGGTTTTATCCCAACAACCCGCGTCCTTTCCGATTTATATACAGTGGGTAATGGCAACTGGACCCTTGCTTTGTATGATTATTATGGAGATGGCTTAACCAGCAACCTTCTGGTAGATTGGGGTATAAGCTTCACTTACGGAGCTCCTCAAACAGGTATCTTTAGTCCTGCTGCCGGATTGTTTACTGATGCCGCAGGAACTGCTCCATATACTGGAAATGCAGTTTCTTCTGTGTATGCAGGCCCTGCCCAGTCAGGCAACTATTCGGTTACCTTGCAAACTCCCGGTTGTGCTTCGGCTTCAACTACCATTCCTGTAACCGTAACAAATCCGGTTACTGCTGTTACCGTTCCAAATATTACCATTTGCGAAGGATTGCCTTTAAGCGTTACTGCAACGGTAACCGGCGGACCGGCAGCATACCAATGGGAAGTAAGTACAGATGGTGGCGCCACATGGTCTCCAATTAATGATGGTTCAGGTATCAGTGGAACCTCTACTTCTACTCTTTCGGTTGATGAAGTAACTATGGATGATAACGGAGTTTTAATTCACCTGGTTTCTGCAAGTTGTAACAATACGGTAGTTTCTAATAATGCAACCGTAACTGTTAACCCAACTCCAACCGTTTCCATCAATAATCCGGGAACTGTTTATCCTGGTTCACCCACCTTGCTCACCGCTACCTCTAACCCGGGCGGCGCCGCATACCAGTGGTTCTTAAATGGATCGCCCATTTCAGGTGCAACCAACGGTACCTTTAACGCTACCGTAGATTATATCGGGAATGTATCCGTAAAAGTTACAGATGTAAATGGATGTGTAAACACAAGCGATGCAGTTTTAGTAAAAGGAACTCCAAACACCGTACTGTTTATTTATCCAAGCCCAACCACCGGCCAGTTCTCCGTTCGCTATTACAGCGAAGCAAGTACCACTCCATTGGTTCGCCAGGTAAATGTGTACGATTCTAAAGGGTCAAGAGTAATCTCAAAAACCTTTAGTATTGCCACTCAATATCAAAGCCTTAGTTTCGATTTAAGCAAGTACTCCGCGGGAATTTACCGTGTAGAATTGTTGGATCGTTCCGGAAACCGGATCAAAACCGGATCTGTTATCAAGCTTTAATTTAGAATTTTCAACATAAAGCTTTAAGGGCTGCCCGAAAGGGTGGCCCTTTTTTAATTATTTTCTCCCATAGTTCTGTCTTTCCGATAGCATTTCCCGTTCCAATTTTGCCTGTTTTTCAGAGATTTGTCTAAAAAGGGTGGGTATGGTGTCAAATTGTCCTTCCGGTTTCAAATGGTCTTTTTTTTGATAAGGTTCTGCCGTTAAATTTAAACTTACCAGATATGCAAAAAGGAAATATCCGTGTGCAAACGGAAAACATTTTTCCCATCATTAAGAAATTTCTATATAGTGAGCACGACATTTTTATCAGGGAATTGATTAGCAATGCCGTAGATGCCTCCCAAAAGTTAAAGACCCTCGCCTCCCTTGGTGAAGTAAAGGGGGAAATTGGCGTTCTAAAAGTGGAAGTTTCCATTAATAAGGAGGCAGGTACGCTCACTATCGCAGACAATGGAATTGGGATGACTTCAGACGAAGTGGACAAATACATTAACCAGGTAGCTTTCAGCAGTGCAGAAGAATTCCTGAATAAATACAAAGGCCAGAATGAAAATAATATCATAGGCCACTTTGGTTTAGGTTTCTACAGTTCGTTTATGGTAAGCGATAAAGTTGAAATTTTTACAAAAAGTCATAAAGAAGGAGCCACCGCCGTGCGATGGGAATGTGACGGAAGCCCCGAATATATTTTGGAAGATACCGAAAAGGAAAACCGGGGAACATCCATCGTGCTACACCTCAATGAAGAGAGTAAAGAATTCCTGGAAGAACACAGGATTTCGGAAATGCTGGAAAAATTCTGCCGGTTTCTTCCTGTACCTATTTATTTCCAGGAAAAGCAGGTAAACAACCCTACCCCCGCCTGGACGAAAAAGCCATCCGAATTAACCGATGAGGATTACGAAAAATTTTACAAGGAATTGTATCCATTTGGTGAAACGCCTTTGTTTTGGATACACCTGAATGTGGATTATCCGTTTAACCTTACCGGTATTTTGTACTTCCCGAAAATCAAACAGTCGTACGAAATTCAAAAAGACAAAATCCAGTTATACAGCAACCAGGTATTTGTTACCGATGAAGTGAAGGATATTGTCCCCGAATTTTTGATGTTGCTTCATGGAGTAATCGACAGCCCCGATATCCCCTTGAATGTTAGTCGTAGTTACCTCCAGGGCGATCCAAATGTTCGAAAGATTAACGGGTATATCACCAAAAAGGTGGCCGATAAGCTGGATGAAATTTTCCGTACCAACAGGAAATCATTTGAAGAAAAATGGGAGAGCCTGGGCCTGTTTGTGAAGTATGGGATGATGACGGATGATAAGTTTTTGGAAAAAGCCGCAAAGTTTTTTGTAATGGAGGATACCGAAGGGAAATTTTATACCCTCGATGAATATAAGCTGGCCACCGAAGCCATCCAAAAGAATAAGGAAGGCAAACAGGTTGTATTGTACAGCACCAACCCGGTGCAGCAGGACACCTTTATTAAAGGAGCTAAGGAAAAAGGATACACCGTGGTGAAGATGGAGACCCTCGTGGATGCCGCCTTCATTAACAATATCGAAATGAAGTGGAACGATGTGGTTTTCACCCGGATTGATGCCGACATTGCAGATAATCTGATTGATAAATCGGAAGGAACGGAATCGGTATTAAATAAAGAGGAAATTGAAAAGCTGGAAAAACTTTTTAACCAACCTCAGGAGGGGTTGCACATCCAGGTTTCTGTAAAAGGGCTTCCGGCTACCAGCCTACCGGTTACGGCTACACGCCCAGAGCAAATGCGCCGTATGAAAGATATGGCTGCGATGGGTGGAGGAATGGCGGCCTGGTATGCCCAGATGCCCGATGAAGTTAACCTCACCGTAAATGGCAATCACCCGGTGTTTCAGCAAATTCTTTCCGAAACTGACAACAGCAAGCAGGAAAAACAGGTAAAGAATCTTTCCGACCTTGCCCTGCTTTCGCAGGGTTTGCTTACCGGCAATCGCCTTACCGAGTTTATTCAGCGTAGTGTTGAACTTATGGAACACAATACTGAACCGATAAGTTAGGGGTTGTTTCAAAATAAATCATTAATGGCTGGGCTTTCGCTCAGCCACTTTTTTTGAATACAATGGCCTCTACATGTTCTTCCGGCTTGAAACGCGCGATAACATCATATCCGGATTCAAAGAACAGGTCTTTATACAAGGGGGTAATGTAAATTATATACAATCGCCGTGGATTTTGTTGAAGGCTGTTATCAATGTTTTGAATTACTCCGGTCAGTAAGAATTCATCAAATGGATTGAAGATCAAAATGCAATCCGTCTTGGCAGGGATATCGAAATAATAGGCATCGTTGTGGTGTATTTTCCAATTGAAAGTTTTCTTTTTATTGCAACGAGCCAGGTTGGCTTTGGCTTCTTCACAAAACTTTTTTGAAAATTCAACGCCTTCCACGCCTTGAAATCCGAAAGAGGGAGCTATGCACAGGGCCCTGCCTTTTCCTGCACCAATGTCTAAAAAATGATGTAACGAAAACGGTTGCAGATAATTGAAAATGTTTTCCAGTAACCGGTAGGGAGCCGGCATGTAAAGGGTGGCATGGCTTATGTCTATGCCTTTTTCTGCCACGTGTCTGAGGTCGTCGAAACCTGCGCTATCAATTCCATATTTTCTTTCGCCCTTTTGGTCATCAAGGATGGATTTCCAGGCAAAAGATATATCCCATTTATGGGCCAGGAAGAAAAAGTATCGGATATAAGTGAAAAACTTCAATCAGCAAAAATTATGGAGTGGCCCTAAAATCAATTACTCTTAATTGTAAGGAACGATTTCCATTCCATATATTTTCTTCAATGCAGTACAATATGTCAATATTTTCAGATTCATCCAGGATTTTCATTTTTTCGGACATCCTGAATCCGATCCCGGAAAATATGCAGTTCTCCTGCTGAAGAGAAAATTTTATATGTTCGTTCTTAATAAGGTAAGATCCTCTATTTTTTACCCTTCGGGTAAGGAAAACCGGAAACATATTTTCCGGGCCACAGGGTTCAAACCGGTTAAGGGTATTTTGAAATGATGGGGTAATATCCAAAAATGAGATTTCTGCATCAATCAAAATTTCAGGCACCAGCAGGTTGGGGGAGATGGTAGAACGCACAACGGAATCAAAGTCTTCCCTGAACCGATCAACCATATCGGGTTGCATCGACAATCCGGCTGCGGCAAAGTGCCCGCCATAAGCCACCAGATTATCGCGGCAGGCATGAATGGCTTCGTATAAGTTAAATCCGGGAACGCTTCTGGCGCTGCCGGTAACCAGATCGCCACTTCGTGTAAGTACAACGGTTGGCCTGTAATGATGTTCAATTAGCCGGGAAGCCACAATTCCTACCACTCCTTTGTGCCAGCTTTCATGAAAAACGACGGATGATTTTCTGGATTCAAACTTTGGGTCGGCTACCAGTATTTCTAATGCTTCCTGGGTAATGCTGCTGTCTGCCAATTTTCGGTCATGGTTATCGGAATGGAGCATTCTTGCCAGTTCCAGCGCTTTTGGTTCGTCTTTTTCAATGAACATTTTCACTGCTTTTAAGGCATCATCCATCCTTCCTGCTGCATTTACACGCGGAGCAATTACAAAAACTACGTTGCTGATGTTTAATGGAGGCTTAATTCCTCCCAGTTCAATCAGCGATTTTATTCCCGGTGAAGGGTGGAAATTAATTTTTTGTAATCCTAAAGTGGCAAGACTTCTGTTTTCACCGGTCATGGGAACAATGTCTGCGGCTATAGCGGTAGCAACCAGGTCGAGGTACCGAAAGTGGGTTTCGTCCGGCAATCCTAGCGAAAAGGAAATTGCAGAGATCAATTTAAATCCAACGCCACATCCACAAAGTTCTTTATATGGATACAGGCATCCATCCTGTTTTGCATTGAGGATAGCTAAAGCGGGAGGAAGGGTATCATCGGGCAGGTGATGGTCGCAAACAATAAAATCAATACCCATTTCTTTTGCACGGCCTATTAAATCGACAGATTTAATACCGCAATCCAATGAAATGATCAGGGTACATCCCTTTTTCTTAGCCAGTTCAATTCCATTCAAACTCACACCATATCCTTCACGATACCGGTGTGGAACATAATAAAACAAATGGCTTGGATCATATACTTCTGAAAAATATTGATATGTCATGGCCACAGCAGTTGTCCCATCCACATCATAATCCCCAAAAATCAGGATATTTTCCTTTTTACGAAATGCCTCCTTTATCCTTTCAACTGCAATGATCATATCTTTCATCAGGAAGGGATCGTGAAGGACGGCCGTACCGGGATTAAAAAATTCCTTAGCTTTTTCAAACGTATCAATTCCCCGTTGTATTAATATCCTGCAAATCGCAGGATTTATTTTTAGGGCTCCCTTTAATGCTTCTACTTGCTGTGCCTCTGCAGGCAACAGCGTCCATTTTTTTTCCACGGTCTAATATTTTCGATCAGTTGTGAATCGTACCAGCTCTTCAAATGCGTCCCTTACTTCGGAAGGAGGAAAGGAATGAAGGATTTCCAATGCAGCATCCCGGTATTCAATCATTTTTTTTTCTGCATACGCCATTCCACCGGAAGCGGTTACGGTTTCAATTACAAAGTTGACGCTCTCCCTTCTCCGATTTTCATTTTTGAGGATGTATATTAACCGGCGTTTTAGTGTTTTTTCAACCTGATTAAGGGTATAAATTATGGGGAGGGTAAGTTTTTTTTCTTTTATGTCATTTCCGGTTGGTTTTCCTACATCTGCCGTTCCATAATCAAACAGATCGTCCTTAATTTGAAAGGCAATTCCCACGAGTTCTCCGAATTTTTTCATTTTCTCAGAGGCTTCTGTATTGCCCGTAGCAGAATAAGCCCCCACCGCACAGGCTGAAGATAATAGGGAGGCAGTTTTGTTGCGGATGATTTCAAAATATATCTCCTCCCGAAGGTTTAGGTTCCTGGCTTTTTCAATTTGAAGCAATTCGCCCTCGCTCATTTGCTTAACAGCTTCTGATAAAATATGAAGGTGTTGAAAATCATTGTGTGAAGTAGATAAAAGCAATCCTTTCGAAAGGAGATAATCCCCCACCAGAACCGCTATTTTATTCTTCCATAGCGCATTAATTGAAAAAAAACCCCTTCGCTCCATCGAGTCGTCCACTACATCGTCGTGAACCAGGGTGGCTGTATGCAAAAGTTCCACCAGGGCAGCAGCCCGGTAAGTGCTTTCATTTACCGTACCGGTTAGTTTGGCACTCAGGAAAACAAACATCGGCCTCAGCTTTTTCCCCTTTTGCCGGATCAGGTATTTCATAATCCGATCGAGCATGGGGGTATTACTCTTCACTGCATCGGCAAACTTGGTTTCGAATGTTTCTAATTCGCTGCCGATGATTTTTTTTACATTTCTCATTTATGATGCAGCAATTTACGCAAGCAAACAGCCTAATCAAATTATTTTGGAAAAGCTGGAGGTTTTTGAAAAATACTCCCAAAAGGGGATATTAATACTCCAAAAGGGTAGGTATTATACATAATTTCAAGGAGATATGAAGGTTTTTCCTCTTAAATAAAAGTAAAAAAATTTGGTTATTGGCTTCCATTCAATACATTTGCATCTAATCAACTCGTATATTTAGAATCTATCAATCATTTAGTTATGACAAGCAAAAAGTTAAAACTACTTTGTTTGGGATTATGTACCCTGCTTACCGGACTGGTATATGCCCAAAACGATACCCACTCATCCATTTATAATGGAAGCGGGTACGATACCAAAGACTCCTCTGTTGTTCCCAAAAAAAGACTCCCTCAGTACAACGAGTTTTGGAATAACACGTATAACTATCCGGCTAAACCACGTAATATGTGGGAAGTAGGTGTTTCTGCAGGTGCATTATCAATTAGTGGAGATGTACCTATTGTTTTCCCAACCCTGGGATGGGCAGTACATGTTCGCAAGGCCCTCGGGTATGTTTTTTCTTTGCGTATGGAATATATGAATGGGGTGGGAAGAGGCCAAAGTTGGCTTGCTTCCGAAAATTTTGGAAAAAATCCTGCCTGGAAAGGGTACTATGCTCCTCTTCGGTCTTCCGCAGGCCCAATTGTATATTATAATGGTATAGTAGGTTCTGCTTTCGGAAATGCTCCGGATATTGTGTATTATAATTATAAAGCGCACGTTCAGGATCTTAGCCTTCAGGGTATTGTAACCCTCAATAATGTGCGTTTCCACAAAAACAAAACGGGTTTTGTTGTTTATGGCGGTGCTGGTATCGGAGCTACAATCTATAATACCAAGGTGAATGCGCTGAATGATAATGGCAACAATTATGCTGCCGAATTCCGTAATATTTATAACCAATACGGAACAGTTTATAAAGACCGTAAAGACGTTCGTAAAGCCTTAAAAGACGCTATGGACGATTCTTACGAAACTCCTGCTCAAACCTCTGGTGAACGCCGTCCAACTATCGGCAGCAACACACTGAAACCTTCCGGAACCGTTCTTGCCGGGGTTGCCTTCAAATTGGGTAAACGTATTAACCTCGCTATTGAAGACCGCCATACCTTCATTAAGGACGACCTTTTGGATGGACAACAATGGTCGGAACACGCTTATGGTGATGCTTCTACCACCGGCGATTTCGATTCCTACAACTATCTTTCCATTGGCTTGAATTTCAATATTGGTGCAAAAGCTGTTGAGCCTCTTTGGTGGGTTAACCCATTGGATTATGCCTACAGCGAACTTAATGTTCCCCGCCACATGAAATTCCCCAAACCACAGTTTATTGATTCTGATGGCGATGGTGTTATTGATGAATTGGATCGTGAACCCAATACACCGGCAGGTTGCCCGGTAGATACCCATGGTGTGATGAAAGATACCGATGGCGATGGTGTTCCTGACTGCAAAGACAAACAATTGATTACTCCTACTGAATGTCAGCCTGTTGATGCGGATGGTGTAGGTCATTGCCCTGATCCTGAATGCTGCAAAAATATTCAGGCTGCACCGGTTAAAACCTGCCCTACTGACTATCCAAGTCTTAGCTTCAAAGGAAATACTTCGGCTCTTAGTAAGGATGCCCGTGCTATGCTGGCTACCGTAGCTGCTAAAATGAAAGCAAACCCCGATTGTAACATCACAGTTTCCGGCTACCCTGAAACTTCTAAAGCTTCTCAGGCCCTTTGCCAGAAAAGAGTAGATGCCATCAAATTGTACCTCACCGAAAGGGAAGGTATCAGTTCCGATCGCATTACTACCGATTGTACCGTAGGTGGTGGTGAAAAGAATACGGTTGACATTAAGTCAAACTAAAATAAGTTTTAATTCCACTTTTTGCTCAATGATGAACCCTCCCATTTTTGGGAGGGTTCTTGTTTATAGAATCGTTAACAGCCAGTTTTTGGATCCTATCTTTTTATCCGGCATTTTTGGAAAAATTACCGTAATTTTGCCCCTCTTTATGCGAATCTTCCGGCCGTTTCTGATTTTTGGTTGCCTACTGTTCTTTATTTCCTGTAATCCGGTAAATAAGATCCAGAAAAGTAAGGACTACGATTATATGCTTTCGAAAGCGGATGAGTTTTATGCAAAAAAGAAATATAAGTTCGCCCAGCCTTTATATGAAAGTTTGTTTCCGGTTTTTAAAGGCACCCAAAAGTTTGAAGATCTTTACTATAAATACGCCTATTGTTTCTATTATCAGAAATCCTATCAGGATGCCCAAAACCTGTTCAAGGGATACCTCGAAGTATTCCCAAACAGCAGCCGGGCAGAGGAAGTGGATTATATGAAGGCACTTAGCTTCTACAAGGAATCGCCAAAGATTGAACTCGATCAGGCTAATACGGTAAGAGCCATGAATATGATGCAAACTTTTATTAACACCCATCCGGGTTCCGAAAGGATAAAAGAAGCATCCGCAATAATCGATCTTTGCCGGGCAAAACTGGAGCAAAAGGAATATCGGGGTGCCCATTTGTATTATAATCTGGGGCAGTATCGGGCTGCTGCCATCGCTTTTGGTACCCTGCTCAATAGTTATCCCGAATCGGCAAAAGCCGATGAGTATAAATTGTTGTCGCTAAAGTCGTATTATAAATTTGCACAAATGAGTATCCGGGAAAAGCAGGCAGAGCGGTATGAAACTGTGGTAACAGAATTTGATGATTTTGCCGATCGGTTTCCCGAAAGCCCCTTGCTTAAGGAGGCAGAGAGTTTCAAAAAATTGAGTCAAAATAAAATAAAAGAAATACAAGATGAGCAAGCTTCGTCGTCAGTTAAGCGCTAATACCAGCAGTGTTGTTGAACCGAAAAAGTTAAACGACCTTAAAGATATGACCGGCAATTTGTACGAGTCTATTGCTATTATTGCAAAGCGTGCCAACCAGATTAATATTTCCATTAAGGAAGAATTGCATAGTAAACTGGAAGAATTTGCCAGCCATACCGACAGTCTCGAAGAAATTCACGAAAACAAAGAACAAATTGAAATTTCAAGGGCTTATGAGCGTATGCCTAATCCGGCGCTTTTAGCTACCACCGAATTTTTGGAGGGCAAAGTCTATTTCCGTCAGAACGACGAGGACTTATTCAGTTAAGGGTTTACCACTTCTTTTAAAATAGAAATCATATTTTTATCCCGCTATTTGGCGGGATTTTTATGTTAAAAGGAAAGAAAGTATTATTAGGGATTACCGGCAGCATTGCAGCTTACAAATCGGCCTATCTGGTGCGTTTACTGGTGAGGGCAGGGGCGGAGGTAAAAGTGATTATGACCGATGCGGCAACCGGTTTCATTGGCCCCCTAACCTTATCCACCCTTTCACGGAACGAAGTGTTAACCCGGATCTCTTCAGATGATGATACCTGGGCGAACCACGTGATGCTGGGGCGCTGGGCCGATGTTATGGTTGTAGCACCCTTAAGTTGTAATACCCTCGCAAAAATGGCGCATGGGATTTGTGATAATCTACTCCAGGCCGTTTATCTTTCTGCAACCTGCCCTGTTGTGGTAGTACCTGCCATGGATGAAGACATGTGGAAGCATCCTTCTACAAAAATTAACCTACAACTTATTTTATCTTTTGGAAATAATATCATTTCAGTTAATGAAGGGGAACTCGCCAGTGGTCTTTTTGGCCCGGGACGGATGGCAGAACCGGAGGAAATTGTTGAATGGCTGACTACCTGGTTTGAAAAAAAAAATGATTTTTCCGGTAAAACAGTTTTAATTACGGCTGGCCCTACTTACGAGAAAATTGATCCGGTTCGGTTTATTGGAAACCGAAGTAGTGGTAAAATGGGTATTGCCCTTGCCTCCGCTTTTTTGGAACGGGGTGCCAGGGTGCAACTGATATTGGGGCCTTCTTCCCAGCCCGTTCCTGGAGGGATCAGCACCATCAAAGTAGAATCTGCCCGTGAAATGTACGAAGCCGCTTTAACCGCTTTTGAAAAAGCTGATATCGCCGTGTTGTGTGCGGCTGTTGCCGATTACAGCATTGCAGATCCTGCTTTTGAAAAAATTAAAAAGGAGAATGGGATTCCTCAGATATTGCTTACCCCAACCCGCGATATCCTAAAATCTCTGGGCGAAAAAAAATTGGAAAACCAGCTGTTGGTTGGTTTCGCACTCGAAACCCACAATGAAGAACAAAATGCCCTGAAAAAGTTAAAGGATAAAAGGGCCGATTTGTTGGTACTAAACTCCCTTCAGGAGGAAGGGGCTGGTTTCGGCTATAACACTAATAAAATAACTATTTTTGATAGGAAAGGCGGTGTAACCCGCTTTGAGAAGCGCCCCAAAAAGGAGGTAGCCAACGATATTCTCAATACCATTTTAAAATTTTCCGATGCGTAAAGTATATGTGGCGCTTGTTTTAATGTCTTTTACCGTAATTGGTCAGGCTCAGGAGTTTGATGCAAAAGTAACGGTTGTGAGTAAACGCGTAGGTACCACTGTAAGTCAAAGTACATTCCGCACACTTCAAACGGCATTGAACAATTTTATTAATACACGTAAATGGACCTCTGATGTGTACGCCCCCAAAGAACGGATTGAGTGCAACTTTCTGCTGAACCTTGAATTGGCCAATGATGCCAATTATTATAAAGGCTCCCTCACCATCCAGGCAGCCAGGCCGGTTTTCAATTCGTCTTACCTTTCTCCTATCATGAATTATAAGGATGATGATATTTATTTTAAGTACATCGAATTTCAACAACTGGAATTCAATGAGAACAGGGTAGGGGGCACAGATGCCGCTGTGGCCAATCTTACCGCCATTTTTGCTTATTACGCTTATATGATCTTGGGTTTTGATGGCGATTCCTTCGCACCAAATGGGGGAGCTCCATATTTTCAAAAGGCACAGAATATTGTAAACAATGCGCCAGATGGTAGAGGAATGGCTGGATGGAAAGCATTCGATGGGCTTCGTAACAGGTATTGGCTGGTCGAAAATATGTCCAACAGCCGGTATGCATTAATCCACGATATATATTACAATTATTACCGGATGGTGATGGATAAACTTTATGATAAACCGAAAGTTGCTCAGGGCGAATTGATGAATGTTTTAAATCAGTTGGATAATTTCAATTCGCAGAACCCCAATACCATGATTAATCAGTTCTTCTTCCAGGGGAGGGCCACCGAAATGATTCAGATACTAAGCAAGGCTGATCCGGCATTGAAAGTGAGGGCAAAGGAAATACTTCCCCGTGTGGATGTAACCAATGCCCAGAAGTATAACGACGAAATAAAATGAGGCTCATCTCTTTATTGCTTATCTTAGCCCTGCTATCCTGCTCGGGGAAAGATAATATCCCAAAAGGGGTTTTGAAACCTTCCCAAATGGAACCGGTTTTTTGGGATTATATGCGTGCTGATGTGTACACTTCCGAATTTTATAAGGGGGATAGTTCGAAAGATGCCACCTTACAAAATTTAAAAATGCAGGAAACTATTTTTAAAAAGTATTCCGTTAGCCGGGAACAATTTGAAAAAAGTCTTTCCTATTATCTCAACCACCCAGAGATATTGTCGCCCCTGGCCGATAGCTTGTTGGCACATCATCCGGAGGAGGTGTTGAATAAATTTGAAAAGAAGATTTTGCCGGGCACCGGAAAGCGAACTGTAAAACCATTAGGAATTCAAGCAAATGAATAAAGTATTTAATAATGCAAATGAAGCATTGCACGATATCAGAGATGGTAATGTGCTGATGCTTGGCGGGTTTGGCCTTTGTGGAATCCCCGAAAATTGTATTGCCTCCCTGGTTGAAAAAGGAGTGAGAGATATCACCTGTATTTCAAATAATGCGGGTGTGGATGATTTTGGTATCGGTCTGCTGCTGGTGAAAAAACAAGTGAAGAAAATGATCGCTTCCTATGTGGGGGAAAATGCAGAATTTGAACGGCAACTCCTGAGTGGCGAGATGGAAGTGGAACTGGTTCCGCAAGGCACCCTGGCTTCCCGTTGCATGGCTTCGGGCTATGGGTTTCCGGCCATCTTCACCCCTGCCGGCGTTGGAACCGAGGTGGCAGAAGGAAAAGAAATTAGAAATTTTAACGGTAAGGAGTACCTGCTGGAAATGGCGTTCGATTCGGATTTTGCGTTGGTAAAAGCCTGGAAGGGCGATACTATGGGGAATCTTATTTACAAAGAAACCGCCCGCAACTTTAATCCCCTGATGGCTATGGCGGGTAAAATTACAATCGCAGAGGTAGAGGAACTGCTCCCTGCCGGAAGCCTTAACCCCAATGAAATTCATACTCCCGGCATATACGTGCACCGGATTTTTAAAGGAACCAACTACGAAAAAAGAATTGAACAGCGCACTGTGCGGAAAGCAGGTGCATAATAATTGATTTTTCATGCTTACAAAAGAACAAATCGCACAACGCATTGCCAGGGAACTTAGAGATGGGTTTTATGTGAACCTGGGTATTGGTATCCCCACCCTGGTGGCAAATTATATACCCGCGGGAATGAATGTGATTATGCAAAGTGAAAATGGGTTATTGGGGATGGGGCCTTTTCCAATTGAAGGGACAGAAGACCCCGACCTGATTAATGCCGGCAAACAAACCGTTACCACCGTGCCCGGATCGGCCTTCTTCGATTCGGCAATGAGTTTTGGAATGATCCGCTCCGGTAAAGTTGACCTCACGGTACTGGGCGCCATGGAAGTAAGTGAAACTGGTGATATAGCCAGTTGGAAAATCCCGGGCAAAATGGTGAAGGGTATGGGAGGAGCAATGGATTTGGTAGCAAGTGCCAAAAATATTATTGTGGCTATGATGCACACTAACCCCAAAGGGGAGAGTAAATTGCTGCCCCATTGTAAACTCCCTCTTACCGGGGTAAAATGCATTAAAAGAATTGTAACCGATCTGGCATTATTGGACGTTACACAGGAAGGATTTGTATTACGGGAATTGGCACCCGGCGTAACCGTAGAAGAAGTAAAAAGTAAAACCGCTGGTAAACTTAAAGTAGAAGGCCAAATCCCGCAAATGGTTTTTTAGAATGAAATGAAAATATTGCTCCAAATTAAAAAAGCCCGGGTTTGTCCGGGCTTTCTATTTGCTAAAACCATTGATTTATATTTTGGGTGCGGCTGCACGAATTTCATCATCTACACCCGCTTCAAACTTTTTAAAGTTTTCGATAAATTCTAAGGCCAACTTTTTTGCTTTTGCATCATACTCCTCTCCATTTTCCCAGGTATTGCGCGGGTTAAGCACATTTTCTGGAACATGAGGGCAACTAACCGGCATTTTCATCCCAAATACAGGGTGAGCCACATAATCCACGTGATCTAACTTACCTTCCAGTGCAGCCGTAATCATGGCCCGGGTATAATCCAGCTTCATGCGTTTCCCGATACCATAAGGGCCCCCGCTCCATCCGGTATTGACCATCCAGACATTCACTTTATGTTCCCTGATTTTTTTACCCAGCATTGCTGCATATTTTCCAGGATGAAGGGGTAAGAATGGCGCCCCAAAACATGCACTAAAGGTTGATTTTGGTTCGTTAATTCCAGCTTCCGTCCCGGCAACTTTGGCGGTATATCCACTGATAAACTGATACATCGCCTGTTCAGGAGTAAGTCTGCTAATGGGTGGCAATATTCCATATGCATCGGCGGTAAGGAAGAATATATTTTTTGGGGTTTTACCAATTGAAGGTTCCAAATGATTACTGATAAATGATAGGGGATAACTGATCCTGGTATTTTCAGTAATGGTTTTATCGCTGAAATCTATTTTGTTTGTTCCTGGAAAATACCGGGTATTTTCAATTAAAGCACCTGGCCTGATAGCAGCAAAAATTTGAGGTTCCTTTTCTTCACTAAGATCTATGGCTTTCGCATAGCACCCTCCCTCAAAATTGAAAACGGTTTCATCATTCCATCCATGCTCATCATCCCCAATCAACTTCCGGTTTGGATCGGAACTCAGGGTTGTTTTACCCGTGCCACTTAACCCGAAAAAGATGGCGGTATCACCATCCTTTCCCATGTTGGCGCTACAATGCATACTCAACACATTGGCCTTTTGAGGCAGCACATAATTCAACATTCCAAAAATTCCCTTTTTCATTTCGCCGGTGTAACCGGTGCCACCGATCAGGATGGTTTTGTGCTTAAAACTTACAATCACAAAGTTTTCAGATACTGTGCCATCTATAGTTGGATCTGCTTTAAAACCGGGCGCCTGTATGATTTGCCAATGGGGATGAAAATTTTCAAGATCCTGTTCAGTAGGACGGATAAACATATTATAGCAAAATAAATTGCTGGAAGGATCTTCATTAATAACCCTTAGGTGTAACCGATATCGGATATCGGCACAGGCAAAACAATCCCTAACCCAAATTTCTTTATCGCTTAAATAAGAAATTAATTTTTCTTTTAGCTGGAAGAAAAATTTTTCTTCAATGGGAAGGTTTACCTTATTCCAATCAACCGTATCTGCCGTAATTTCATCTTTAACGGTAAACTTATCCTTGGGGCTCCTGCCTGTGAATTTACCGGTTGAAATAACCAGGGCGCCTTTTTCGCTTAGGGTCCCTTCTCCGCGAGCAAGTGTTTGTTCTGTGAGTTCAGCGGGGGGTAACTGAAAATGGACCGGCTTGTGTTTTCCTAAGCCCATTTCGTGCAAAGCACCCATTGGCGCTTTGGTTAAAACTTGTACAGACATAGCAATCGTTTTATTTTGTTCCGCAAAGGTAATATCGACATGAATTATTAGTGTAATTTGGGACACAATAATGATTAAATACTGGATTTAATTCGGCCTGTTTTTTAATAAAATTGTAATCATTAAGGAATAATCAATGGTTTTACTAAGTTTTTTCTAAAATCCTTGAATCTCATTTAAAGAAGCGGTCGAATAAATTGAAACCGCCGGGAAGCCATTGAATCATGTAAATTGCAGAGCCTGAAAAGAAAATAAATATCTGATTATGCGATATCTCCCCCTAAACCCCGAAATTTTCATTTCAAACCGGAAGCGGTTTGTGGCTGAAATGAAGCCCGGATCAATAGCTATTTTTAATAGCAACGATGAACTGCCTGCTAATGGCGATGCGTTGTATCCATTTAAGCAGAACTCCGATCTTTTCTGGCTTACCGGGATCACCCAGGAAGATTCGATGCTCATTCTCTTTCCGGGTAATCCTGATCCCCAATACAGGGAAGTGCTTGTACTGGTTCGCCCCAATGAACTAAAAGAAAAATGGGATGGTCACCGCCTTACCCGGGCAGAAGGCCAGGCCATAAGCGGTTTGCAAACAATTGTATGGTTAGATTCCCTGGATGGATTACTCCAACCCTGGATTCACCTTGCTGATAATATCTATCTGAATACAAACGAAAACGACCGGAAATCCAACTTTGTTCCCGTACGCGACTACCGGTATGCAAAGGAAATGCGTAAACGATACCCATTGCATACTTATTTAAGGAGCGCCCTCATACTTAAACGCCTGCGCTCTATTAAATCTACCCTGGAAATTGAAGTGATGCAACGGGCTATTGATATTACCGATAATACGTTCCGCAGGGTCATGAAATTTATTCGACCCGGAGTGATGGAGTACGAAATTGAAGCAGAGATTTATCACTCCTTTCTTAGTCAGCGCTCCTCCGGCCCCGGATATTCTTCCATCATTGCCAGTGGCGACAGAGCCCGGGTATTGCATTATGTGGAAAACAACCAGGAATGTAAAGACGGAGAATTATTACTAATGGATTTTGGCGCTGAATATGGAAATTATAATGCCGATCTCTCCCGCACCGTTCCGGTTAATGGAAAATTCGGACGTAGGCAAAAAACGGTTTATAATGCATGCCTCCATCTTCATCATTATGCCGCAAGCATCCTGAAACCGGGGATATCCATTGTTGATTATACCGATAAAGTGGGTGATGAGGCCACACAGGTCTTTCAAAAAATCGGATTACTAAAAAAATCAGATATTAAAAATGAAGATCCTCAAAACCGGGCCTACCGCAAATATCTTTATCATGGGATTTCACACCATTTAGGAATTGATGTACACGATTTGGGAACCCGAACTGAACCCATAAAACCAGGAATGGTATTTACTATCGAACCGGGGATTTATATTGAAGAAGAAAAAATGGGTGTACGCATCGAAAATAATTTCTGGATTACCCGTAATGGAAATAAAGATCTGATGAAGAATATTCCAATTACGGTGGAAGAGATTGAAGCCTGTATGAAAAAACAATAAACCCAGCAATTTATTCCTGCATGAAACAGGTACCCAATTTGTTTACCCTCCTGAACCTGATTTTTGGATGTCTCGCTATTGTTGCCATTTTACAAAATGGTATAACAATACAATACAGCGGACCCGATACGGGTATGTATATAGATATACCCGAGAAAATCTGGCTCGCCTCTCTTTTTATCGGCCTGGCGGCCCTGGTCGATTTTCTTGACGGATTTGTAGCCAGGCTCTTAGGGGCAACTTCGGAAATGGGGAAGCAACTCGATTCACTTGCCGATATAGTTAGTTTTGGAGTAGCGCCCTCTATGATTATTTATCAATTTTTGCGGCTTAGCTATGCGCATGAAGTGAACGGGATCAATATTAGTGTCTGGGTGCTGGCCCCTGCTTTTATCCTGGCTGCTGCAGCAGCATACCGGCTGGCCCGGTTTAATATCGACAATTCACAGCAGTATAGTTTTAAGGGCGTTCCGGTGCCGGCAGTTGGTTTGCTGGTGGCTTCTTTCCCTTTAATTTATTGGTTTATGCCCTCCGAATTTATCGTGAACCTGTTGGTCAATAAATGGTTCCTCTATGGCATAACGCTTATTTTATCCTGGCTGATGGTGTCGAACCTTCCCATGATGGCATTAAAATTCAAAAACCTGAATGTAAAAAATAATCTTCCCCAGGTATTGCTGATTGTTATTGCTATCCTTTCTGCCGTTTTGCTTAATTGGTTAGCGGTACCTCTCATATTCACCGCATACATTATCCTATCTTTGTTATTCAAAAAGAAATAATATGTTGTTTACGGCACAGGTTAAAGTAATCCCCCTCAAAGATTTGCTCGATCCACAGGGCAAGGCTGTTTTGGGTGGGCTGCAATTACTTGGTTTTGACCAGGTGCACGATGTGCGGATTGGTAAATACATTGAATTGCAAATTGAAGCCGGCAATAAAGAGGCTGCATTTCAACTGGCCAGCGAAGCAGCGAAAAAATTTCTTGCAAACCCGGTGATGGAAATCTTTGAAGTTAATATTGCCTGATTAACCCGGGACTGATATGCTATACCTGGTTCCAACCCCAATAGGTAATTTATCCGATTTTACTTTCCGCGCTGTGGAGGTATTGAAATCTACCGACCTTATTCTTGCAGAAGATACCCGAACCTCCTCGGTTCTATTGGCGCATTATGGCATAAACAAGCCTGTTTCACCCTATCATCAGCACAATGAACATAAAGTTCTGCCACACCTGGTTGATCAATTGTTGTCTGGCAAAACCATGGCAGTAATTACCGATGCCGGAACACCCGGGATTAGTGACCCTGCATTTTTACTGGTGCGGGAATGTGTGCGACATCAAATTAAAGTGGAGTGCCTTCCGGGTGCTACGGCATTTGTTCCTGCCCTGATTAACAGCGGGCTTCCCGCCAATCGGTTTTGCTTTGAGGGTTTCATTCCATTAAAAAAGGGAAGGCAAACGTTATTGAAAAAACTCGCGGAGGAAGAACGTACCCTGATTTTTTATGAAAGCCCCATTCGGCTTTTTAAGACGCTTAAAAATTTTATAGAATATTTCGGCGGAGAAAGACCTTGTTCTGTAAGCCGCGAACTCAGCAAGAAATTTGAAGAGAATGTTAGAGGCACACTCGCTGAGGTGATGCAACATTTTGAACAACATCCCCCCAAAGGAGAAATTGTAGTGGTTGTGGGTGGAAAAGGATAATGCAGCCGGATTTATCCTGTTAGCATAATTATAATTTAAGTTTCCATATCTACTTTAGTAATATTTTCGCACTTCATGAAAGGACTTTTTCTCTTTATCTTTTCCGGATTAAGCTTTTGCGCACAAGCTCAGGTTCCTGCATTTGCCCGGGAAATAGTTGATACCCTCAGCTCATCTGCATTTTGGGGCCGGGGTTATACCCGGAACGGGATGCATAATGCAGCCGGTTTCCTGACTGATCAGTTTAAGGAAACCGGCCTAAAGCCGTTGAATGGAAGTTCCTTCCTGCAAGGATTTTCATATCCTGCAAATACCTTTCCCGGTAAAATGGAATTAAGGATTGACGGAGTGGTATTAGAACCAGGAGTTGACTTTATTGTGGCTCCGGAAAGTAAGGGAATAAAAGCAAAAGGAAACCTGATAAAAATTGACAGCATTCATTTTGCTGATCCCCAGCATAATTTTGTGATAGAACTTAAGGATAAGCTTACCTGGAGTGTGGCTACTGAGCAGGCGGGTTATGCCATGGTGCAGGTGAATCGCCAACGGGTACCGTCCGCCTCTTCATACCATGTACGGATAGACGCAGACCTCGAACCCAATTTTAAGGCCGATAATATTTGCGGCATGGTGCCGGGTACCGAAAAGCCGGATTCCTTCCTTTTTATTACCGCACATTATGACCACCTGGGCGGTATGGGTAAGCATGTTTTTTTTCCGGGCGCAAACGATAATGCCAGCGGGGTGGCCCTTCTGTTACAATTGGCAAAGTATTATGCGGCACATCCTGCAAAATACAGTATGGGCTTTATTTGCTTTGCGGGGGAAGAAGCTGGCCTTATCGGTTCACAATATTTTGTTCAACATCCACTGATTCCACTTTCCCATATCAGGTTCCTCATAAATACCGACCTGGCAGGCACCGGAGAAGACGGAATTACCGTAGTGAACGCCACCGAATATCCCCGCGAGTTTTCTTTAATGCAATCTGTGAATACGGATTTACATTTGTTGAAAGCGGTTAATCCGCGTGGAAAAGCGGCCAACAGCGATCATTACTTTTTTACCGAAGCCGGTGTTCCTTCTTTTTTCTTTTACACACTGGGTGGTATTCAGGCATATCACGATGTGAATGACAAAGCAGCTACTCTGCCTTTGAATGAGCAGGCCGACCTGGTTTCACTTATTGTTCAATTTAATAACCGGCTATTAGCCGAATAATTCCTCATGAAGAAATTTCTCTTTGTATTTTTTGCATTTCCGATAATGGCTTTAGGCCAGGCCGCCAATTGGCAACAGTCGATAAAGTACAATATGGATGTCTATTTAGATGTGAATACGAATATCCTTAGCGGAAAACAATCGGTGGCGTATACCAACAATTCGCCGGATACCCTGGATAAATTGTTTATTCATTTATACTTTAATGCATTCAGACCGGGGAGCATGATGGATGTAAGCAGTCGAAGTACGGAGAACCTGGTGGTTGGAAAGGATAGATCCGGAAAGGATGTGACCGATTACGACCGTCGGTTTAAAAAACGCATTGTGGAAATGACACCCGGTGAAGAGGGGTACTGCCACGTAACAAAGTTTTTAGTGGGTGGTAAACAACAGAAAATTACTGAACATGAAACCATTTTGGAAGTACAATTGGAGAAACCGTTACATCCCAAAGCTACTCTCCATTACCAACTTGAATTTACAGAACAGGTACCCAAACTTTCAAGGAGAAGTGGCCGCGATAGTGATGAAGGTGTGCGGTACAGCATGGGCCAATGGTATCCCAAACTGGCCGAGTACGACCAGGAGGGGTGGCATGCCGATGACTATATTAGCCGGGAATTTTACGGGGTTTGGGGGGATTATAATGTGAATATTACCCTTAACAAGGAGTATAAACTGGGTGCAACAGGGGTACTTCAGAATGCCGCTGAAATAGGGTGGGGATACGATAAGGAGGGCACCGCATTAAAGCCCATAAATGCCGCACTACGCACCTGGAAGTTTGCTGCAAAGAATGTTCACGATTTTGTTTGGGGTGCGGATCCCTCCTATAAACATATTACCCGCAAAACAGGCAATGGACCGCTTTTGCATTTTATTTATAAAATAGATTCTACCCAGGAGAAGAAATGGCAACAGGTGGCAGATACCTGCGCCATCCTCTATCCCTATATGGCGAAAACTTTTGGCGCATACCCTTATCCTTGTTATTCGGTGATACAAGGCGGTGGTGGTGGTACAGAATACCCCATGGCAACCCTGGTTAGGAATAATTCATTTGAAACCATTGTACATGAATGGTGTCATAGCTGGTACCAGATGATGATGGGCTCTAATGAAAATGCCTATGCCTGGCTGGATGAAGGGTTTACGGATTATGCCGAGGCCCGCGTATTGAGCTGGTTGCGAAAAACAGATTTCTTTGCTAACCCCGGCGAATACCCGATGTATTTTATGCTTGCCAAATCTGCCTTCAATGAACCCATGAGCACGCCTGCTAATTTTTTTGAAACCAACCTTGCCTATAATATCAACTCCTATTATAAGGGCTCCGTATTCCTTCGCCAGTTGGGATATATTGTGGGCGAACCGGTGATGGATAAGATTCTGAAAGCCTATTATAATAAGTGGCGGTTTAAACATCCCACACCAGCGGATTTTACCCGGGTGGCCGAAAAAGTAAGTGGAATGGAATTGAAATGGTACAAAGATCTGATGCTGTACACCACAAAACTTACCGATTATGCGATTGACAGCCTGTGGGAAAAAAACGACAGTACCATGATCCGGCTTAGCAACCTGGGCGAATTCCCCATGCCGATTGATCTTTCCATTGAATTCAAAAATGGAGAACGGACATTGCATTATATTCCTACAAACCTCACTTTTGCTGCGAAAACGTCTGATGCAGCTGTGGCATATCCTTTTATAACCCATCAACCCTGGGGATTTGTTTACCGCACCTATGTGGTGGCAGTGCCGGGTAATTTGACCAATATTGTTTCCATAGAAATTGATCCAACGGGGAGGATGGCCGACATTAACAGGAAGAACAATAAGCTGTCATTGAATTGGTAGGCAAGAAATTCTTATCAGGAACCAGCCGTACTTTCAACCTTACTAAGGTCAAAATTATGGACCGAATGGAAGAAGAAATGTTTTTAGGGCTCCCGGCTGGCCAGCCAGGGTACCAGTGAAAGCCGTCCTATTTTTTTAATGGTTGGTAAATCAGGTATTTTTCATGGAAGTATGGCTGGGGGAAAAATTTATCTACTTCCCAAACAAAAGGTTTGCATCCGCTTTCAAAAATTTCTGTACTAAGATCGCCACCCTTCAGGCATATCAGCCCATTGGGATTTGTTCCCGATTTTCGGAGGATGGGTTTACTCCAACGCCATAAGTCTTTAAGTGGCGCCACTGCTCTCGAAACCACCACATCGTATGCCGGTTTCCTTAAATCCTCCACGCGGGTATGCTGAACCGTTACATTCTGTAATCCGAGGGCGATAACAACTTCCTTTACTACATTTAGTTTCTTATTGATGCTGTCGACCAGGTGAAAGGAGGTGCCCGGAAAGAAAATTGCTAAAGGAATACCAGGAAATCCACCTCCGGTGCCGAGGTCAACCACCTTCATATTTTCCAGGAATTCGAATTCAGCCGCAATCGCGAGTGAATGTAAGACGTGGTGCAGGTAAAAATTGTCCATATCCTTTCGGCTGATAACATTTATCTTATTATTCCAATCCGCATACAACGCTTTCAGCATGCCAAATTGCTTTACCTGCGTTTCATTAAATTCAGAAAAATAGTTTGTAATAAGATTTTCCATTATTTCCAGGTGGATGCCGGCTTTTTAAAGAGGGCAGGTGCAAAAATCAGGTAATAGAAAAACATCCAAATATCGAAAATAAAAAACCACGGAAACAGGTCTTTTTCGTTCAGTTTTTTAGTTGTTAGAAACATGACCGTTGCCAGAAAAACCAGTCGTATTCCAAAAATAGCCAGGCCCCATTCCCAGTTTACCAATAACAGGACCAGGAAAAAAGAAGGATAAAATAGGAATTGGGTAAAAGAATATAATCCAAGCAGGAATTTATGTTTCCCCTTGTAATACCGGCTGGTGCTGTAGTGTCTCTTTTTTTGTTTTCTCCATTGGCCCCAGGTGGAAGGTGCATCACTCAGGGTGAAACTATCCGGATGGATATTGATTTTTGTATTTTTCCCGTTTGCCGCCATATTGATAAAAAGGTCATCATCCCCTCCCGGGGTATGGTTAAGGGAGGAGAATCCTTTGTGCCTGTAGAAAACGGTTTTTTTATAACTGAGATTTCTTCCCACCCCCATATAAGGAATACGGGCAAGGGCATAACTGAAATATTGCAGGGCCGAATGAAAGGTTTCCCATCTTATGAGTTTATTGAAAAAGCCCGCTTTCTTGTGAAATGCCCCATATCCCAGCACGATTTCGGTTTGGTCATCATACACGGATTGCATATTCTCAATCCAGAATTCGGAGGCTGGTATACAATCCGCATCGGTAAGGAGTAATATTTCAAATTTTGCAGATTTAATCCCAATACCCAGCGGAAATTTCTTGCCAGGGATCATTTTGGCTTCCTGCGTCAATTCAACAATCCGTAATTGCCTGAAAGATTTTTGTAGTTCTTCCAGCAGGTATTTGCTTTCATCGTACGAATTATCGTTCACTACAATTACTTCATGCGTTGTTTTATAATCCTGTACTAAAACACCAGGCAGGTTCTTCATAATATTGTTGGCTTCATCGCGCGCACATATAACTACACTTACGGCGTTGGTACGCGAATTTTCACGTTTCTTTTCCTTGTAAAAGGCAAGCCTTAAAAAAAAGAAAAGATAATAAAACACCTGGATTAAAGAAATGACAATAAAAAAATATAATACACCCGCTTTCCAATAGGTGAGCCAATAATCATATAAGTACATGGGCACAAAAGTAATCGAAACATTTGCACTACCCACTTTTGAGTGCAGCCAATCGCTTTCAACTTTTATCTTTGCTGATTCAGTATGGCAGCATTACAATTTCATACCGTCACCCCGGCTTTACCCGCTAGAGCAAGGGCCGGTGTTATTAAAACGGATCATGGCGAAATTCTAACTCCGGTTTTTATGCCCGTAGGCACTGCCGGAACTGTAAAGGCGGTAACCCAGCAACAATTATTGAATGATGTAAAGGCACAGGTCATTCTTGGCAATACATATCATCTGTATCTTAGGCCGGGTACCCGGGTGCTACAACAGGCAGGCGGGTTGCATCAGTTTAATGGATGGCCAAAACCGATCCTGACTGATAGCGGGGGCTTCCAGGTTTTTTCCCTTTCGGGCACCCGGAAGATAACAGAGGAGGGCGTGCTATTCCAATCGCATATTGATGGTAGCCGCCATCTGTTTACACCAGAAAAAGTAATGGATATTGAAAGACAAATAGGAGGTGATATCATGATGGCATTTGATGAATGCCCTCCTGGGGGAAGTGAGTATAAATATGCAAAGGATTCGATGGAATTGACCCATCGATGGCTCGCCCGTTGCTTTAAACAATTTAATGCCACACAGGATTTATATGGATATAGCCAAAACCTGTTCCCGATTGTTCAGGGCGGCATTCATCCTGATTTGCGAAAAGCCTCCTGCGCGTATGTAACAGAAATTAATGCTACCGGGAATGCAATTGGAGGATTAAGCGTAGGCGAACCATTAGAGAAAATGTATGAAATATGCGCCCAATGCTGCGAACAACTTCCCCCGGATAAACCCCGATACCTGATGGGAGTTGGAACACCCTGGAATATCCTGGAGGGAATTGCCATGGGCGTAGATATGTTTGATTGTGTGATGCCCACACGCAATGGCCGAAATGCCATGTTGTTTACTACCAGCGGGATTGTGAATATTGATAACAAGAAATGGGAAAACGATTTTTCTGTAATTGACGAAGGGCTCGATTGTGAAGTAAGCCAATATTATAGTAAAGCCTACCTAAGGCACCTGTTTAAATCGAAAGAATACCTGGGCCTTACGATTGCCAGTATTCATAACCTGGCATTTTATTGCTGGCTAGCTAAGGAGGCAAGGGAAAAGATAATAAATGGGACCTTTTATTCCTGGAAATCGGAGATGCTGATACGATTGCAAACCCGGCTTTAAAAAATTAATTTTTCTTTAATTACTTTCATTAACAGAAATAATAATTTTAACCATCTTTTTAACCTGCTTAATTTAACTGGATGAAAAAACTAAAAATGTGGTTGGTTGCCTTAGGGATTACCCCTTTATCCCTTCTTGCACAAAATGGAAATGTGCAAAATGCATCGGTTCCTAAGGATGCGCCTATTAATGTAACCGTATCCGATTTTAAAAATCACCGGAAGGCCAATGAAATCATTGTATTCCGAAGCAATGCTAACAGCCAGGAATACCAGGGCCTCACAAACGATGAAGGACAATTTAGTATCCGGCTCCCGGCGGGTGCTAAATATGAAATTTTTATCCTTGGCTTTAAAGATTCAACCAGTTACAATGTTTTGGATATTCCAGCCCTTCAGGGAAACTCCTATTATAAAAACCCGTTTACAGTAGATATACAGTTCCAGCCATCCCGTACCTTTATTTTGGAAGATTGTAATTTTGAAACCGGTAAGGCCGACCTGGAGCCCGAATCTTTTGCAGTGCTTGATGAACTGGTTTCTTATTTAAACAGGAAGGATGATGAACGCATTGAAATCGGGGGCCATACCGATAATGTGGGCAGTAAAGCAAGTAACCTTAAACTCTCGGAAGACCGGGCCAATACGGTTAGGGATTATCTCATCTCCAAAGGAATAGATCCTTCGCGCTTGGAGGCCAAAGGCTATGGCATGTCTGTACCGATCGATGATAATAAAACGGAATCGGGTAGGGCCGCTAACCGGCGAACTGAAGTTAAAATCCTTAATTAATAAAAAAGGTAACCCCAGGGTTACCTTTTTCTTTGTTTTATGGGAGTTTACAGTATAGTGGCATTGGTAAGCGTAGTTTGGGTATTTACATCCTGGGTTACCCCAAGCCCATTAATGCCAACCACAATATGGTTTTCAATCATTCCTACCTTGGGTGCATAATAATAACTAATATTGGATGTAACAGTAAGGCCGGGGATAGCGGGAGGTGTGATGCTGGTATTTACCTGGATTACGTTTGAATAAGTTTTTCCAGATACAGTACGGGTTAACCCTACAGCCGCAATGGTATTGGTGGTTTGAATGGTTAAAGGAACCGAGTTAAATATAATATTGTAAGATTGAATCCAGGATGTACCCGCAATAGCATTGTCCCTTAGATAAAGGTTTTCAATATAGTTTCCACCAATTTGAGCAGGCAGGGCCGCATAGGTATAATAATCGTGGCCGGTAATATTGTAATATTCGGTGCCCCCGGTACTGACAGCATATTTATGATAAGACTTTCCATTAATAGAAGTATCTGAATTTGAGGAAGTTACGGTGTAATCGTAATTAGCTGCTGCGTTGGTATTATCTACAAATGAGTAATTCCAGGTGCTGCCGGGGGTAGTTGACATAAATTTGTCGGGCTCCGAACTTTTCTTGTCACTTTTTTTACAGGCAGAGAAAATACAGGAGCAGACAAAGGCTCCAATGAGGATTTGTTTCATGAATGGTAAAAAATTTACCGAATGTAAGTGGAATTCCGATTTCCAACATTTTTTCGGAAAAAAAATCAAGTTTCTCCTAAAACTTCTAAATATCTGCGGATTTTGCAAAATATTCAAATAATCCTCCTATCTTTGCGCTCCCAAAATTATGGCTAAACAGGCACTGATCAAGCAGGACGGGACGATTATTGAAGCACTGAGCAATGCTATGTTCAAGGTGAAACTGGAAAATGGCCATGAAATCCTGGCAACTATTTCTGGAAAAATGCGAATGCATTATATCCGGATTTTGCCTGGCGACAGAGTGGGAGTAGAAATGAGTCCCTACGACCTAAGCCGTGGACGAATCATTTTCAGGTATAAATAAACATTGAGGCGAAAGCCGGAAATAATTAAACAGAAATCAAGATGAAGGTAAGAGCATCTATTAAAAAACGAAGCGCCGATTGCAAGATTGTGCGGAGGAAAGGGCGTCTTTATGTGATCAACAAAAAGAACCCCCGATTTAAGCAAAAACAAGGTTAATCAACATTTTTAAAATATAGTATTTATTATGGCACGTATTGCCGGTATAGATTTACCAAAAAACAAAAGGGGCGAGATTGGACTTACCTATATTTATGGGATTGGCCGTTCTACTGCCGTTTACATTTTAACCAAGGCTGGAATCGACCCCAGTAAGAAAGTTAACCAGTGGAACGACGACGAACAAACTGCAATCCGTAATATCATCAGCAATGAAATAAAAACGGAAGGTGCTTTGCGCAGCGAAACCCAAATGAATATTAAACGCCTGCTTGATATTGCCTGTTACCGTGGCCTTCGCCATCGTAAAGGATTGCCGGTTCGTGGCCAGCGTACCCGTACCAACAGCCGTACCCGTAAAGGGAAGCGTAAAACAGTTGCCGGTAAAAAGAAGGCCGCTAAAAAATAGTAAGGACAGTATCCATTTTGGGTCTGTTTTTGGCTTACATTTTTTGAACCATCGCCAGATCGCATAGTAAGCCGCAGGAGGGTTGGTTCAGTCCGAAAGGATTTATTTTAAAATTTTATTAAGAGTACCTATTTCAATGGCAAAAGCACAAAGCGCAAAAGGCGCTTCAAAAAAAAGAGTGGTAAAGGTAGATGCCTATGGTGATGCACACGTTACCGCCAGTTTCAACAACATTATTATTAGCCTTACCAATAAACAAGGGCAGGTTATTTCCTGGTCTTCTGCCGGGAAGATGGGTTTTAAGGGGAGCAAGAAAAATACCCCGTATGCAGCACAAATGGCCGGCGCCGATGCTGCAAAAGTGGCAGTGGATGCCGGGTTAAAAAGAGTTGATGTTTTCGTAAAGGGCCCCGGAAGCGGCCGCGAAAGTGCCATCCGCTCCCTGTCTCAAAATGGATTAGAGATTTCCATGATCCGGGATGTGACCCCGCTTCCGCACAACGGTTGCCGTCCGCCCAAGAAAAGAAGAGTTTAATTTTTTGCCGGTAGCTATGCTGCCGGCTTCCTTGTTATTATTCAACAGGGTGCATCATTAATTTAAGGCCTTTATGATGATGCACCGTCACTAAAAGGCCAACAATAAAATTATGGCACGTTATACAGGCCCAAAAACAAAGATCTCACGCCGTTTCGGCGAGCCTATTACAGGCAATGGTAAGTGGCTTACCAAAAACAGCAACCCTCCGGGACAACATGGTGCGAACAAAAAACGCAAAACGCTGAGTGAATACGGTTTGCAGTTGAAAGAAAAACAAAAGGCAAAGTACACTTATGGTTTGCTGGAAAAACAATTCCGTAAAACCTTTGATGAAGCATCCCGCCGTAAGGGCGTGCCGGGCGAAAACCTGATTAAACTTTTGGAAGCCCGCCTCGATAACACCATTTTCCGTATGGGGGTAGCCCCAAGCCGCCAGGCTGCTCGCCAAATGGTTAGTCATAAACACATTACCGTAAATGGCGAAGTAGTAAATGTTCCTTCCTACAGTTGCAAGCCCGGAGACGTGATTTCGCTGAAGGCAAAGGCCGCAGGTAATACTTCAATCACCAGCAACCTGAGGGGCAAAAACCCGAAGTTCGGATGGATCGACTGGAATGAAAATGAAATGAAAGGTACTTTTATTGCTTATCCGGAAAGAGAAAGTGTTCCTGAAAATATTAAGGAACAACTTATTGTGGAATTGTATTCCAAATAATCGATTTCCCGGTTTTAGAATTCAAAAAAGCAAAATTAGATTTACCAAAATCTGCTTCATTACAAAAATTAAAAACAAAGAATACAATGGCCATTTTCAATTTTGTTAAGCCCGATAAAATTGTCCTTCAAAAAGCAACCGATTTCGAAGCACAATTTGAATTTCGCCCGCTTGAGCCCGGATATGGTGTTACCATTGGGAATGCCCTCCGCAGGGTATTGCTAAACTCGCTCGAAGGTTATGCAATCATTGGAATCAATATAGCCGGTGCAGATCATGAATTTGCCACCCTTAAGGGCGTTACTGAAGATGTTACAGAAATGATCCTCAACCTGAAACAGGTTCGGTTTAAACCCAAGGTGGATCATGAAGTGAATAATGAAAAGATTACACTTTCCATTAAGAATAAAACAGAATTCACCGCCGGAATGATTGGCGAAGCATCTCCCGCCTTCCAGGTGATGAATCCCGATTTGCTGATTTGCACCCTGGATACAAGCGGCAAACTGGATATTGAAATTACCATAGGCAAAGGACGCGGTTATGTTCCCGCCGAAGACCATAAGGAAAAGAATGTCCATTTTGGTTATATCCCCGTTGATGCCATTTTTACGCCAATTAAAAACGTAAAGTATACCATCGAAAATACCCGTGTTGAGCAACATACGGATTTCGAAAAGCTGGTTATGGAAGTGGTTACCGATGGCACAATTCACCCCGAAGAAGCAGTGAAACAAGCCAGCCGTATCCTCATCCAGCACCTGATGATCATTACCGATGAAAATATCACTTTCGATACCAAGGAAGATAAGAAAGAAGACCTAGTAGATGAACATACCCTTCAACTCCGGAAAATGCTGAAAACACCACTGGAAGATCTGGATCTTTCCGTTCGTGCTTTTAATTGCCTGAAAGCGGCTAAAATTAATTCGCTGAGTGAACTGGTTCAATACGAACAGGAAGACCTGATGAAATTCCGCAACTTCGGCCAAAAATCGTTGAGCGAAATTGATCAGGTATTGCAGGAAAGAGGCCTCAGCTTTGGCATGGATCTGAGTAAATTAAAGCTCGACGACGAATAAACCACGGCAGTTTTGCCATTTTATTAAAAGTATCCCGCAATTCCCTGACCACGGTGCGGGAGAATTAAAAAACAACGAATATGCGTCACGGAAACAAAATCAACAACCTGGGCAGGACGGCCTCTCACCGCCGTGCCCTTCTTGCCAACCTGGGAAGCCAGCTTATTATGCATAAGCGCATTACAACCACTTTGGCGAAAGCAAAAGCGCTTCGCACCTACATCGAACCGCTGATCACAAAAACCAAAAAGAACGAATCGAAGGAAACGATCATGCACAATCACCGTATTGTGTTCAGTTACCTGAACGATAAGTTGGCAGTAAAAGAACTTTTTACGGTGGTTGCACCCAAAATTTCTTCCCGCCCCGGAGGTTACACCCGAATCATTAAATTGGGAATGCGTGCAGGGGATAACGCAGAGCTCGCCCTGATTGAGTTGGTAGATTTCAACGAAATTTACGGAAAGGGTATTTCTGGGAAAGAAGCCGTAGAGCCAGCCAAGAAAACGCGTCGTTCCGGAGGAAAGAAGAAAACTGCCGCCAAGGCGGAAGAAACAGAACAGACTGAAACGCCTGAGTCAACAGAAGAGTAATAATGATTTATCGATCAACCAATATAGCCCCGGTATTTATCGGGGTTTTTTTTTGCCCCCAATGGTGAAAACTTTATTTGTTCAAAATCAGCATCTGTTATTTCCTTTGCAAAATCTCCAATTATGTTCCTCCCCAATAAACGGCCCGCAGTTTTAATTTTGGAAGATGGTACCGTGGTTCCCGGCAATGCTTTTGGGAAAGTTGGTACCACTACCGGCGAGATTTGTTTTAATACAGGCATGACCGGTTATCAGGAAGTTTTTACCGATCCCAGCTATTATGGACAGGTGGTAATTATGAACACTGTTCATGTCGGCAATTATGGGGTCAAACCCGCCGATGTGGAAAGTGATGGAGTAAAAGTAAAGGGTGTAATTGGGAGGAACCTCGAAGAGAAATACAGCCGGTTTATTGCTGCTGATTCATTGCAGGAATATTTTGAAGCCCAGGGAGTAGTTGCTATTGATGGGGTAGATACCCGGGCCCTGGTGGCTCACGTACGTTCGAAGGGGGCCATGAATTGCATTATTTCGTCTGAAACGAATGATATCGAAACCTTGTTTGGAAAACTGAATGTTGTGCCCGGGATGAATGGTCTTGAACTGGCATCGGAAGTGAGTACGCGTACCAGTTATGAGGTGGGAAACCCGGATTCTAAAATCCGGATTTCAGTACTTGACTTTGGCATTAAGCGTAATATCCTGAATTGCCTGGTAGAAAGAGGTGCTTATGTAAGAGTTCACAATGCAAAAACTTCGGCTGCGGTATTACAGCAATTTAACCCAACCGGATTTTTTATTAGTAATGGACCCGGAGATCCTGCTTCAATGCCTTATGCTGTGGATACCGTGAATGAATTACTCGATACCGGGAAACCTTTGTTCGGAATTTGCCTGGGCCACCAACTCCTTGCCCTGGCAAATGGGATTTCTACTTTTAAAATGCACCATGGGCATCGGGGCCTGAACCATCCTGTTAAGAATATTATTACCGGTAGATGTGAAATTACTACCCAGAACCATGGCTTTGGTGTGGATCCGGAAAGGGTGAAAGCAAATTCCGATGTTGAAGTTACGCACCTCAACCTGAACGATAACAGCATTGAAGGGTTAAGGCTCAAACACAAGAATGCCTTTTCTGTTCAATACCACCCGGAATCAACTCCGGGCCCGCACGACAGCCGGTATCTTTTTGATGAGTTTATGAACCGGATGAATTAATTTGATTTAATTATGAAGATTTGTATCATTAATGGTCCCAATCTCAACCTGCTTGGGAAAAGGGAACCGGAAATTTATGGAAGCATGGATTTCGATGAATTTATTACATCTCTCAAAGAAAAATATCCCCGGGTTGAACTTTCCTATTTTCAATCGAATATTGAAGGCGAGCTAATTAATGGCTTGCAGGATGCAGGGTTTAAAGGGGCTGGAATTATCTTAAACCCGGGAGGATATACCCATACTTCGGTGGCCATTGGCGATTGCATAGCGGCTATACCTGTGCCCGTGATTGAAGTGCACATTAGCAATATTTTTGCCAGGGAAGAATTCCGAAAACATTCCTTTGTTTCAGCCAAAGCAAAAGCTGTTATTTCCGGTATGGGCCTGTTTGGGTATGAAGCGGCAATTAACTATCTGTTAAATGGGAAAGATGAATTATAGTTTTCTCTTAATGGAGCGAACAGTCTTATTTAAATCGTCCTGCTCCTTAAGTTGCTGTTGAATAAAGCTGTTTTCCTCAAATTTTCCGATTACGCTATCCATTTCTTTTTGGTTATCATATACCATTTTCCTAAAGGGGTTACTGTAATCCTTTTCGCGCGAGTCGTAGATGCCCTTTGTCATTTGTTTTTTTGTAGCAATGGCTTCCATCATATAAGCCGAAAATAGGCTGGCAGTAAATTGTCTTGGAGTAATATTTTTTATTTCCAATAATGAAGTGTAGGCATGATTCAGCCTGTCGGAATGATAGGTTGATCCCTGCTCCCGGTAAAAATTATGCACGTCATCCCAACTATTAATCTTACCAGTTTTCACTGAATGCCTGAATTTTTTAATTTCCTCCTCCCGGATCAACTGGCCCCCTGTATTAATCCATTTTTCTCTGGAAATTTTGGCGGAAAGCGATTTTTTGAAGGAAGCGAAATCTGGAAATTTTTGATTGGCAAAGTGCCTGATCAGGTCCATAGTACCATAATAAGAGATTAATTGTGAAAAAAGATTAATCGACTTATTTACTTTGATTATCCGGCATTCCCTGCCACTGTTTTCCCATCCCTGAACCGAGGTACTGTCATCGGCATTTACGGATGCTGCTCCGAGAAGTGAAAGGCTGTCGAACATTTCATTGATGGTATCCGGAGCCAGGTAGTCGTATTCGAGAGTTTGTATTTTTTTTGTACGCTTATCCCTGTCAACATATTTCCATGAATTTCTGGCAAGGGCGTACATATTATACATAAACCAATATCCGGGCATTACCAATAACCGGTCGTTAGAAACATCATTGCTAACCAGCGAAAAGGGAATTGGTATATTTAATTCGGAGGGGTAATCACCTTTGGCTAAAATAGTATAGGAAGCGAATTTCGAATTGTGTTTCAGACTAACGCAAAGGCCTGGCCAAAACCCACGCCCGGCAATAATTTCACCATCAGGGCTTCGGCTGTTATGGTTACTTCCAATAGTGGCTCCGGCCGCAATATTACTTTGCCCCATTATCAGTGAAGCGCATAAGAATGAATTGTTGTGATGTTGTTCGTGCGAGGGAAAAATGAGTGAGTTTAATACCTCGCAACATGAAATGGTAGAATTGTTTCCCAGAAATGAATTAATCAGCCTGGCACCATATTTAAGTTGCGAATGAGACGACATTACAAAACGCACTGCCTTTACCCCATAAAAAATCCGGCAACCATATCCTATTATGCCATTTACCAATTCACAACCTTCCCCAATTTGTGATCTCCTTTCCGGATCGCTATTGATGGTGAGGTTTTTAAGTTTATTGGCGCCTTTCAGGTAAGCATCGGTTCCAATCCAGGTGTCTTTGATGATGCTACAGTTTTTTATTACAGTGCGTTCTCCTATGCGGCCGTAATATCCCCGTTGTTTATCAAATTTCTTTTCTGTGAATTGTTTGAATTTTTCCATTAATGGATCGTCATCCCTGTATTTGCTCCACAAGTAAGCATCACCCGGCAACATTCCATCATATGGCAATATTTTTCTTCCTCCGTTTTCGTTACACACTTCAACCCAAACCCTGCTGTTTTCCTTCTCTCCATCCTTTACGATGCCATTCCCAAATTTAGAGATATTGGTAGTGGCAATTTCATTTACATTGGCAATCATTACATCATTACCGATTATATAATGGCTGAGGAAATTTACATTGTCGATACAAACATTATTTCCTAAGTCGCAACTGATGAAGGTGCTATTGTATAATCCAACCGGCATACGCAGGTTGTGGAATTCGAGATAAATATTATCCAGCTTCCCGATACGCACCAAACCATAAAATTTGCAATTGCGTACTAACTGGGCGCTAAAACCTGATTCTACCAGGATATTATTCCAGTTATCGGAAGTATTTCTGTTATGAACCAGGGTATCAATTTCGATGGTGCTAAGCGGCCGGTACTTCCGGGTATTATTTACCTGCAGATTGCGGAGGTGGTATTCGTCTTTACCTTTTGGCAGGTACTCCGGTTCAATAAAGTGATACCCCAGTTCCTCTACCGGGTGGCTTTTAATCGTATTCATTCCTTTCCGGGTTTTCGCATTTTGATTTGATCTGGATGCGAATGAAGTAAAGGATAAATATAAAATTGTTTGTTGAAAAAATACAACCTTATTCTACCGTAACACTTTTGGCCAGGTTCCTGGGTTTATCCACGTCTACACCTTTTGCAATTCCTACGTAATAGCTAAGGAGTTGCATGGGTATCACGCTAAGCATCGGTGCTATCACTTCATCGGCTGGCGGAATATAAAATACCTCGTCGGCAAGTGTAGGAATAATTTCATCGCCATCCGTTATTACAGCAATAACTTTTCCTTTCCTGGCTTTAATTTCCTGGATGTTGCTGATAATTTTTTCGTAATAAGAATCTTTGGTGGCCACAAACACTACGGGTAGTTGTTCGGTTACCAGGGCGATGGGGCCATGTTTCATTTCGGCTGCCGGGTAACCTTCTGCATGTATGTATGAAATTTCTTTCAATTTTAATGCTCCTTCGAGGGCAATCGGGAAATTGAATCCACGGCCCAGGTACAACGCATCGCCGGCGTGTTGATATTTTTCTGCAATTGCTTTAATTTTTTCGGCACTCTTCAGAAGGGCCTGCACTTTTTCCGGAATGGCATCCAGTTCGAGGATTAACTCTGTATAACGTTTTTCGGAAAGGGTTCCTTTTTCTTTTCCAATCTTCAGCGCCATCATCATTAATACGGCAAGCTGGCCGGTGAATGCTTTGGTACTGGCAACTCCAATTTCAGGTCCGGCATGCGTATAGGCGCCACCGTCACTAATTCGGGCAATAGATGATCCAACTACATTAACCACACCAAAGATGATAGCCCCTTGTTCCTTGGCTTTTTCAATAGCCACCAGGGTATCGGCCGTTTCTCCACTTTGGCTGATGGCGATGATGATATCCCCTTTATTTATTATGGGATTGCGGTATCTGAACTCAGAAGCATATTCTACCTCAACCGGAATCCGGCATAATTCTTCAAAAAGGTATTCCGCAAGGAGGGCTGCATGCCAACTGGTGCCGCAGGCTACCATGATAATACGCTGAGCATTCCTAAAGTGTTGGATATTATCATCCACTCCGCTCATGGTAATAGTGCCTTTTCCTGCATCCAGCCTGCCACGCAAACAATCCAGGATGGTGCTGGGTTGCTCAAAAATTTCTTTGAGCATAAAATGTTCGTATCCCCCCTTTTCAATGGCTGCCAGGTCCATATCCAGTTTGGTAACATAGGGAGTGATTTTTTCATTCCCCAGGTTTTTAAGAATTAACTGGTCGGGCTTAACAATGGCAAGTTCATAGTCATTTACATAAACTACTTCCTTGGTGTATTCCAGCATAGGACTTGCATCGCTTCCCAAAAAATGTTCTCCCTTTCCAACCCCTATTACCAATGGGCTGCCTTTACGGGCGGCAATAATGGTTTCGGGGTCGTCCTCGTCAATTAACAGGATGCAATAGGCACCGGTTATCCTTTTCAGCGCAATCCGGGTTGCCTCTTCGAGGTCGCATTTATTTTTGGTTCGGATATCTTCTATAAAATTCAACAGTACCTCTGTATCAGTTTCGCTGGTAAAGCGATACCCCTTGCTAACCAGGTCTTTTTTAATGAGGGCATAGTTTTCAATGATGCCATTATGGATCATCGCAAGTTTCCCGCTTGCACTGGTATGGGGATGTGCATTTTTATCGCTGGGCTCGCCGTGGGTAGCCCAACGGGTATGTCCAATGCCTATATTGGCATGCAGGTCTTTCCCCATGATTTCATGCTCGAGGTCGGCTACCCGCCCTTTTTTCTTATAAACCTTTAAGCCGTGGTTAAGGAGGGCCACGCCAGTACTGTCGTAACCCCTGTATTCTAATCTTTTAAGGCCCTTAATTATTATGGGATAGGCTTCTTTTGGCCCGGTATACCCTACAATTCCGCACATTTTGGCTCGTCTTTTTTCTGAAAAATATAAGGGTGCAATATTACGGAATTTATTGGGTGGATAAGTACGGTGCGTGTTAAGTTTATGAATGGTAAGGGCTGGTAAATTCCTTGTTTTGGAAGGTCGAATGATAACTGAAATTGAACAAAAGTCCTTCTGCCCTAAATTATTTCTGGCTTTTAAGGATAAATATGGAACCCTTTAATTGAAACAATGTTTGTAAAGGCTAAAAAAATAAAATGCCGGCAAATGATTTTTAAGCCAATGCCGGCAAATTGAAAATCACCAATACCCAAATTAAAAATCTACAAAACAGAAGGCCGAATACGAAGCCATTTAACCAAATGGAAAATTTCCTAAAAAAGGGTACGGTTGTATCCGATCTTATGGAAATTATTCCTATTGTAGCCTGTCTGCCTCCAATTTAGGGTCGAATTAAAAAAGGGTATTTTAAAACACAATATTATTTTTCTTAATTCGGGATTTACCCCGTTTTTTCACCCTATTTTATTCGTTTTTTCCTCAGTTTCTTATATATACGATTATTAATCCACCTGTTAAAGTTTTATAAATGATAAAAATTACTACAAAAATGGACCGGTAATAATTGGAAATTTGCGACGCGAAAGTTACAGTAGTAGCAGGTTTTCCGAAATAAGTCATATTTATATATACGATGTTTTATCCTTTATTCGTTATTTCAGTTAATCTATGAAAAACCCCATTTTTAGAAAACTGGGCTTACTGGTTTTAATCTTCCTCGGTATCCATTTTCCCCTGCTCTTTGCCAAAACAGGGGAGTTTAAAATGGTTGAAGTACCCGCCAAACTAATTTCTCTTTCCGAAAGCTATACCACTGCCTATAATAAAATGGGGCTTGAAGCTGCGGGACTTTCCAAAAAGGCTTTCGAATCTGCCATAAAAGGGTTTCAAAAACTAACGGAAGCCGGGAAAATCACAAACAACCATATTATTACCATTGCTGATTTCACCAAATCAAGCGCCTTGAAACGGCTTTTTGTAGTTGACTTAGACCAGGAAAAAATTCTTTTTAAAACCTATGTAGCGCATGGACAGGGTTCGGGTGAAGAATTTGCCCGCCGGTTTTCTAATATTCCGGAAAGCTTTCAAAGTAGCCCGGGATTTTACCGCACCTCTTCTACCTATTCCGGCAAGCATGGTTTTTCCTTAAAGCTGGATGGCCTGGAACCCGGTATCAACGATAAAGCCGGGGAAAGAGCTATTGTAATGCATGGTGCAGATTATGTAAGTGAAAAATTCATCCGGAGCCATGGTTACCTTGGCAGAAGCTGGGGCTGCCCGGCAATACCCGAATCCCTGAAGAAACCCATTATCAATACGATCAAGGATGGTAGCCTGTTATTCATATACAGTGAAAACAAGGCCTATTTAAATAAGTCAAAAATTATCCGGGGCTAACAGACTGTATTCCCGTGTTTTCAGTAGGATTTTCCAAAATTTCCTGAACGATTTAATACCTTCACCTCAAAATGAGTTATGGAGATTAAGGAACTTTTGAGGGGAACCGGAGTGGCTATTATCACCCCCTTTAAAGAAAATGGGGATATTGATTTTGATTCCCTTGGAAACCTCATTGAGTACGTTATTGAAAATGGGATTGAGTATATTGTCAGTTTGGGAACAACAGGCGAAACGCCTGTTTTATCCAAAAGGGAAAAGATTGACATCGTAAATTTTACTGGAACCGCAATTTCAAAGCGGGTACCTCTGGTTGTAGGAATTGGAGGTAATAATACCAGAGAAGTACTGGAGGATTTACAGGATTTTCCATTACAGGAAGCGGTTGCCATATTGAGTACAAGCCCCTATTATAGCAGGCCTTCCCAGGAAGGGCTTTTTCTGCATTATATGGAACTGGCAAAAGCCAGTCCCAAACCCATCCTCCTTTACAATGTTCCATCCCGTACCGGCCGAAACCTGGATGCGGATACCGTTTTGAAACTGGCCAAAGCATCCGATAATATAATTGGAATTAAAGAAGCTGGCGGCGACTTTTCCCAGTGCATCCGGATTTTGAAAGATTGCCCTTCCCATTTTATGGTGGTTAGTGGTGATGACGCACTGGCCATGCCCCAGATTGCCTGCGGGATGACAGGAGTAATCAGCGTAGCCGCTAATGCCTTCCCCAAGGCAATGAGCCGTATGGTACAACATGCGTTAAATTCCAATTTTGGGGATGCCAAAGAAGTAAATGACCTGCTTTCGGATGCATACGATCTGATGTTTGAGGAGAATAATCCGGCAGGGGTAAAAGCATTTTTGAGTGAACAGAAATTAATAAAGAATGTACTCCGGCTTCCGGTATCTCCGGTTAGCACAAACCTGCAACACCGGATACGGACATTTATGGGCGAATCAAAATTGACTCACCTGTGAGGCTGGGTTCTCTCATAGCATCCCTGATCCTGGCCTTGCCGTTTTTTGCCGTTTCGCAGCACCGGGTAGTAGTACAGGTCTTACCCGATTCGGGAATAGTTTTTTCGGACACCATTTTTATGGCAGGCGATTTTAACCGGTGGAACCCTGCTGATACGGCATTTCGATTTATATCTAACGGAAAGGACTATACTAAAATATTTTCCAATATTCCTGATGGGCGTATTGAATTCAAATTTACCCGAGGAAGTTGGGGAAAAGTGGAAACCGGGTCACAAGGGCAATCTCTGGGTAATCGCTCGGTAACCATTTCATCCGATACTACGCTTCATTTTTCCATTGAAGGATGGGCAGATGCTTTTGCAAATACAACGGTAAAGCACTCCGCTTCCAAACAGGTAAAGTTGCTGGACTCCGCCTTTTTCATGCCCCAGCTCCACCGGGATAGAAGGATATGGATTTATTTGCCACCCGGGTATCAGGCGGGAAAGAAAAGATACCCCGTTATTTATGCCAACGACGGGCAGAATCTGTTCGATAACTTTTATGCCCCGTTTGGGGAATGGGGGGCAGATGAAACCCTGGATACTCTTTCTGCTGACAACCATATTAATTTTATTGTTGTAGGCATTGAAAGCGGCCCTGAACGCCTCCGGGAATATAACCCATACGATAATGATAAATACGGAAAGGGGCTGGGCATAAAATATGTAGCCTTTTTGGCTGAAACCCTGAAGCCCTATATCGATAAACATTACCGTACTCTTTCGGATCCCCGGCACTGTACTATTATGGGTAGTTCGATGGGTGGGCTCATTTCTTATTATGCTGCGTTAACCCGGCCCCGTGTATTTGGTAACGCCGGAGTTTTTTCACCTTCATTTTGGATTGCACCGGAAATAATGAACCTTACCGATTCGTTGGCGCCTGGCCAAACCAGCCGTTTCTTCTTTTATATTGGAAAAGGTGAGGGCGATGAAATGCTGCACGATATGGAGGAAGTATCCGATCGACTTGCTTTGTTATCCAATTCATTAATCTATACCGTTGTGGATGAAAACGGGAAACATAATGAAGCTGCCTGGAGAAAATGGTTACCCGAATTTATTAAATGGATTCATAGTAACGGTTATGAATACAGGCTTTCCGTCCCTTAGATCGAAAAGCAGGCACCTTCCAATGCTAATTCTGTTTGTGGAAATATTTCTTTGGCTTCCTGCAGGAAGGGCTCCAACGACTCATATTTTGAAGAAAAATGCCCGATGAGCAATTTGCCAACCCGGGATTGCCTGGCTATTTCCGCAGCCTGGTGTGTGGTGCTATGGAATCGTGCGGCAGCCCGCTCCTCCTGGTCTTTCAAATATGTAGCCTCATGATATAAAAGGCTCACTCCCTTTACTATATTACATAACTCTGGGTCAAAGATGGTGTCTGCACAAAAAGCATAGGATTTTGGAAGGCTTGCTGCAATGGTCACCTCCTCATTCGGAATAATAGTGCCTTTCTTTGTTTTATAATCCATTCCTTTTTGGAGGCTTTCATAAAAGGAAGAAGGAATTTCATACGCTACCGCGCGTTCGATATCCAACTTTCGCGGGTTCTTTTTTTCCCCGAAAAGAAACCCCCAACAATCAATGCGATGTTTAACCCGGAACGAATGCACTTCCATTTTTTGGGTTTCTGCAATTTTCCCGTTCTCGCCCAGGGGATGAAAATGTAATTTATAACAAAGGGTTGATGCAGCAGCCTGCAATTGAACGTCCAGGATTTGTTTTAAAAGCCCAGGCCCATGCAAGTGAAGGTCCTGCGTCCGGTTCAACAGGCTCATACTGGTGAGTAGTCCAATCAGTCCAAAATAATGATCGCCGTGGAGATGCGAAATGAAAATATGACTGATTTTGCTCCTTCTGATTTTATATCGCGACATCTGAAGCTGGGTACCCTCTCCACAATCAATTAGAAAAAAATCATCGGCCGACTGTAATATTTGCGATGTAGGGTTCCTGCCAAATGCCGGGATTGCCGAATTATTGCCTAAAATGGTGAGTGCTAACAACTTGTTGGATGGGGATTCGGGTCAAAGATAAGTTCATTATGCTTCGTTATCATCGAAGTCATTTAATAATTCTCTTTCAATTGCTTCCATTTGTACCATATCCCATGCTTCGCTTTGAGTGGGGGTGGTATTCATATTATCAAAAAGGTCAAGAGATTTAAATACCTGTGCTACCTCTTCCCTCATCGAGCATATTACAAAAGAATACTCCCTTTCGTAAAACCTGGATTGCCAGGATGCCACTGAAAATGCAATTTCCTCATCCATTTGCTTAACAAAACCTAAATCCAATACCAGGTGAGGTGGGGTTCCCACCATGATTTGCTGAAAAATTTTTGAAAGTTGTTCTGACATAATTGCAGATAAATTTGCCTCTAATACCTCCAGGACCACAAATTTTTCTTTGGTACTTAATTTGACATTCATGTTATAACAACAATATTTGAATCTGAAAAATAGGGAGATTTTTTTCTGGGAAAGGTCATTTAATAGGAAAGTTAATTTGTTTTTAACGTTTGGATTGCCCACTTTATGGTCTTTCAATGCAGGAATGTTTCCAAATCGCCTAATTTTCAACAAATCAACATTTGATAATCAGGCACAACTAACCGAAACAAATATTCGTTATTATTGTATCAATTAAAAAACCGCGAGAATGGACAATAGTTTCTCTACACAGGTAAAGGAGATCATTTCTTACAGCCGGGAGGAAGCGCTACGTCTGGGTAATGATTTTATAGGTACCGAGCATTTTGTGCTGGGCCTTATTCGCGATGGGGAAAATACTGCCGTGAAAACCCTTAAGTCGCTTAATGTGGATCTGTTTGAATTGCGAAAAGACATTGAAATTGCCGTGAAAGACAAAACGGGAAAGACCATTGCAAATATCAACAGCATTCCGCTTACCAAACAGGCAGAAAAAGTTATTCGAATTTCCGTACTTGAACAAAAGGCGCTAAAAAGTGCATTGGTTGAAAGTGAACACCTCATGCTTTCAATCCTAAAAAATAAGGAAAATATTGCTACACAGATATTAAATCAATATGATGTGGATTACGAAGTTTTTAAGAATGAGTTAGGGTTTGTAACCTCAAATCCTCCTCCTACTGCTGAATTTAATGAAGAGGATGAATTTGACGAAGAAAGGAAGCAATATGGCGGGCAGTCGCGGTCGCAAAAATCCGGCACATCCGGTGCTGCCAAAACCAAAACACCTGTTTTGGATAATTTCGGAAGAGATATAACCCGGCTTGCAGAAAATGGCAGCCTCGATCCCATTGTAGGAAGAGAAAAAGAAATTGAGAGGGTTTCTCAAATCCTCTCCCGGCGAAAAAAGAATAATCCGATCCTTATCGGTGAACCCGGTGTGGGCAAAACGGCCATTGTGGAAGGGCTTGCCCTTCGCATCGTGCAGCGGAAAGTATCCCGCGTTTTGTTTGATAAGCGCGTGGTTAGTCTCGATTTAGCTGCCCTTGTTGCGGGTACCAAGTACCGGGGGCAGTTCGAAGAAAGAATGAAAGCCATTATGAACGAACTGGAGAAGAACCGGGATGTGATTCTCTTTATCGATGAAATTCATACCATTGTTGGCGCCGGTGGAGCAAGTGGCTCTCTCGATGCCTCCAATATTTTTAAGCCAGCCCTCGCCCGGGGAGAATTGCAATGCATCGGCGCCTCCACTTTGGATGAATACCGTATGCACATTGAAAAAGATGGTGCCCTCGACCGCCGCTTCCAAAAAATTATTATTGAACAACCTTCCATTGAAGAAGCTATTGAGATCCTGAATAATATTAAAAGTAAATACGAAGATTATCACAATGTTACTTTTAGCCAGGACGCTATTGAAGCTTGTGTAAAATTGAGCGACCGTTATATGACCGACCGGCTCCTACCCGATAAAGCCATTGATGTTCTGGATGAAGTGGGTGCCCGCAAACATATCAAAAACATCAATGTTCCTCCTACTATTATCGAACTCGAGAAAAAGATTGAAGATATTAAGCAGGAAAAGAATAAAGTGGTAAAAAGCCAGAAGTTTGAAGAAGCCGCTTCCTTACGGGATACGGAAAAACGTCTACAGGAAGAACTGGAAAAGGCAAAAACAGAGTGGGAAGAAGAAAGCAAGAACAAAAGATACCCTATCGAAGAAGAAGATATTGCAGAAGTGGTTTGTATGATGACGGGTATTCCGGTTCAACGAATGGTGCAGGCCGAAACGGAAAAATTACGCCGGATGGGCGATGAACTGAAAGGAGCCGTAGTGGGGCAATCGGAAGCAATTTCTAAAGTGGTTAAAGCTATTCAGCGTAATCGGGTAGGTCTTAAAGATCCAAAAAAACCCATCGGCACATTTATTTTTCTTGGGCCTACCGGTGTAGGTAAGACAGAACTGGCCCGGTCGCTCGCAAAATATATGTTCGACAGTGAAGATGCGTTGATCCGTATTGATATGAGTGAATACATGGAAAAATTCACTGTTAGCCGCCTGATTGGAGCGCCTCCGGGATATGTGGGGTATGAAGAAGGAGGGCAATTGACCGAACGCGTTCGAAGGAAACCTTATAGTGTGATCCTGCTGGATGAAATTGAAAAGGCGCATCCCGATATTTATAATATTTTATTGCAGGTTCTCGACGATGGTCAACTTACAGATGGGCTTGGAAGAAAAGTGGATTTTAAAAATACCCTGATCATCATGACTTCCAATATTGGGGCCCGCCAATTGAAAGATTTTGGCGAAGGGGTTGGGTTTGCCACCGCCAACCGGATGGAGAAATTCGATGAAAATAATAAGGCAGTGATTGAAAAAGCATTAAAGCGCACATTTAGCCCCGAATTCCTTAACCGGATAGATGATGTGGTTATGTTTAATTCACTCACGAAGGAAAATATCTTTGAAATTATCAATATCCTGATGAAGGGTGTAATGAAACGGTTGAATAATTTAGGGTTTACGTTACAACTTTCTGAAGAAGCTAAAAACTTTATCGCTGATAAAGGGTACGATATTCAGTTTGGCGCCAGACCCTTGCATCGGGCTATCCAAAAATACCTGGAAGACCCGCTCGCAGAAGAAATACTGAATACGCATATCAAGGCAGGTGATAATGTTGAGGCTCAACTCGATAAGGATAATAATGTAATTCGGTTCATACTGAAACCAGAGCCCAAAAAGAAAGAACGGAAGTCGGAAGCCTGATTCTGGCCTCAATTATTAATACCCCGGTTAAAAGACCGGGTTTTTTTGTGAAAACATTTTTTGTAGTAGGCAATTTTTAATTGAATTTTGTAGTAATGCCGAAGAAAATTATCATCACCATTGATGGCTTTTCGAGTTGCGGAAAGAGCACGCTTGCCAGGCAGCTTGCCAGGTCGCTGGGATATGTTTATATCGATAGTGGCGCCATGTACAGAGCTATTACCCTTTATTTTTTGCGAAATCATATTGACTGGTCAAGAGAAGAACAGGTAAATGAGGCGCTCTGCGGCATTAATCTAAGTTTTACATTTAATGAAAAATCGCAGCAATCTGAGATTTTGTTGAATGATGAGAACGTAGAATATTTTATCAGGGATCTTATTGTAGCAGAGCAGGTGAGCGAGGTGGCGGCTATTGGGCAGGTAAGAGAATTTGCAGTTCATCAGCAGCAATTGATGGGAAAGCAGAAAGGAATTGTAATGGATGGGCGTGATATTGGTACAACCGTCTTTCCAAATGCAGAATTGAAGATATTCATGACTGCTGATATTGCGTTGCGCGTGGAAAGGCGCTTTAAGGAAATGTATGCAAAAAATCCGAATGTAACCATTGAAGAAGTGAAAGCAAACCTGGAATTAAGAGATTATATTGATTCCAACCGGGAAATAAGCCCATTGCGTAGGGCATCGGATGCCATCCTTCTCGATAACAGCAACCTTGGTATCGAAGAGCAACTCGAATTTGCAATTTCCCTTTTTGAGGAGAGAATTTCTGCCGTTCCGGCTCCCTGAAATTCTCCGAATTTTTATATCCCGCCTTTCTTTTTTTATTTGTGAAAAGATATCGGGGTGCGAAATTGATTTTTACCCTTTTCTGTCGGCCAACAGGAGGTTTCTGGGCAAGAAAGTAAATATGGTGTTTTTATCGGCAAGCCAGGAAATTAATTTGAATACACCGAAAACATTAATTAAAACTCCGAGGGGAATCCCTATGAAGTAATCGAGGGTTGTAGCAACATTTCCTTCTGCAACGAGCCGAACGAAATAGTAAACAACTGGTGCAAAGAACAACCAGCAGGAAACCAAGCCCGCATTGTAAATTGTTTTTCCCCTGATATTGAAAATAAAAGTATGGGCTATAATATTACCGAATGAAATCAGGATTGAGGTAATTCCAAGCCAGGGATAATTTTCTCCTGCCACCGCCGCTAAAAAATAGATTACCCAGCCCAACCCTACATTTATTATTAATGAGGTATTTGAATTTAACGGATATTTATTGGGAAGCTTACTGTTAAACATTACCCGGTTAATCATTCCCGGAAAGGTGCCTGGTATTCTATATTCTTCTAATTGATGAAGGAATAAAGAGGCCAAACTCAGCCACATCAGCAATTGATAATCCGAAAAGAACTGAAAGTTTATTCCAACATAAAGAAGGGTGGCAACCGCCAGCAAACCTCCGATGTCGTACCAATGGTTCCGCAGAAAGTTCAATTTTTAACTGGATTTAATGCTGAATATTAAACAACAAGATTTCCTGCGTATAGTTCCCCTGGCCATTCATTGAAAATAACCATAAACCCATTCAATCAACTTTCTGCCATTTCCTGTTTTATCCTTTCCAGGGCCGCCGCCGATGATCGCATTTCGGCAAGTTTAACAATCACTTCTTCTACCATGGCGTCCGGACAGCTTGCTCCACTGGTGATTAAGATAGAAACAGGTTCTTTGTTGGGAATAAAATGATTTGTGAATACTTCTTCCCGTTTGTGAATGTTGAAATGTGAGATGCTGTTTTCCTTGTTTATTTTATCTGCATTGTTAATAAAATAGGTATCCGATTTTTCCTCACAAAGTTCAACAAGGTGCGATGTGTTACTGCTGTTATAGCCTCCTACCACAATGGCCAGATCGGCAGATTGCTCCAGCAATCCATATACGGAAGTTTGATTATCGTTTGTGGCATAGCATAGTGTATCCCGGGTATCTGCAAACCGTTGTTCCAGATTCTGTTCATTTAGCTGGTAATGCCCAATCATTACATTCTTTAGGTAGTCTGCAATGGCTTGCGTATCACTTGCCAGCATGGTGGTCTGATTCACCACACCAATTCTATCGAGGTCTTTTTCCGGGTTAAATCCTGCAGAGAATCGACCCTTAAATTCGGTAAAAAATTCTTCCGTTGATTTCTTTTTCTCCAGAAAGGGTTTAAGTTGAATTGCTTCGTCCATATCCCTGATAATTAAGGTAGGCGTGTTGGCCGCCGCATGAGAAAAAGTGGCCCTGGTTTCTTCGTGGGCAGGCTTACCGTGCAGAATCACGGTATAGTTCTTTTTGGAAATTTGTTCACTCCGGTTCCAAACCCGTTCTACAAAAGGGCAGGTGGTATTAAATTTCTCTACTTCAATCCCAATTGCCCTGAGTTTTGATTCAATATTCAGCGTTGTGCCAAAAGCGGGGATTAAAACGATATCATCCTTTGAAAGGGATTCAAAGGGAATAATCTGTTTTCCCGAAGTTTCCTGCAAAAATTTCACTCCCCTTTTAAGCAGGTCAAGATTCACTTTGGGGTTGTGGATCATCTCGCTTAGAAGATAAATATTTTTACCCGGGTTCTCATCAATGGTTTTAAAAGCAATCTCAATCGCATTTTCCACTCCATAGCAAAATCCAAAATGCCTGGCCAGGTAAATTTTCAGGGGCCCAAGGTCGAGGAGGGTAGGGGTAAAGTCTTTCTTCATCTTATCCAGCTCTTTTCGCTTATTCTTTATGGCGGCAATTAGAGGGCTACGATAGGTAAATGGAATGGTAAATTGCTTCATCGGCCGCAAAGTTATAATTATTTGGCCAGTCGGATTTAGGAGTTTCAAATCCCAAATGGTTCTGGAAAAATTGGAATTCGTTATTAGGGCCAGACCCTATGTTTCTTTTCCCAAAAGGATGAAAAGAGTACAGAGGAAAATTACGGATTGTGCAATTTGTTAGGATAAAATTTTCCTCTATTTGACTTTTTAAGGCTTTTCAATGATTGAAAGGAGCCACCCCGTTTTTCTGTCGTACATTTAATTTGAAATTGGGTAAAGCATTAGGTTGACTATAATTTTCTTTCAGAATCAACAAATTACCGGGTTTCTCTGTTCTATCTAAACCTATCATCATCCAATTGAATTAATCTTATGAGTTTCGAAAAAGCAAAATCAGTTCAAAAAATTAGTATTGGGAGTAAAGGCTATCAATATTCCTCTTTAAAGGATTTGGGAAAGGGAAGGGTTGATCACCTGCCTTTTAGCATCCGGATTTTATTGGAGAATGTATTGAGGAATTATGATGGATTTAGTATTACCGATGAGCATGTTCAAACTCTTTTAAACTGGTTGCCCAACCCACCGGATAAAGATATCCCCTTCATGCCTGCTCGGATATTGATGCAGGATTTTACGGGAGTACCTGCCGTTGTGGATATGGCCTCCCTGCGTGCAGAATTTGTACGGCATGGAAAAGACGGGCAAAGGATAAATCCGGCAATTCCGGTGGATTTGGTGATCGACCATTCGGTTCAGGTTGATTTTTATGGAACGGATTATGCCTACGATAAAAACGTAGAATTGGAATATGAACGAAATAAAGAACGGTATGAGTTGCTGAAGTGGGCTCAAAAAGGATTAAAGAATTTTACCGTGGTGCCCCCCGGTATGGGAATTTGCCACCAGGTAAACCTCGAGTATTTGGCTACCGGAATTGCAAACCGGGATGGATGGCTTTTTCCGGATACCCTGGTAGGTACTGATTCGCACACCCCAATGGTAAATGGTATTGGGGTCATTGCCTGGGGCGTAGGCGGGATTGAGGCCGAAGCCGCCATGTTAGGCCAGCCGATTTTCTTTACCTGCCCCGAGGTTATTGGCCTTAAACTTTCGGGGAAAATTCCCAATGAATGTACCGCCACCGATCTGGTATTATCTATTACTAAAGTACTGAGGGATAAAGGCGTGGTAGGAAAATTTGTAGAAGTTTTTGGGGACGGGTTAGATAATCTAACGGTTACGGATAGAGCTACTATTGGTAATATGTCGCCCGAGTTTGGTTGCACGGTAACTTATTTTCCGGTGGATGAACGCACGCTCGAGTATATGCATGCCACCAACCGTTCTTCCGAACAAATTAAAATTGTAGAAACCTATTGCAAAGAGAACTTGTTATGGCGTACAGGGAAGGAAAATATTCACTACTCATCGGTGGTAGAGTTCGATTTATCAACCTTAGAACCCACTGTATCGGGGCCAAAACGCCCGCAAGACAAAATCCTGGTTAAAGACCTGGGTAATAAATTTGCCGATCTGTTGCACAAAGAATATCAACGCGATTACAAAGGCGTTGATGATCGCAAAGAATCTTCCTGGCTTGCAGAAGGTGGTTCCGGTACGGAATTCACATTCGGAAAAGTACCCAAGGAAGGGCATACCATACCTTCTGAAATTGTGAAAGATGCATTGCATTCAGTTCGTATTAAATACCGAAATCAGGAGTTTATCCTGAGTGATGGATGCATTGCTATTGCAGCTATCACAAGTTGTACTAATACATCCAATCCCGCCGTAATGATTGGAGCCGGGTTAGTGGCCAGAAAAGCAGTGGCACGCGGGCTTCGCACCAAATCATGGGTTAAGACTTCTTTGGCTCCGGGTTCCAAAGTGGTTACCCAATATCTCGAACGTTCGGGATTGAACGAAGACCTTAATGCCCTTCGATTTCATACGGTGGGATATGGGTGCACTTCTTGTATTGGAAATTCCGGGCCCCTTCCCAATCATATTGCGGAAGCTGTGGATAAGGGCGAACTGGTGGTAGCCTCAGTACTCTCCGGTAACCGGAATTTTGAAGCCCGGGTGCATCCTCAAACCAAGATGAATTTCCTTATGTCGCCCATGCTGGTGGTAGCGTATGCGCTGGTTGGCCGCGTTGATGTGGATTTGTTGAATGATCCGTTATCTTACGATCCGAATGGTAACCCGGTGTATCTTAAAGAAATTTGGCCTTCCCGGGATGAAATTCAACAAACTATTAATGAATGCGTGAAACAGGACGATTTTAAAGAAGTATATGATGTGATTTTTGAAGGATCTGATGATTGGAAAAATTTAGAAGTGAGCCTGGATCAGAAGTACGAATGGAATCCAAACTCAACCTATATTAGGGAAGCTCCTTTTTTTGAAAACCTGGAAGCTACACCCCAACCTGTTACCGACATAAGCAATGCCCGGGTGTTGTTATATTTGGGCGATTCGGTTACCACCGACCATATTTCTCCTGCAGGCTCCTTTAAAGAAGATAGTGCAGCAGGCCAGTACCTGAAATCGAAAGGAGTGGAAAAACCGGCATTCAATTCCTACGGCTCCCGAAGAGGAAACCACGAAGTAATGATGCGCGGTACCTTTGCAAATGTCAGAATAAAGAATAAAATTACCGATAAAGAAGGAGGATTCAGCCGGTACTTCCCAACCCATGAAGTTAAAACGGTTTTTGATACGGCTATGGCTTATCAAAAGGACCAGACTCCGTTGATTATTCTTGCAGGGAAAGAATATGGCTCCGGGTCTTCTCGCGACTGGGCCGCAAAGGGCACCTACTTGTTGGGAGTGAAAGCGGTAATTGCTGAAAGTTTTGAACGAATTCACCGAAGTAACCTGGTAGGAATGGGCGTTGCACCACTGGTTTTTGTTAATGGAGAAAGCGCAGAAGAATTGGGTTTAGATGGCTCGGAAACATTTAGCATTTCCGGGATTGCCAATAACCTGGCACCTCATAAATTGCTGGATGTTAAAGCGGTCCATCCTTCCGGAAAGGAAACAATTTTTAAAGTAAAAGCCAGGCTTGATTCTGCCATCGAAATTGAATATTTTAAGAATAACGGGATCCTGCAGTATGTACTTAGGAATTATTTAAAAGACAACTAACGGTATCGGATAGGCTATTTATTATTTTTCCTCCTCCCTGATTTTGCAGGGTTAGGATGGTGAGAATTTCGAATGTCAGGTTGCTGTTAGTGTTTCCCATTCAATTTAATTTTTAGAACATGAAAGGATTATTCATTAAACGTATTTATGAAAAACCTGCAAAAGATGACGGTTACCGGATTCTTGTAGACCGGATATGGCCACGAGGAATTAGTAAAGACGAGGCCAGGCTGGATGAATGGGATAAAGAATTGGGCCCTTCGAATGAATTGAGAAAATGGTTTGGCCACCTGCCGGAGCGATTTTCTGAGTTTGCATCCCGGTATAAGAAGGAACTGAAAAGTAATTATGCAACCTTGGAGCGAATCCGGGAACTATCCACACAAAAGAAAGTATGCATTTTATACGGCGCAAAAGATGAAGCACATAATCAGGCCGTGGTAATCAAATCGGTAATCGAATCGATGAAATAAAGTTTCCAAAAGATTGCTTAGGTTTGGTAAACAATCTGCCTAATTTCAATTTTTGATTTGAAAACCTTTCGGTATGCGAATAAAGTTTGTGGTTATTTCTTCCGTAGTTTTATTGATTACACTGGCACTTTCAATTTTCTTAAACCCCAACTGGTATGTCATATTTGGGATTTTTCTTATCCTGACATTAATGGGGTACCAGGATATGCTCCAAAAAAAGCATGCCGTACGGAGGATATTTCCGTTGGTAGGGCGCCTGCGATATGTTTTAGAAGAGTTACGCCCGAAAATGTACCAGTATTTTATCGAATCTGATATTGATGGACGGCCGGTAAACCGGGTAGATCGGTCCACCATTTACCAACGGGCAAAAAAAGAACTGGAAACGATTCCATTCGGTACTCAACTGGATGTTTATGCAGAAGGATACGAATGGATGTGTCATTCAATGGCTCCAAAAGCATTCAGTACGCTTAATCACAATCCAAGAATAATTTTTGGAAACAAAGATTGTACGCAACCCTACTCTGCCAGCATCTTTAATGTTTCTGCCATGAGTTACGGATCCCTGAGTTCGCAGGCAGTGGAAGCACTGAACGCAGGTGCAAAAATTGGCGGGTTTGCACATAACACGGGAGAGGGGGGATTAAGTCATTATCATTTAATGCATGGAGGCGACCTGATCTGGCAAATTGGTACCGGTTATTTTGGATGCCGGGATGCAGAAGGGAATTTTAATGCGGATTTGTTTGCAGAAAAATCCAAAAACCCGAATGTGAAAATGATTGAACTTAAAATTTCACAAGGGGCAAAACCTGGACATGGAGGGATACTTCCAGCTTCTAAGAATAGTGAAGAAATTGCCAAAATCAGACACGTTGAACCTCATACTAAAATAATTTCACCTCCTTTTCATTCTGCGTTTAACAATCCGCTTGAGATGGTAAAGTTTATTGCCAAACTCAGAGAGCTTTCAGGAGGAAAACCGGTAGGCTTTAAATTATGTATCGGCCATAAAAGTGAGTTTATCTCCATTTGTAAAGCAATGATACATTTGGATATTTATCCCGATTTCATTACGGTGGATGGTGGTGAAGGAGGAACGGGAGCGGCTCCTCCGGAGTTCTCGAATTACCTGGGTGCGCCTATGTTAGATGGATTGGCCTTTGTGCATAATATTTTAAACGGATTGGATATTCGTAAGCATATCCGGCTAATAGCTTCCGGAAAAATTACATCTGCATTTCATATTGCGCGTGCCATGGCCCTCGGGGCAGATACCTGCAATTCGGCAAGGGCAATGATGATGGCACTGGGATGCATCCAGGCATTACTTTGTAACACCAATAAATGCCCAACGGGAATAACTACCCAGGACCCGCAACTCACAGTAGGCTTGGTTGTTGAAGATAAAAAAGTTCGGGTAGCCAATTATCATAAAGGCACGATCGAGAACTTTGTTGAACTCCTTGGAGCTTCGGGGCTGGATGATATGAAGAATATTACCCGTTCCCACATTTACAGGAGGGTTTCATTAAATCAAATGCTAACATACGAAGAGATTTTTCCATCGATCAAAGTGGGCTCAATGCTGAATGGCGAAATTCCTGAAAAGTACAAACTGGATTTTACTAATTCGAATATGGAAAAATGGGGAATACCCGAAAATGCAATGGCTTAAAATCCTTCTTTGTTTGTGAACAAGGGGATGAATACTCTTTTTATATTCCCGGTTGCTGCGTTTTTTCTTTGTAAAATATGTTGCAACAATAAATTGGTTTGGTTGTTATATTATTCATGTGTAATATGAAAATATCAGTGTTGCTATAGGTTTTCGCACGCCTGCGGACCAGGTTTTAGTGATATTTTGATTTACTTTTTTTCTTTTACAGTAAAACTATTAATGGATGGCACAAATTGTAAAAATTAAATCAATTGAACATCTGACACACGATGTTCTGAAAATTGTTGCGGATAGGCCGGTGAACCTTTCGTACCTCCCTGGTCAGGCAGTGGATGTCGCAATCAATAAACCTGGATGGGAAAAGGAATGGAGGTCATTTACATTCACTTCACTTCCGGATGATGACCATATTGAGTTTAATATTAAAACCTACCCTTCACACAACGGTGTAACCAATCAATTGCTTTCCTTGTCAAGTGGAGATGAATTGGTAATTGGGGATGTATATGGCGATATTAAATATAAGGGAGAGGGGATTTTCATCGCAGGGGGTGCAGGTATTACTCCGTTTATTGCTATATTGAAACATCTTGAAAAGAATAATCAGTTAGGAAATAACAAATTGATCTTTGCAAATAAAACGAAGGGGGATATTATACAGGAAGAAAAATTGGGCAAATTATTAGGAAAGAATTTTATTAATGTCCTTTCTGATGAACAATTTCCCGGGTATGAGCATGGATTTATTTCTCCCGACACCATCAAAAAGCACATGGATGGAAACTTGAAGTATTTCTATCTCTGTGGCCCTCCGCCTATGATGGATGCAGTTGGAAAACACCTGGCATCTCTGGGAGTTTCTGAAGAAGCTATTGTGAAGGAAGGATTTTAAAGATTTGTAGAAACAGGCTGGCCGGGATTTGAGGTAAAGATATAATTCCTACCCTGGCAGAGGTTTCTTTGATAATGTGGCGTATAAGCGATTTATTTCTTTTGCGCTAATACGCTAAATATTCAAAATTTTACGCTGGGACATTCGTTTTGATTTAGCAGGGAATTTTTTAGATTCTATTTCCATTGCTAAATTGGTAGTTTCTGCCTAAAAGGAACTAAAAAAGGCAGTTGAAGAACTGCCTTATATTTAATAATAAGTATTTTGATTTATTCTGCTGCGAGGTTTATCGGGTATTCATAGATAGCATCGTACCCCGGGTAGAAACCGCTGAGATTTATATTCTTTTTTGCGCCAATAGCAGTGCGGAGATCTTCCAAAGATCTAACTTCTTTCCCGTCAACTTTCATAATTACAAACCCGTCTTTCATCCGCGTTTGATCGAAAATAGCACCCTTTTTAATTTTCTTTACATAGACACCACCGGTAATGCCCAGGTCCTTTGATTTTTTGGCATCCAGTGTTACAAAATCGGCGCCCAAAAGATCAGTTGCTTCATCGTTTTTTACCAGGTTGTAATTTCCTGCTTTATTTTTCAGGGTAACCACGGCTGACCGATTATTTCCATTTCGTGTATATTCAACCGTTACTTTATCGCCAGGGCGGTACCGGCTAACTTGTTCCTGCAATTCTCCACCGCTGTTAATTGCCACCCCATTGATTTTATTGATGCGGTCGCCCACTTCAATACCTGCACCATATGCCCCGCCATCCTTAGGAACATCGGTAACGTAAATACCATCAAATGCAGAAGATGGGATGTGGTATCTGGCTTTGGCATCGTCGGTCATATCGCCTGCATTCCCAAACGCAATTCCAATGAATCCACGCTGTACGGTTCCATATTTTACGATATCATCCACCACTTTTTTTACAATATTTACCGGGATGGCGTACGAATATCCGGAGTAATATCCTGTGGGTGAGGCAATGGCGGAATTGACACCAATTAACCTGCCATCAGTATTCACCAATGCACCTCCGCTGTTCCCCATATTAACCGCTGCATCGGTTTGAATAAACGATTCAACCCCACCGGTAGGATTTCCGCTCTGGTCTTTATTTAAACCCAGGCTGCGGGCTTTGGCACTTACAATACCGGCGGTAACCGTTGTTTCCAGATTTAAAGGATAACCAATGGCTAGTACCCATTGTCCGATTTTTACATCATCGCTGTTTCCATATAAAAGGAAAGGGAGATTTTTTGCATCAATTTTAATAACCGCAAGATCATAAGATGGATCCGTACCAATTACTTTCGCTTTGTAGGTATGTTTATCGCTTAACGTAACCGTTAGTTCATCCGCATCCTGTACCACATGATTGTTGGTAACAATATAACCATCATCACTGATAATTACGCCCGAGCCGGAAGCCCTTTGTTCCGGAATGTATCCACGGTTTCCTCCAAACAACTGATCAAACATGTCATCCCCAAAAAAATCACTAAAGGGATTCTGCCTTTGCCGTTGCACATTCACCTGTTTGGCGTCCGTTTTTGTTTTAATATGAACAACCGTGGGAATGGCAGCCGCCGCTGGCTGAGTGAAATCAACCGGGCCACCGGGAGGTAACCCACTTGCGTTGAATCCGGCAAAACGATAGTTGGAGGGGGTCGCTTCATTTTGCTGCAAACCATAGGTGTGATTGGAGGATGCCCATTTGCCGTAACCCCATATTACAGCAACAGTGGTTATTCCACTCAACAGGATGGTAAAAAGGATCTGTTTAAATTTCATGGTTTTAGTTTTTCTTTTTAATCTTCTGGTAAGTCGAAAGGTTCAATTTCCATGCCTTCGATTACAAAATAACAGCAGACTGACAAATTGTATTTTCAAAAATAAAGGTTTAACATACAATTAGGAAGAGTTTCGTAGATCCTTAAAGTTGCAGCAGAAAGGCCATTGTATCCACACCATCGGCATAATCGAACAACCCCGGGTGCTGCAAAGTACCGGGTTGCATTTGCCCCTTTCCGGAAATACATTGCAAATCCTGGATATTTTCCCGCGGAACCGGATCCCCGGGTTTATAAAAATTGTAGTTAAGAACTGAAATAGGTGAAAATGGGGAATCGTTTTCTACCAACAAAATACTGTCATTGGACATATAATGTTGCCGGTTAAGTAACAGGATCGATAATTGGTAATCGTAATTATTTTTATATCGCTGGTTTTCGATGAGGTAATCAAATTTTTTGAAAGAATTCAGCAGGGGAATAAAATCGTATCCCTCCGGCACATATATTTTTGTAACACTCCGGCATCCCAGACCAAAAAAAGTTTGCACATCCGCAGCGAGTAATGCCAGGTCGGTTTCTGACTCATCGCCGGTTAATACCGCCACCGAGGTTTTATTTTTTCGAATAATATGGGGGTATTTGGAAAAATATTGTTCAAAATATCTTGAACTATTGTTGCTTCCTGTTGCGATGTAGGCATCACATCCCTTGAGCTGATCGGCCAGGAGAATGTATGTTGATGTTTCAGGGAATTGCAGGTGAAGGTACTTTACGATTTCTCTTATCAATGCCTCATCCTTCGAGGAAGGTTTTATCATTTGCCTGTGCCCAGAAATAAATAAGCATAGAAAATCGTGAAAACCAACCAGGGGGATATTGCCTGCCATAACCAATCCAACTAATTTAGAATTTATGTTATCATCTAAATGATAAAAGTTTACCCATTCTTTTAGCTTATTTTTATCGAGGTATTCCATAACAATGTTTTTTATGGATAACTCAATGAATCCTTGCGTAAACCAGGGGTTTTCACTTTCCGCTTTTAATTTTGCAGATACCCATTCCCGATTTTGGGAACAAAGAAAATTGGCAAGTTCTGCCATAATATCAATACGATCATGTAAATTCATATCTCCTTACTATCTTGCGATAAAATTAATTTAAGATGGCCATTAAGATAACAGAAGAATGTATTAATTGTGGTGCCTGTGAGCCCGAATGCCCAAATAATGCTATTTATGAAGGTGGAGTTGAGTGGGCCATTGCAGATGGAACTACGGTAAAGGGCAATTACACCCTGATGGATGGTTCTGTAGTAGATTCAGACCAGCGAAACAACCCGGTTGCCAATGATACCTATTACATTGTACCCAGTAAATGCACAGAATGCCAGGGGTTTCATGAAGAGCCTCAGTGTGCTGCCGTTTGCCCGGTTGATTGTTGTGTGCCGGATGAAGCCTACCGCGAAACGGTGGATGAATTGATGGAGAAAAAGAACAGGCTGCACATTTAGCCTGTTGATGCCGAAAGGCTGATATATGCAGGTGATATTTCCTGTAACATGGGCGAAGGTATTTATCAATACTTTCGCCTTTTTCTTTTATTTGCCTGCAGTTTATTTAAGTATCTTGCCCCGGTGAAATTATATCCTGGCTTAAAGATTTTTGCCATATCCTTTTTATTTGCCTTTTCCTGCAAACAAAAAGCGGCCTCCAACCCCCAGTCAGAAAAAATGAGGCTGATGGAGGTGGATAGATCATTTTCCAAAGTTTGCCTGGAGAAGGGTATGAAGCAGGCTTTTTTAGAATATATCGACAGTAACGGGATATTACTTCGCCCCGGCCACATGCCTATAATTGGTGCTGAGGCAGTAGATTATCTTATTCAACAGGATGATAGTAATTTTTCCATTTCATGGCGCCCCAGTGCTGCAGATATTGCTGCTTCCGGCGACTTGGGCTATACTTATGGCGTGTATGTGGTAAAGCCTGCCGATAAGGATACGGCTATTTATGGCACCTATATCAATATCTGGAAAAAGCAAAGTGATGGAAATTGGAAATTTGTACTTGATTCGGGAAACCCTGGTATAGACGAAAAAGAAAATTGAACCCAAATACCTATATGAGAAAAAGAATTGCTTTTGTTACCGGTGGTTACTCCGGCGAATCGGTGATTTCTTATAACAGTGCAAAAACCATCAGCAAAAATATTGACCCCGAAAAATGGGAATGCTATACCATCGATATTAATCCGGATGGCTGGTTCCTGATGGATTCAAACCCCAAGGTAGAGGTAGATAAAAATGATTTTTCAATTACCATTAAGGGAAATAAAATAACCTTCGATGCCGTGTTAATCGGTATCCATGGCACACCCGGGGAAGATGGAAAACTGCAGGGATATTTTGATTGTATTGGCTTGCCTTACACCTCTTGCAATGCGGCTACTTCTGCTCTTACATTTAACAAGCGTTATACAGTGGCTGTTGCCGCATTTGCTGGTATTAACGTGGCTAAATCTTTACATCTTTTTGCAGATGAGAAATATGAACCGGCAGAAATTTTGTCTCAATTAACGCTCCCGGTTTTCGTGAAACCCAACAATGGAGGTAGTAGCCTCGGCATTAGCCGCGTAAATATTCCCGAACAATTATTGCCGGCATTGGAGAAAGCCTTTCATGAGGATAATCAGGTTTTGGTGGAAGAATTTATTAAAGGACGGGAATTGACTATAGGTGTTCTGAAAACGAAATCCGGAATTATCTGCCTGCCCATTACGGAAATCATTTCAAAAAACGAATTCTTCGATTTTGAAGCGAAGTATGAAGGAGCAAGTGAAGAAATTACTCCTGCCCCGGTAGAGGAAGGAATGGCTAACCTGGTACGAGAAGCCGCTTTAAAGGCCTATACCGTATTCAACTGCCATGGTATTGTGCGTATGGATTTTATTTTTGAGGAGAATTTGAATCGGCCGTTTCTTTTGGAAATTAATACTGTACCAGGACAAAGTGAAGCCAGTATTGTACCGCAGCAGGTAAAAGCATATGGGTGGAATTTAATGGACTTCTATTCCCGCTTAATTGAATCCTGTTTTGAATAATCTTTTTAATTTCATTTACTTTTATACAAAACAGTTGCTTTGTTTAAGTTTATAACACATAAACCATTTTGGGTAAACCTCCTTGTAGCAGGCATCCTGGGCTTGCTGATCATTTTTGGAGTTTTGATGATGCTTGGAAAAATAACCCGGCATGGCGAATACCTTGTAGTACCTGAAGTTGTCGGAAAAAGTACGGAGGAAGCAGTGAAGTTTTTAGAAAGCAAAGGATTTGATGTCCTGATTCAGGATTCAGTTTATGTGGATACGGCCCAAAAAGGCACCGTGTTGAAACAACTACCCGATCCCAATAGCACGGTAAAGGTTAACCGCACTGTATTTCTTACCGTTAACCGCTTAACCCTCCCGCTGGTGGATGTGCCCGACCTGGTAGGGAAAACGCTGGGATATGCCCTGGTTATTCTTGACCGAAACCACCTGAAGCTTGGCGACACGACCAGTAGGCCCGATTTTATGAAAGGGTCTGTTTTGGAACAATCCTTTAATGGCAGAGCCATTGAACCTGGTTCCAAAATACCCTATGGAAGTGCTATCAGCCTGGTAATTGCCGGCGGGCTTTCTGAAGAAAAATTTCCAGTTCCCGACCTGGTTAATATGACCCTTTCTGAAGCCAGGCCCATCCTGGATTCAAATCAGATTACAATTGGTGCCATTATCCCGGATCCGGATGTAACGGATACCAGTGCTGCATTTATTTGGAAACAGGATCCTCCCCGTTACAACCCGTCTAAAGAACTGATGTTTATGAAAGCAGGGCAGATTATGGACCTGTTTTTAAGTAAAGAAAGGAAAGCGGATACTTTAATAATTAATCCTTAAACATGGAGTTAATCACCTGCGAACAATTAAAGGCCCGGTTGGCCGATAAAGAAAATTTAAATCTGTTAGATGTGCGTGAACCGGCCGAACATGAAGCCTACAATGTTGGAGGAATTTCCATTCCGTTAGGAAATATTATGTCCATGCAAATTGATGAAATTGAAAACCTGAAAGACCAGGAGGTGATTTGCTACTGCAGAAGTGGTAACCGGAGCATGCAGGCCTCCCTTATGTTGGAAACCATGGGCTTTCAAAATGTAAAGAACCTGGCAGGTGGCATGGTAGCCTGGGCAGCAATGCAGGGAGATACACTATAGATGAATATTTATTCCCCCCATTACATTTAGGGGTGCCATTGGAAAATAATAATTTTCGGTATTTAATTTTCCATCATAAATAAAGGAATAGCTGTACCCATTCGCTTCGTATTTTTTAGAGAAAATGTTGTTGGCATGAAAGAAGAATTCCAGTTCCCTGGTTCCTTTTATTTTCCAGGAATAGGAAAGTATGATATTTTCCAAAAAATAGGGATCCAGACTCCGTTCTTTTACCCCTGAATTATCGAGATATTGTCTCCCCACATATTTGCTTACCAGGTGAACTGTCATATCTTTAATCGGAGCTAATTCGAGGTTAAGGCTGCCGGTAATTCCAGGAGAAAATGCAATGGGTGTATTATGGTATTGCTTTTCATTTTGTCCCCCATTATCATAGTCATCAATAAATTCAGAAAATTCTTTAACCCTGTTTTTGCTTACGCAGATATTTCCACTTAGGGAAAACCAGGGTAGGATTGGTGCACTTGCCTGTGCTTCCATACCAACCCGGTAACTTTGTGGAGTGTTGGTTCTGGTATAGGCCCCCACATCATTTATTTTTCCGGTAAGAATAAGTTGGTCTTTATAAGACATATAATATAGATTGACACCCACTGTATGGGTCTTATTCTTTATTTGAAAACCGGCCTCCAAATCATATAGTTTCTCAGCTTTGGGTTTTTCATAAACAGCCGCTTCAAAATCATCGCGATTGGGTTCTTTGGCCGCTTTCCCAAAAGAAATGTACCCGGTAAGTTTTGCGCTGCGATAAGTGATACCGGCCTTGGGATTTAAGAAGAAATATTTGTTGTTCCAATCAAGGGCAGGGTTCTCTCTGAATCCATTAATCTTATAATTTACCAATCTGCCCTGAAGGTCCAGGTAGGTAAACCAACGACCCTTAATTTTTTGAGTCCATTTTCCATATAGAGCAAAATCGTGCTTAAATGCATTTACATTGTACCATTCGAAATCATTAGGGATGGCATCCTGTATTTCCGCCCAGATGATTCTGCCGAAGTGCTGCCCATTATATCCGGTAACGGATCCCCCCAATATGAGGTTCGTATTATTTCTTTTATACTCTGCAGATAAAGTGCTTCCGTAAAAATAATTGTTGAGCCATAACCTTCGGATGATATCAGACTGCGAAATTACATCGGTTCCACTATGGTAATCAGGCAACCCATAATCCGAGAAATTTTCCCTGGCTTTATATTGTTCGTAATACCCTTTGCCCCGGGTCAGAAATAGGGCAAGGCTGGTTTTAAAGGCTGGTGAAAATTGGTGGTTGTAAAAAAGTTGGTAATGACTTTGTGTATAGTTGTCGGTTTCATTTGAATACGGGCTTCCTGGTTTTTCTGTACCGGATGAATTGTAAGTACGATTTGTATCCAGTGCCAATGCATCAATTCCATTCCATGCCTGATAAGTTTTTTCTTTACCGGATATTATATTGAATCGAACTGAGTTGTTGTGGGTGATGTAAGCGGCGCTTAAAAAACCGGATTTTAACCTGCTGAAGGCCCGGTCTATATATCCATCACTCCGTAGGTAACTTAACCTGCCATCGATAGTAAAATGCTTTTTAAAAATGCCACTGTTAAATGCTACCGTATTTTTAAAAGTCTGATAGGAACCAAAACTACTATTCAGGCTGAAGGCAGGTTCTACCTTTATCTCGTTGGTATTTAAATTAATGCTCGCACCAAAAGCACCTGTGCCATTGGTACTGGTACCTACTCCCCGTTGAACCTGAATGCTTCCTGTTGATGAAGCAATATCAGGTATATCAACAAAAAAAGTTCCCTGACTTTCTGCATCATTGAAGGGAATTCCGTTGATGCTAACATTTATACGACTGGCATCTGAACCGCGTATCCGGATGCCGGTATATCCAACCCCATTCCCCGCATCGGAATTTACTACCACTCCGGGAGTCTGATCAAGCAAAAATGGTAAGTCGGGGCCATAATTGAGTTTCTCAAGCTGGGCTTTGGAAACGGTGGTTTGGGTAACGGGGCTATAATCTGAAGCCCTTGTAGCCACAATTTCAACTGGTTGCAGAAGAGAGGTATCGGTAATATTCTTTTTTTGGGCGAAAATATACACCGGGCATAAAAGTGCCAGCAACAGGAATCCATTTTTCATGTAAAAAGATTTGTGCAGGTACCGGCGTGAAATTGCGGTTGATTCTCCCTTCGCAGGCATTATCCTGAGCAGGTTTTCGGGTTTAATCTCAGCCTTTATAAAAGCACCCCGGTAATCTTGCAGTAAATTTTTAATAAGATCGAAATGCAAAATTAGGCAGAATCCGTTACTTTTTTAAAACTTGTAACTTTTTTACGGTTCAACCGTTTCAGTTTGTATCAAAATTGCTATGTATGAAAAAGAAATTCCTCGTCTTAATAGTCCTTTTCTCCATTTCTAACCTGGTTATTGGTCAAAAACAAATCGTATTGGATGAGAATGCAGTACCTGTAGTAATTTCTGGCACCTTTAATGCTATTGAAGTTTCCGATGGAATTCACGTTTTTCTTTCTCAATCTGATACCATTTCAATGGCAGCAAGTGGGAATAAACCTAATTGTGGCAGCACTATTAAAGCCAGTATTTCGAATGATGTATTGAATATCAGTTTCCAAAAAATACCCGGTTGTTCATATCAGCGTTCAACAGCCAATGCATATATATCCTTTATTCAACTCAAAGATATACGGGTTAGTAATGGATCCAGTGTAACCATATTAGGAATGGTAAAAGGGGAAGCGCTCAGCATAAGGGCCACCTCGGGCAGTAGTTTTAATGGAGAAGTAAGTCTGAATCAACTCAACCTGAATCTCTCCAATGGCTCTGATGCAAAAATAAATGGCAAGGCCACCACGGTGAATATAGTAACCAGCGGGGCAAGTGATGTTCATGGGTATGGGTTAGTTGCAGATACCTGCCTTGCCAATGCGTCGGGGGCGTCGGATGTTTTTATTACTGCCAATACCCTCCTTACCGCAAATGCAAGTGGGGCAAGTGATATACGGTATAAGGGAAATGCGAGCCTGCTTAAGGAACACAGTTCCGGCGCAAGTTCAATCCTGAAGAAGGATTAATCATTTTTCCCAAATGCCCAAACCAGGAAGGAGGGCAATGCTTTTGTCCAGGAGTGATAATCATGCGTACCACCAGGAGATTCAATCCATGTGATATCTGAAGCTGTTACCGATTTCTTATCATACAAGGTATTGATCAGGTCCCGGGTATCATCCACCACATCAATTATTCCATCTTTGTCCCGGTCGCTTGTTTCTTCCTTGTCTCCTGCATAAAACCACATCTTAATGTTGGGTCTTTTTCGGGAAGTACGAATCATATTGATTGCAATCCTATTTATGGAATCCTTATAATCCGGATCAGCAGAATCTTTATTGCGCCACCAAAAGGAACCGGAAAAAACGCCTACTTTATTAAATCTGGCCGCATTATTCCAGGCAATATCAAAGGCGGAAAGCCCACCTTGGGAGTATCCGGCAATGGCCACATTCTTGAAACTTCGGATACCGGTTTTTTTCTTGATATAAGGATATAGTTCATTGTTGATGAAGGAATCATATTTATCGGCCCGGTCGCCCCTGTTTTGATAATCCGGAATCCCGGCTATTCCATATTCCCGAAGGCGATCGCCGGCATGTACCGCCACTACCAGCACCGGCGAAAGTATTCCCTTTCGCCAAAGGCTGTCTAATTGGTTTTTCAAACCCAGTTCCTGGATATCCTGACCATCATTTAAAATCAGGAGGCTTATACCCGTTTTATTTTCTGGCAGGGGCGTTCGGATTATAGACAGTTGAACATTCCTTTGGAGATGACGGGAGTAAAGTTGATCGGATGATTCTTTGACCTTTTTGCTACAGGACGAAAATAATACAAGAAGGAGTGCAAATCGGATGATCTTTTTCATTCTTCTAAAATAGATATTTTGGCATCAAAGGAATAATACGATATATTTGCATCGCGAAGTAGAGCAGCGGTAGCTCGTCGGGCTCATAACCCGAAGGTCAGAAGTTCGATCCTTCTCTTCGCAACATCAACAGGCTTAGGCCTGTTTTTTTATTTTATAAACTGTCATTAACATTTAATTAACATATTATAAAAAAATAATTGTTTTATTTTTCAGTTTATCTTAAAAATAAAATAAATATGAAAAAAGCATTTTTAGCTGTACTCTTAATTAGTGTTTTTGCATCCTGTAAAAAAAGCAAATCGAATTCCTGCGAGGTTTCTGTAGTTGCCATGGCGGGCAATTATAAACTTACCAAGTATTCGGCAAAAATAACCAGCCAGCCCGAGCAGGACCTTTCATCCACCCTTACTTCCTGTGAGAAATCGGGGGTGTATCATTTAAATGCAGATAAATCAGCTACCTATACAAATGAAGCCAGTTGTGCCGATAATGAAACTGGGACCTGGGATATAGTGAATGGGAAAATAACAATCAATATAGGTTATGGAGTAACTGATTTATTAGTTACGGGTTGGGATTGCAATGGATTTAATGCAGATAATTCCGCATCTGTGGGCCCGATTACCACTACCTACAGCCTTCATTTCGCAAAACAATAGAAATTCTTAATCTTTTTAATAGACCGCCCTTAGGGCGGTTTTTTTTATAGTTTTTACCACTGAAATAAATAGGATAGCTTTGCCGCCATTATAATGAAAGCAGGTTTCATCAGCATATTTGGAAGGCCCAATGCCGGGAAGAGCACGTTGCTAAATGCGATTATGGGGGAGAAACTTTCAATTGTTTCCCACAAAGCCCAAACTACCCGCCATCGTATTAAAGCCATATTAACGGAAGACAATTACCAATTGATTTTTTCGGACACCCCCGGTATCATTGAACCGAAATATCGGTTACATGAGAAAATGATGCATGCAGTAAAGTCGGGTTTGGAAGATGCCGACCTGGCGCTCCTGGTGGTTGATGCCTGCAAAGACCTTACCGAAGACCTCGCCCTGTTTGATTCATTGAAACTTAAGGCACCAGCCCTATTGGTATTTAATAAAGCCGACCTGGCCACTGCCTTACAATTGAAAAACGCCCGGGAACTTTTTTCAGAGAGGCCTTACATTAAGTATATGCTGGAAATTTCAGCACTTAAAAAAAGTGGAATTGAACAACTCATTGAGAAGGTGCTGGAGTTTATTCCCGAAGGAGAAAAATTTTATGAGGGAGATGAATTGAGCGACCTTCCGATGAAATTTTTTATTTCCGAAATAATCCGGGAAAAAATTTTTGAATTGTTTCAGGAAGAATTGCCATATCAAACTGCCGTGTTGGTACAATCCTTTAAAGAAAAATCGACCCTTATTAAAATTATGGCCGATATAATTGTGCAGCGAGAATCGCAAAAAGCGATTATTTTGGGGAAGGGAGGAAAAATGATCAGAGATTTGGGTACCAGGGCAAGACAGGATATAGAATTGTTTCTGGATCAAAAGGTGTTTCTTGAATTATTTGTAAAGGTGCGCCCTAAATGGCGCGATAACGAACTGTATTTAAAAGAGTACGGATATTAAAACGAATCATGAGTTTTACAGTAGCCATAACCGGCAGACCTAACGTAGGAAAAAGCACATTCTTTAACCGCCTGCTCGAACAACGGAAAGCGATTGTGGATGATGTAAGCGGGGTAACGCGCGACAGGCAGTATGGGGTGGCAGAATGGGCCGGAAAATCATTTAATGTAATTGATACCGGCGGCTTTGTGGCCGGAAGTGATGATGTATTTGAAAGGGAAATTCGAAGGCAGGTACTCATTGCCATGGAGGAAGCGGATGCAATCATTTTCATGACGGATGCCAGCACCGGTATTACAAACCTCGATGATTCTATGGCCGAAATGTTGCGTCGATCCCAAAAACAGGTCTTTCTGGTAGTTAATAAAGTAGATAATCATAACCGGTTGATGGAGGCCTCAGAATTTTATAGCCTGGGCTTTGAAAACATTTTTTTTCTTTCGTCTATTAGTGGAAGTGGTACCGGCGAATTGCTGGATGCCATTGCGAACCTGATACCTGATGAAACCGTTATTGAAAATGAGAGCCAGGATCAACTTCCCAAGTTTGCCATCATCGGTCAACCCAATGTTGGAAAATCCTCTCTGTTGAATGCACTAATTGGGAGCGAACGAACTATAGTGAGTGATATTGCCGGAACAACCCGGGATACCATTCATACCCGGTACAACCTGTTTAATAAAGATTTTATCCTGATTGACACGGCAGGGATTCGGCGTAAGGCCAAAGTACATGAGGATCTGGAATTTTACTCTGTAATCCGGGCCATTAAAGCCATGGATGAAGCAGACGTTTGTATGTTGTTGCTGGATGCCAGTAAGGGGATAACGGCCCAGGACCTTTCCATTTTTTCGTTGGCAGCCAAGAAAGGTAAGGGCATCGTGATATTGGTGAATAAATGGGACCTGGTAGAGAAAGAAACAAATACCGCACGGGATTATGAAAAGGAATTGAAACAAAGGCTGGCTCCCTTTTCGGACGTACCTGTAATTTTTATTTCCGTTCAACAGAAACAAAGAATTTTTCAAAGTATTGAAATGGCATTAACGGTGTTTGAAAATAAAAACCGGAAATTGCCTACCTCAAAACTTAATGATGTGATGCTAAAGGCAATTGAGGCCTTCCACCCCCCCGTTGTACGGGGAAATGCGGTGAAAATAAAATATGTTACTCAATTGCCAACCCGGATTCCAAGTTTCGCATTTTTTGCCAATTATCCGGATGAGATTAAAACTCCCTATAGGAATTACCTGGAAAATAAACTGAGGGAAAATTTTGAGTTTACCGGAGTGCCAGTTCGTTTATTCTTCCGAAAAAAATAGAATTGGAATTTTTTTCCGGATCTCTGTCATTTATCTCCTCCAATACACCCCTAATATGAAAAGGCTATTCTTCTTTTTTTTCTTTTTATCCTGCCTCATGGCCTGCAACAATAAGAATTCGGATAGTGCAAAGCATTCCGATGAAGGTATTGGCCCCAATAATAAAGCAGCGGTGGATTCTGCTCGGGAAATCATCAATCGGTGGACCGATTCGGCGGCATTAAAAATGGATAGCGCAAGGAAGGCGCAAGGGTTGAAAAAAGAATAATCTTTTCCGGTTAAATAAGGATAAGTTATCCTCTCCCAAAAATTCCTTGCATAAAATAAGAATCAGGTGAATTTTCGGATAACAAGATAGGCTATAACACAAAGCAACAAGATAAGGATGATAGCAAGGATGGTAATTGGTTGTTCTGCAATTTTCCTTTTCCTTTTCTTCCCTTTTCGTTTAGCAATCGTTTTTTGAAAATCCAGGTTTATCCGGTTTACAGTCTTATGGATATTATTTGGGGGAATTGCTTCCAGTCCTTCCATCGCCTCTGCTAACAGGGGGTCATTCAACATCTCCAACTCCAGCTTATGCCTTTCCTCTTCCGGCAATTGATTGCTGAGGTATTTTTTCAGGAGTTCTTCCCCTGGGAATCCTTCATCGGGTAATATATCTTTCCGTTCATCACTCATTTTGACCCCTGGATAAAATTAATTTTAAATTCCGTTTCCCATTTTGGATATGACTTTTCACCTGCATGAGTGAAAATCCCGTTTCTTCACTTACCTGGTGATACGATTTTTTTTTAAGATAAAACAAAGTTATGCAAAGCTGCTGCTCTCTGTTTAGCACTGAAATGGCATTTTCCAAAGCCTCCAGGTCGTTTTCTTTTTCGATTGCCAACTTTTTTTCCTCCTCCTCATCGCCGTTCACGGCATAGGCCGCTGTTAATTCGACCGGCCGGTTGGCAGATCCCCTTAATTGCATCAGGCAATAGTTTTTGGCAATCATGTACAACCAGCTTTTAATGTAAGTAACCTTGTATTTTGCGAGTTCGGGAATTGCTTTTAAGAAGACCTGTTGGACGGCATCTTTGGCCTCTTCTTCATTTCTCAGGTATTTGAAACAAAGCCCGTATAACAACATTGTAAATCGAGGGAATAAAATACCAAGCCATTCAAGGTCGCCATCCAGATAGTACCGATCGAGTAATTCCTGGTTGGTAAGGTTTTCGTGCTGGTGTTTTTTAATCATCCAATAAAATGATAATGCATAGATGCGGGGAAGTTAAATTTCCATAATCAGGGAGATTGCTTTGATTCCAGTTTTGTTTTGGTATTCCGGGAAGCAGGGGAGGTGTCGAAAAAAAGCAACTTTATTGCCATCAGGATTAAAAAGACTGCAAATATTTTTTTTAGTGATTCCTGCGATAAAGCCAGGGCCCATTTGCTTCCAAAATAACTACCCGCTAAAAAGCCAAGGGAAATGAGTGCCACTACCTTCATATCAATGTACCCTTGTTTATAGTATTGGATTACCCCCAATATCCCAATAGGCAATAATAGGATTCCGAGAGAGGTCCCCTGGGCCATTTTTTGAGAGAATGTAAGAAAGAAAATTAACCCGGGTACAATAATTATTCCGCCACCTACCCCTACCAAACCACTTAACATGCCTGCGGCAATACCCAAAACGAGAAGGATGAGAATGGTTTGTAAATCCATATGCCGGGATTTAATTTTCAAGATTTTGAGAGTATTTTTCTTTATAAGCAAAGACGGCAGCTTCAATGATTTTATATGCAGTTTGTTTATCCTGGAAATCATCAATCAGTACTTTTTTATTCTCCAGTACTTTGTACTGTTCGAAATAATTCTTCAGGATGGCAAAAAAGTGGGGAGGGAGGTCATTAATTTCATTATAATGATTTACGGAAGGATCGTTTGCAGCAACCGCAATAATCTTATCGTCCATAACCCCGGTATCAACCATTTGCATATTCCCGATAACTTTCGCATCTACCAGGCAAAGCGGATGCACGCTTTCGCTGCACATAACCAGAATATCCAGTGGGTCTCCATCCTCTCCCAGGGTACGTGGAATAAATCCGTAATTAATCGGGTAATGGAAGGATGAGTATATCACCCGGTCGAGTTTTAGCAATCCCGTTTGTTTATCTATTTCATATTTACAACGGCTACCTTGTGGTATTTCGATAAGTGCATTCACACGTTGGGGATAGTTGCTACCAGTTTCTGCGCCATGCCAGGGGTGAAGTACGAACATATATGAATTTAATTTTAATAAATTGGGAAACGTTTGTTTATTTGGTTGTTTCGGCGCCCATTTGCTTGCCCATTTTCTCATAGGCCTCATCATTGGGCTCCCATAGTTCAATGTTATTCCCTTCGGGATCCAGGATATGGACAAACTTTCCGTAATCGTAAGATTCGATTTTGTCCAAAACGGTTACGCCGCTTTTCTGTAATTCTTCTAAGAGGGCTTCCAGGTTTTCTACCCTGTAGTTAATCATGAATTCCTTTTTTGAAGGCTCAAAATACTTTGTGTCTTCCTTAAACGGGCTCCATTGAGAAAACCCCTTTTTTGTACTGTCTGCTCCCTGATACCATTCAAATACCGCTCCATATTGGTTTGTCTGCAAACCCAGGTTAGCTTTATACCAGTCTCGCATTTTTTGGGGGTCCTTGCATTTAAAAAATATTCCGCCAATGCCTGTAACCTTTTTCATTTTTTGATCTGTTTTAGGTGAATTGGAAATGATAGATTTAAAAGTGAATCCTAATCCAAAGGATGTGGCAATTAAAAAAATTGCGGGCCATGGTCTTTTCATCAGAAATATTATTTAAGTACAGCGCCTGAATGGTATATAGGCAAATTAGACAGGTAAGATAAGGAAATCCACGCCTGATTTACCTTCCGGGCAATACAGCGTTACCCCGATTCAATAACCCTAATCAATGGGCAGGTTTCCGGAAGAAACATATTTGAAATCAACCCACCACGCTCCGTCTTTCTTTATCACTTTAATTTCCATTGGCCGGTTCATATAGGAATTGGAATAGTTAATGATGGTAGTGGAATCATTAATATCCTCGTATTTATTAATGTTATAATTCGATTCTTTGTATCGTTTCTTTTTATCGGGACCGAGCCGGGAAAAGAGCGTTTTATAAGTATCAAAAAACTGGACATTGAGCGAATCCTTATACAACAGGTTTTCTGCCGTTTTAAAATCTCCATCGAGGCTTGCCCTGATGAAGACCCTGCCGGTTTCCAGGGCGTCGGCTGGTCTTTCTTTTTTGGGATTATTACATGCCAGGAAAAAGAGGCAGGCTCCCAATATGGTAAGTATTTTCATTGTTTTTTTGATGACTATAAAGTTAGGTATGTTTTCTTTCAATTTACGGAGTACCGGGAGGTTTTAATTTATGATAGGGGGGAATTAAAAAAGCCACCCGGTTATGGGCAGCTTTTAATAAATGATTTAATAAAACGGATATTATTTTAATTTATCCAGTTCTTTTTTGGCAGAATCCAGCATCTTGCCGCCTTCATCTATTTTACCTTTTATAGAATCGAGGTTTATGTTTTCGAGTTCCTGCCGAACCTTATCGATGCTGTCGGTTGGGTTAATTCCTTCCTCTTTCATTTTTTCCATTCCCATTTCCATCATGGATGATTTATCGAAGGCCACTTTCCATTTTCCTGATTCTTTTTTCAGCGTGTAATTCATGGTTTCTCCGCTCTTTTTTTCCTTAACGGGTATAGTGGCTTTGTCGCCATCAATTTTAGCTTCTCCAAATTCCATATCATTAGCGTTGAATTTGGGCATTTCTTCCTTGTCTTTAGCCATATTCATACCCATTTCAATCATGCTGATCATCGATTCAGAGTCTTTGGTAGCCAGGGTCTTGGCCTTGGCAATATCCTTTTTTCCTAATGCTTCAAAAAATTGAACCAAAACAGATTTTGGGTCTTCGGCCTGTGATTTACATCCAACATATAAAATAGCGCCAAAAGCGAAAGCAGCAAGTAAGAACTTTTTCATATTGTTTTTTTTGATAGGCGTAAAAGTAAATATTTATTTTAATATTTATGACGATTCTTCATGATGTGTTATCCTTCCCAAACTTTCCGGGTTTTGGTGGCGAACTTTATATGTAATCGTATGGATAGCTGGAAGAATTGAGGGATGAAATGGAATGGCTCATCGGGAGTCGGCTATCAAAATGTTAATCTCTGTGGAATATATTTCTGTTTAACAGTTTAATTTTAAATTTGTCTGTTCGCTTTTTGAAAGGAAGGTTCTGCCCTCTGCATTGGCTTATGACTTTCGTTACTATTATCGGATTTGTTGCTGCGGCATTAACTACGGGGTCTTTTTTACCTCAGGCTGTTAAAACTATACGTACAAAAGATACCCACAGCATTTCCTTGTTTATGTATTTGCTTTTTTCTACCGGCACCTTGTTATGGTTGGTTTTTGGGATATTGAGTGCTGATATCCCCATTATTGTAGCTAATGCTATAACCCTTGTGTTTGCGGTGATTATTCTTATTTATAAGGTGAAATACAGAAAGAAGCCTGTATAAATCTAAATTTTATGGAAGAAAGAAAATTGTTGAAACAAACCGCCATTGTAACCGGTGCCAACTCAGGAATTGGCGAAAGTGTGGCAATCGCGCTGGGCGGGTCGGGCGCTAATGTGGTAGTAAATTATGTGGTTAATCCTGATGCAGCGAATGCGGTGGTAGATAAAATTAAATCGCTGGGAGCTGATGCGGTAGCAATACAGGCTGATGTGAGCAAAGAAGACGAGGTGATACGCATGTTTCAGCAGACCATAAATCATTTTGATACGGTGGATATCCTGGTGAATAATGCCGGCCTTCAACGGGATGCGAAATTTCATGAAATGACCCTGGCTCAATGGCAGTTTGTGATTGATGTTAATTTAACCGGACAGTTTTTATGTGCTCGGGAGGCTATCAAAGAATTTTTACGGCGCGGGATTGTTCCCGAAAGATCTGTTGCCTGCGGAAAAATTATTTGCATGAGTAGTGTTCACCAAATGATTCCCTGGTCGGGGCACGCAAACTATGCTTCCAGTAAAGGGGGAATAAAAATGCTGATGCAAACCATCGCCCAGGAATATGGTAAAGATAAAATTAGGGCTAACAGTATTTGCCCTGGAGCTATCAAAACCCCTATAAATAAAGCCGCATGGGATACGGCTTCGGCTTATGATAAGTTAATGGATTTGATCCCTTATCAGCGTATAGGAATTCCTGAAGATATAGGAAAGCTTGCCGTCTTTTTAGCCAGTGATGATAGCGATTACATTACAGGTGCCAGTATATTTATAGATGGTGGTATGACCTGTTTTGAGGGATTTGCCACCGGAGGATAAAATGCCCTGCATTCTTTTCATTTGAAGAATTATTCAAAAACTATGACTGCCGAACAATCCAGGCTGAATGCGAATGCCTTAAAGGAAGTGCCCCTTGAAAAATGGGGGCCCTATTTAAGTGAACGCCAATGGGGAACCGTAAGGGAAGATTACAGTGTTCATGGTGATGCATGGAGTTACTTTACTCATGATCAGTCCAGAAGCCGCACCTACCGTTGGGGTGAAGATGGCCTTGCCGGGATTAGTGATATGCACCAGAATTTGTGTTTTGCAATGGCCATGTGGAATGGAAAGGATACCATTTTGAAAGAACGATTATTTGGCCTCACTAATTCGGAGGGCAATCATGGGGAAGATGTAAAGGAATTGTATTATTATTTAGATAATATTCCCACTCATTATTACATGGAGTATTTGTATAAATACCCACAGGAGCCCTTTCCTTATGATCAGTTGCTGGAAGAAAACAGGAAGCGATCTAAAACAGATGGAGAATTCGAATTGCTGGATACAGGCATTTTTAAGAATAACAAATACTTTGATGTAAAAGTAATCTATGCAAAAATTCATGAGGAAGATATTTGCATAGAGGTAAGGGTTACGAATCATGCAGAGGAAATGGGTGAAATTATTTTGTTGCCTACCCTTTGGTTTCGTAATCGGTGGCTTGATGGAGATTTACAGCAAAAGCCTGAATTGGAATCTGTTTTTTCTGATGGGAAGTTGGGAGTGGTTCAGGCCACTCATGAAATCCTGGGAACCTATTATTTTTATTTTGAGGGTACTGCCGAAACCCTGATGACAGAAAATGAAACCAACCGGGAGCGAATATTTGGAACAAATAATCCATCCCCTTTCGTGAAAGATGCATTTCAGGATGCCATAGCTGAAAATAATAATTCAATTTATCAGGCTTTGCGAACAAATAAAAGGGGAACAAAATTTGCGCCTGTATTTCGCCTGAATATTTCTCCAGGTGAGACTTCAAAAATTAAACTTAGGATTAGTACGGATAAATTAGGTAATCCTTTTAACGAAACATTTGATGGCATATTTATTCAAAGGAAGATGGAAGCCGATGAATTTTATGAAGGGCTGGCTCCCTCCGGTTGTTCCGAAGACATAAAAGGAATCCAGCGACAGGCATTGGCAGGATTGCTATGGACGAAACAATTCTATCAATATGATGTAGAGCAATGGCTTGAAGGAGATCCGGGCATTGTACTGCCACCTAAGGAAAGAGAGAACGGAAGAAATGCAAATTGGAAACACCTGAAAATTGCAGACGTTCTTTCTATGCCGGATAAATGGGAGTATCCCTGGTTTGCCGCCTGGGACCTCTGCTTTCACTGTATTCCAATGGCCATGGTTGATCCGGTATTTGCCAAAAATCAATTGATCCTATTATGCAGGGAATGGTTTATGAATCCTTTCGGACAAATACCTGCGTATGAATGGAACTTCAGTGATGTAAATCCACCTATTCAGGCATGGGCCGCCCTCCAAATTTATAAAATTGAAAAGGAGGTTCATCATCATGCCGACATTCATTTTCTGAAAAGGATCTTTGAAAAGTTAATGATCAATTTTACCTGGTGGGCAAACCGGGAAGATGAGAATGAAAACAATGTGTTCACTGGCGGTTTTTTAGGATTGGATAACATCGGGGTAATTGATCGGGATAGTTTACCACCCGGTGTATTTTTAGAACAGGTAGATGCTACTGCGTGGATGGGAATGTTTGCCTTAAGTATGATGGAGATCGCCTTGGAAATTGTACAGACAGATAGTAGTTATGAAGATATGGTGACCAAGTTTTACGAACATTTTGTGTTGATCGCTTCCTCTCTTAATGATACCCTGTGGGACGATAATGATAATTTTTTCTATGATCGCCTTCATCTCAAAGATGGAAGCAGGATATCCATGAAAGTCCGGTCCATGGTTGGATTAAGTGTCCTGTTTAATGTGGGTATTATTTCCAGGGAAACATTGGAAAATTTGCCCGATTTTAAGAAAAGGATGGATTATATCCGGAGCTACCGCCTTCGAAAAAATAAATTTCTGCCCTGCCAGGAAACCAGCGATGAAGGCCATATCCTCATCACCCTTTTACCGAAAGGACGAATGGAAAAACTGCTGGCAGTTATGTTTGATGAAAATGAGTTTTTGTCGAATGGCGGTATCAGGGCTATGTCAAAATTTCACCAGGAGCATCCCTTTATTTTACAGTTAGGTCAGCAGAAATTTTCGGTGTGGTATCAGCCAGGTGAAAGCCAGGACTCTATGTTTGGAGGAAATAGTAATTGGAGAGGGCCGGTATGGATGCCATTGAATTTTCTGATTATCAATACTCTCCGGGAATTGTATAGTTTTTATGGCGATGAGTTTAAGGTCTCTTTCCCAACAAATACTCAAAACAAGGTTAACCTGGCCATTATATACCAAATGCTTTCCGATAGAATTTTGTCTTCCTTCCAACAGGATAAAAATTATACCCGCCCGGTTCACGGAGATGAGAACTGGTTTTACCAACGGCTGGAAAATAGGAACCTCTTGCAGTTTTATGAATATTATCACGGCGATACGGCTCAAGGGTTAGGCGCTTCTCACCAAACAGGGTGGAGTAGTTTAATTGCCACTTTAATAAATACTGATCTGGCTTACAGGAAAGGTTAGGTTTTTAATTTTCACTCAAACCCGAAGGTTTATAATTTTGAAACATATCAGATAGTTAATGCTTAATTTAGTTTGGCATAAATTAATGGTTTCATCCCTGGAGACTGCGTAAAAGTTTCGGTGGATACATAACTCACCCCGCCGGCTTCTGCAATTTTTAACGATAAGTGGGGAGCTATTTTCCTAAGTATCTTGTACAGCATTTCAGAACAATATAGCCGGTCATCCGTTTTTAAATCAAATTTCAAATCAAAGCGGACACCGGATATATAGAGGCTGTCTAATATTTTCAAAATCAATTTTTGGGGAGGTGTTTCCTTTATCCTGTAAATACCAAAGGCACTATTTGCCTCTGGTGAAAGAAATGGACGAAGGGGTTCAAGTAACATTTTTTGATCGGGGTTAAATTCTCCTCCCAGGCAATGATAAACCATAGGTTTCCCACTTTTCATGCTGATCATACCAACATGAGAGAATCGTTTGTCTGATTTATTCATGTTGGCAAAGGTCTGGCTGGCAAAATCATTTCCCATCCTGAAAACCAGGTCGCCGGTTTGCAAAAAGCCGGTAATGGAATCAATTTTTTTCAGATAGGATAAGGTGTCTGCAACCTTAATTTTTTGGGGGGCCGTTTCTGCCTGTTTGTCCTCAATGGAGGAACATCCTGATGGAAGTACCTGAATCCCAAACCAGCAGGAAATGATCAGTAGTAAAGAGAAAACGGTTTTACTTTTCTTTATGACGATCATCTGCGTGATGTTCATCAAATTTGTTGTAGGCTTTGATGATGGATTTAACCAGTTTATGGCGAACCACATCTTCCTCATCCAGTTCAATATGGGAAATACCGTCAATATTTTTTAAAATCTTTGTGGCTTTAAACAGGCCACTGTGCTGATTTTTAGGAAGGTCGATCTGGGTGGGGTCGCCTGTGATTATTGCCTTTGCATTGGGGCCGATGCGGGTCAGGAACATTTTTATTTGCAGATCGTTCGCATTTTGGGCTTCATCCAGGATGATAAAAGCATTATCCAGCGTACGTCCGCGCATATACGCTAAGGGGGCAATTTCAATGGTGCGGGTACTCATATAATATCCGAGTTTATCGGCGGGGATCATGTCATCCAGGGCATCATACAAGGGGCGGAGATAGGGATCAATTTTTTCTTTCAGGTCGCCGGGTAGGAAGCCCAGGCTTTCTCCTGCTTCAACCGCTGGGCGAGTAAGGATGATTTTCTTAACCATTTTATTTTTAAGTGCCCTTACGGCAAGTGCAACCGCCGTATAAGTTTTACCGGTACCGGCAGGCCCAATGGCAAATACGATATCATTTTTATCGCAGGCGGTAACCATCATCTTTTGATTGGCAGTACGCGCCCTTACGGTTTTCCCATTCGGACCAAAAACCAACACATCATTGGGGTTGCGGTCCATGAAATTATCCACTACTTTTTCATCATCTCCCCCGAGTATCTGGTCAAAATAATTTTCACTCATGTGCCCATTGCGTTCGAGGTAGTGGATTAGCAAAACAATTTTCTCTTTTGCTTCCTCAATTTGTTCGGGAGCCCCACTCAGTTTAAGCTGAGTGCCGCGGCTCAGGATTTTCAGGAGGGGAAATTTCTTTTTGAGAATATCGAGTTTACCGTTGTTAACACCAAAAAATTCAATGGGATTTACCGTTTCGAGGCTGATGATGGTTTCTGTCAAATCTTTAGGTTTTAGCGTAATAAAAAGCCGGTGTTCAAATGTCTGCTTCAATATTAATTATTATTAATACTGAAGTACGAATTTACTTATTCACAAAGCAACATTTTTCGTGGAAAAGTTAAATTGTTTTGGAATGTATGGAGGTAACCTGATTGTTACTAGAACCGGGCAAGCAGTTTTATATTTACAAGCCTGGGGGTAAGTCTGTTTGGAATGGCGTAGGTTGTGTTTGAAAAATCTTTTATGAGCTGGTACGAAATGGTGTTGGGTCGGTTTATCAGGTTAAAAACTTCGAGGCTCGCCCAAATGTTTTCAAATGCGCGAAAGGGAGCGTGGCTTCTTCGTTTGTATTTTTCACTCAGCAAAAGGGCACTGAACCCCACATCTACCCTTATATAGGGATTTATGATTAGTCCGTTTCTGTACTTAACACTTCCCGGAATATTGTATGGCATATTACTTCCATACAACATGTTGAGATGGAATTTAAAATTTTTATTGGTGGAAAGATAATCTTCGAGGTATAGGCCAATGGTTATCCGCCGGTCTGTAGGCCTGCGTAACCAGCCAACTTGATGGATGACGCTATCCACCACTACTTTATCGGAGGTTTGCGCAGTAATTACTTCTCCGGCAGCATTCAGGTAATCCGCATATTTATCATTGTCAAGATTTTCCTGCGCATTCATGATACCGATGCTCAGCCAGCTTTCTGCATCTTCCACCAGTTCTCCGAATAACCGCATTTCTATCCCGGCCACACGGCCTTTTGCATTATTAGTACCCAGGTATCTGATCTTTACATTATCGATATCGTATGGAATGAGGTCTTGAATATATTTATAATAGGCTTCTGTTGAAAAACGGAATGCCCTACCTCCAAATCCTTTAAACTGGTAATCAAAACCGCCAACTACCTGCATACTTTTTTGAGCCTTAATTTGGGTATTCAGGGTACCATCGTAATTTTTTAACTCCCGGTAAAAGGGAGGCTGATCGTAAATGCCAGCTGCAAGGCGGAATACAAAATCCCGTTTCCATGCGGGTTTTAAGCTTGCCTGGATCCGGGGGCTGATAAGCCATTCGTTATTGAGGTTATTATAGTTCAGCCTAACGCCTGGTTGTATCGTAATGTCGGTGTTTGAAGTAAAGAGGTGGATATTATCCTGGATGTACCCGCTAAAGCGATTAATGTCAAGTTTGGTTATCCCTTCCATCGAATTATAAATAGCTAACCCCGAACTGTGGTAGGGAAGGGAATAGCCGGCAGAATCCTGGTATTCCCATTGTTTCAGCTTGTCGTGAATGGAAGCACGTTCAAAATTTACTCCCCATTGAAAAAAGTGTTTCCCCTTATCGAATGAGCCTTTGTGCGCAACCGTTAGTAAGTCGATATTTAGTTTGTTCCTTCCATAGTTTTGATAATACCCGGCCCCCAATGGATTTATAATTTCACCAAAGGTAGCGCTGCTGTTATCGAAGTCCCTGTCGCCAAAAAGGTAGGTGCCTCCAATATCGTAATTTTCTTCTTCCACATCGGTAAACCGGCTCAGCATCCATTTCAGTTTTAGGTTCGAATTGGGTTTGTGCTCAACAGATAAACCCAGAAGGGAGGTTTTGTAGCGGTCTATTTCCTGGCCTTCAAAATAAATATCCAGACCCAGGTTGGCGGTAAATAAGGGTGAAAAAACAGAGGATGTTTTCTTAACTGATTCGGGATAATATCGGAAGCGGGAGGTAGAATAGATACCCAACGCATCTACCTTTAATTTCGATGAAAAGGTATAACTAATATAACCTTGGAAATCGGATGCGGAAGGGATATAAGCGCCCACAGTGGGTTGTGAACTGAGTAAATTTCGGTTGCTCTTATTTCTTACAGAGCCCAAAAAATTGATTTTTTTATTTTTGGATACACCGCCCAGAGTTAAACCCTGTTCGAGCAGGCTGAGGTATGCGGCACCTTCAAATTTAACGGGTACCTTATATTGAATATCCAGCACCGAACTCATTTTATCGCCATACCTGGCGGGGAAACCTCCGGTGTAAAAATTTACATTCCGGGTCATTTCCGGATTGATAAAACTGAGCCCTTCCTGTTGCCCGCTGCTAACCAGATAGGGCCGGTAAATTTCAAAATCATTAATATAAATGATGTTTTCATCATAATTTCCTCCCCTAACATTGTATTGGGAGGTGAGCTCATTATTGCTCCCTACCAGGGTTTTAATCATGGCTTCAATTCCGCCGGTTGTACTGGGTATCCGAACGGCCGTTTTGGGATTCACCCGCAACAGTCCGGCTTCCCTACGGCTACGGGTATCCGCTACCACAACGGTATCGAGTGTACCCGAAGAAACCCTGAGTGTGATGGTAACTATTTCCTCCTCTCCGGGCGACAGGTAAAAATTCTTTTGCTCTACCCGGTATCCCGTATGCGAAAAAATGAGAGCAAATGCACTATGGGATGGCACCATAATTCGGAACGAACCATTTTCGGATGTGGCAGTTCCCGTTTTCTTTCCCAGAATAGTAACAGAGGTATTGGCTACCGGATTGTCATTTTCATCCAGCACTTTGCCTGAAACGGTGGCAGTTTTAGCCTGGCAAAAAATTTGAATGGGAAAAAGTAAAAGTAAAAATGCAGGAAGCAGTCTCATGGCATGAAGTTAATTGAATCTTGCCGGGTGAATTCAGCGGCCTGTATTTTTTAATGCGGAAATGGTGGCGGATGGATCCGGCGATTTAAAAACAGTATTTCCGGCAACCAGCACATCGGCTCCCGCATCTAAAATAGATTTGGCATTCTCCAACGTTACACCCCCGTCAATTTCAATTAGAGCTGGAGATCCGCTTGAAAGGATAAGCGCTTTAAGTTGTTTAATCTTATTAATGGTTTCGGGAATAAACTGCTGTCCGCCAAACCCCGGGTTTACGCTCATCATGCAAACGGTGTCGATTTGATTAATGATATCTGTAAGCAGGCAAACCGGGCTATGTGGATTTATGGCCACTCCTGCTTTCATTCCCAGGGATTTTATTTGTTGCAAATTCCGGTGGAGGTGCTTGCAGGCCTCGAGATGTACGGTTAATCCATCGGCCCCAGCTTCTTTAAATGCTTCAGCATATTTTTCCGGTTCCTCTATCATGAGGTGGACGTCGCAATATTTTTTTGTAGTTTTCCGGATAAAGCCAATCATCATGGGGCCAAAACTGATATTTGGAACAAATCTCCCATCCATCACATCGAGATGAAACCAGTCGGCCTCACTTTTATCGATCATTTCGCAATCTTTGCTTAAATGTAAAAAATTGGCAGAAAGGAGCGAGGGGGCAATCAACGGCATATTTGGTAATTAATATTGCGAAGATAAGCCATCCATTAATGCACTCCCAGGCGGTCCAGTGCCTCCCTGGCTTCAATATAATCCGGGGTAATCGCCAGTGCATTTTTGTAGGAGGTTATAGCGTCCTCTTTTTTATTTAATTTTTCCAAAACCAGCCCACTATAATAATACCCTTCATCCCAGGAATTCATAATGGTTAGGGCTTTGTTTAGCACATCAAGCGCCTCATTATATTTCCCCTGGCTGTAAAGCGCAAGGGCTTTTTCCCGGTAAGCATCCATAAACGTATAACTCTGTTCCAACGCCTTATTGAAATAGTTAATGGCTTTTTGTTTTTCGCCAAGATGGGAATAGTATAGTCCTTTAATAAAAAATGCATCCTTATCGGCATTTTTTTTTGACCCTGCCAATAATTCGTTGGCAATATTAAGCGCCGCCGGGTTTTTCGTTTCAGCATAAAGGGTGGCAAGGGCAATATAATAATCTGGGTTATGACTGATAGAGGCAGCCTTTTCAAATGCCCGAATCGCTGTTGTGCTATCTTCATCCTCATAGGCAAGGGTTGCCTTAATGTAAAACCACCTTGCATTTCGGGGATATTTTTTCAATATTTCGTCGGTTAGCCCCCTGGCGCTTTTGTAATTTCCATTTTCCCTGTAGAATTGCACCAGATTTTCCCAAACCAGAGAAGAATCGGGAAATTCTTTTGTTGCTGCAATTAATGCTTTTTCCGTTTCCTGTATATCCGGGGAGGAAGTATCTTTTCCAATAGGTGCACCAGGTGTTGCCAATTCTTTGCCGCCGGATTGAGGGGCCCCTTTTTTCTCCTTTTCCTGGTTGTTTTGGCAGGATACCAATAACAGAGAAAATAATAACCAAAGTGAATAAACAGGCAGGCATTTCATTTGCCAAATTTAACTGGTAAAATGCAACCCTTTACAATCTTATGACGATTCGGCCATTCAGTTGCGGGTATATTTGCGCAATTTTAAGATATGAAAGTAAAAATCAACCGTAGCTTTTTCCTGGTACTGGGATTTTTCTCTTTTCAATTGTCCTATTCGCAGGGCACTTTGTATAATGATAGTATTCATTTTGAAGGAGAAAAACATTTTGCCAATTTGCGCCAACTGACCTTTGGTGGGGATAATGCAGAAGCTTATTTCAGCCCAGATGGGAAATACCTCGTTTACCAGTATACCAACCCCAAAAAGGGAATTGAGTGCGACCAGATCTGGATGGGCAAAATTCCTCAAAAACCCGGTGAAACCTTTAATCCGAAATTGGTTAGCACCGGTACCGGAAGGACAACCTGCGCCTACTTTTATCCGGATGGGAAACATATCCTTTATGGATCAACCCATTTAGGGGGAAAAGAATGCCCTCCTGTCCCCGATCGTAAGAAGCATGGAAACAAATATATATGGCCTCTGTATCCTTCCTATGATATTTTTAAAGCCGATACCAACGGCAACATCATAAAACAGCTAACCAATACACCCGGCTATGATGCGGAAGCTACGATCTCACCCAAGGGCGATAAAATCGTCTTTACCTCAATGCGCAATGGCGATTTGGATTTATATACCATGGACCTTGATGGAGGAAATGTAAAACAGATAACAAATACACTCGGCTATGATGGCGGAGCGTGGTTTAGCCCGGATGGTACAAAAATAATCTGGAGAGCATCCCGGCCCAAAACCCCGGAGGAAGTTGCAGAATACAAATCATTGCTTGCTGAAGATTTGGTAGCACCTACCAACATGGAAGTTTGGATAGCCAATGCAGATGGCTCGGGGGCATACCAGGTTACCAATTTGGTAAGGGCGAACTGGGCTCCCAATTTTACACCCGATGGGAAGCACGTGATATTTTGCAGCAACTACGAATACCCAAGAGGATTCCCCTTTAATATGTACCTGTGTAACCTGGATGGATCTAACATGACCAAAATTTCGAGGGATAAGGGTTTTGATGCCTTCCCCATGTTTAGCCAGGACGGAAAGAAATTTGTTTTCAGCAGCAATCGAAATAATGGCGGAACCCACGATACCAATATTTTTATTGCCGATTGGGTTCAATAAAATTTCAGCAGAAGGAACAACTCACCTTTGTAGCAGGTGATAATTTTTTGGAGCACCCCGAAAATCTTTATTGAGGGTGCTCTTTTTTTGCTATATGGGCAGATACTCAACTACTTATTTGCACTTTATTTCCATTGATTAACATTTTCTTTTAGACAAATATTAAACGCAATGAGATCGAAAACATCGGAACCAATTATATTTGCGCCCTGCATTTAATTATTTAAACCCGATTAATGAAGAGCATATTACCCCTTTTTACCTTTCTGTTTTTGTTATTCCTAAGTACAAATGCCCAACCTCCAAAGGGAATGGGAAGCAGTGATCCGCAAGCTAAAAAGATACTGGATGCTGTTAGTACCCGGTTTAAAAGTTATAAGTCGGTAAAAGCTGGATTTTCTCTAAAGATTGAAAATGCCTCTGGGAAAAATATCGGCACTAAAACCGGGAATGTTTTTATGAAGGGTTCGCGTTACAAGGTGAATATTACCGGCCAGGAAATTTTCTCTGATGGAAACAACACCTGGACTTACGATAAGGGAGCCAAAGAGGTGACCATCAATAAAATTGACCCTACAGTAAACTCTATTACTCCCCAAAAGTTGTTTACTAATTTCTACGATAAAGATTTTCTGTATAAATTAAACGGGGTAGTGACCCTTAATGGAAAGAAGGTACAGGAAATTGAATTGACCCCGGTGGATAAAACAAAGCCCTTCCATAAAGTATTACTGTACATCAATAATAATAATATCACCACTACAAAGATTTTTGAGAAAACAGGTAACCGCTATACATACAGCATCACCAATATGAATACGACTACCAATATTCCCGATAATACTTTTGTATTTGATCCGAAAAATTACCCGGGGGTAGAAGTGGTGGATCTGCGATGAATTACTTAAACGAAAATCATTTTCCCCATTCGAAAGATTTTTTAGTGAGACCTGCCAGTTGAAGTACCCTGTCGGTAACCGTATCGGCCACTTCTTCGATATTTTTAGGCAAACTGTAAAAGGATGGGGAGGCTGGGCAAATAATCCCTCCGGCTTCTGTAACAGTAGTCATATTTTTCAGGTGGATCAGGTTATACGGGGTATCCCTAACCACACAAATTAATTTCCTTCTTTCTTTTAGTATTACATCTGCTGCCCGGCTGATGAGGTCGTTGGATATTCCTGATGCAATTCGGCCAAGGGTACCCATGCTGCATGGAATAATTATCATGGTGGAGAATTTTGCTGAACCGGATGCAAAAGGAGCCAAAAAATCGTGGGTGTCGTAAAACTGAAAAGGAAAAGACTGAAACATCTCATTTCCTAATTCAGTTTTCCAAACCTGTTGTGCATTCGATGTCATAACGACCCCCAATTCTTCCACCTGGTCCTTCATTTTCTCCAGAGAAAGGAACAGCCGGTTGGCATAGATGGCTCCACTGGCCCCTGTAATGGCGACTACAATTTTTTGCATTTATGAAGGAATAAAAATTTTATTTTGGAAGTTACAAAATTGATGAAATAAATTCAGCAGGAAAGGAGGCAACGGTATATTATCCTGTCAGAATGGTAAAATTTAAAATAACAAAACGGGAATTATTTTGCTTTGGATTAAGGGCCGTTTTCAGAAGGAGTGGGTAAAAATAAAAACAGGGTGATTTGGAAATTCAATCCGGTGCACCCTGTTCAAATTTTAATTTGTATGGTTAATTATACTCCCGAATGGGCCATGTCGGGGATTTTTTCTGCTTTGTATTTTCCTTCATCCAGTTTTTTCTTTGTTTCCTGAAATGCCCTGAGGGTTTCATCAATATCTGCATCGCTGTGGGCGGCAGTGGGAATTATTCTATAAATGATTTCTCCCTTTGGAATAACAGGGTACACCACAATGGAACAAAAGATCCGGTAGTTTTCACGGAGGTCCATCACCATTTGGGTAGCTTCAGGAACACCACCTTTCATATAGATGGGGGTAACGGGTGAGTTGGTTTTACCGATGTCAAATCCTCTGTCTTTTAAACCCTGTTGAAGTTTATTTACATTATACCAGAGTTTTTCCCTCAGTTCGGGCATAGATTTTACCATTTCCATCCTCTTGAGCATCCCTTCAACAATTATCAAAGGAAGGCTTTTGGCAAAAATCTGGCTTCGGGTATTATACCTCAAATAATCTATTACATATTTTGGCCCGCTGATAAAGGCGCCGATACTTCCCATACTTTTTACAAAAGTGCTGAAATACACATCAATATCTTTTTCACAACCCTGTGCAGTATCTGCCCCTGCGCCTTTTGGTCCCATATATCCAAAACCATGAGCGTCGTCGATCAAAATCCGGAATTCATATTTTTTCTTTAACGCACAAATTTCTTTCAGGATGCCTTGTTCTCCATCCATTCCAAAAACTCCTTCGGTGATCAAAAGGATACCTCCTCCGTTCTTTTTTGCAAGTTCGGTTGCGCGTTGCAGTTGTTTTTCGCAATCTGCTATATCGTTATGTTTAAACGCATATCGATTGCCCATGTGTAACCTTACGCCGTCTACCAGGCAGGCGTGAGCTTCGGCATCATAAACAATAACATCCCTACGGTTTACTAAGGCATCAATGCAACTCATGATTCCCTGGTAACCGAAGTTGAGCAACATGGTATCTTCCCGGTTCACAAATTCACTTATCACCATTTCCAATTCTTCATGCTTGCTGGTATTCCCGCTCATCATGCGTGCACCCATAGGATTTCCCATTCCATATTTTGCAGCGGCTTCTGCATCTGCTTTTCTAACTTCGGGGTGGTTCACAAGGCCCAGGTAATTATTGAGGCTCCAAACAATCATTTCTTTTCCCCGGAATTTCATCCTGGGGCCTAATTCACCTTCCAGCTTTGGAAAAGTAAAATATCCATGTGCGCGGTCCATGTGCTGCCCAATTGGCCCGCCGTCTTTTGAAAACTTAGAAAATACGTCCATAAATTAATTTTTGAGAGTATATATAAAGGCACGATTGCCTCAGATGGCTGCAAATTTACGGCAGTTATTATTAATGTTTTGAATGGAGTCGATAAAGCCGGAATGGGATTGCCGGAGCTTTAATAACTTTGAAGCATGAGAATTACACCTAAAGCCTTTGTTGCCATCTTTCTAAGTACATTTTTTTGTTCTAATTTTTCTGTTGGGCAAACTTCAAACCGGCCCAAACTTGTGGTGGGTTTGGTAATAGATCAAATGCGTTGGGATTATTTGTACCGTTATCAGGATCTCTATGTTTCAGGTGGGTTTAACCGGTTAAAGGGCCAGGGATTTAATTGCCAGAATACATTCATTCCTTATATCCCTACCTATACGGCAGCGGGCCACGCTTCCATTTATACCGGAAGTGTCCCTGCTATCAATGGTATTATGGGTAATAACTGGTACGAGCGGAGCGAGAATCGTGTAGTTTACTGTACGGATGATTCTTTAGTAAACCCCGTGGGAACGGATTCAAAAGCCGGGAAAATGAGCCCCCGGCGGATGCTGGTAACCACCATTGGCGATGAGCTGCACCTGGCCGATAATTTCAGGGGCAAAGTGCTGGGAATCTCCCTTAAAGACCGGGGTTCCATCCTTCCGGCAGGCCATACTGCCAATGCCGCTTACTGGTTTGATGACAAAACAGGAAATTGGATCAGCAGTACCTATTATATGAATGAATTGCCGGGGTGGGTGAAAGCTTTTAACCAGAGTGGCAATTTGGATAAGATGATATCCCAACCCTGGCAACTACTCCTTCCGCGCGAAAAATACTGGGCTTCAACCGGTGATTCGATGTCTTGGGAATCGCCCATGAGAGGAGAGAAACTGGCTACCTTCCCGCATACTATTTCTGCGAATAACCCGAAGCGTTATGCTGATATTAAATCAACCCCTTACGGCGTTTCCTATTCTTTTGAATTTGCTGAAAAGGCTATTGATGAAGAAAAACTCGGACAAAGTGCAACAACGGATTTCCTGGCACTCAGTATCTCCTCAACGGATTATGCCGGACATGCATTTGGCCCCAATAGCCTCGAGGTGGAGGATATTTACCTGCGCCTGGACCGAGAAATAGCCGGGTTCCTGCAATATCTCGATACCAAAATCGGACAAGGCCAATACCTGCTGTTTCTTTCTGCAGATCACGGCGCTTCGCATGTTCCCGCCTTTAATTTGTTTCATAAAATTCCTGCCGGGATCATAAATGAAAAGATATTAATGGAGGAAATCAACCGGCAATGTGAGGAAAAATTTTCTATTCGGGAAGCTATTCTTAACCTGCAAAATCACCAATTTTACCTTAACTATCCTTCACTGGAAGCCAGCCAGGAACCGATTGAGAAATTGGAGCGTTTTATTATAAAGCAGCTTGCCGCCAATCCGGATGTAGAGTTTGCCTTTCCTTTTTTAAAACGAAGCGACTATACCATTCCGGCAAACATTTCATCAGTTATTCAGAACAGTTATAACCCTTCCCGGTCGGGCGATATTCAAATTATCCTAAAGCCTAATTATTTTGATGGCAAGAATAAAGCAACGGAGCACAGAGGTACCACCCATGGATCCTGGAACCCTTATGATTCTCATATTCCCCTGTTGTTTTTTGGCTGGAATGTGAAGCCCGGTTCCTTGTACCGGGAAACCTACATGACTGATATTGCTGCAACCCTGGCAGCCATGCTTCATATTCAAATGCCCAATGGTTGTGTGGGGCATGTGATTAGTGAGGCGTTTCAATAGCCCAAAATTAAGATGCATTTCATGGTTTTGAACCTATTTTCTTTTTGAAATGAGGATGGATTCGCTTAATTTCCTGCAATAAATAAACCGTTGCAACAGTATGAAAATTCTTGAAATCAAAGTATTGAGGGGGCCCAATTTTTGGAGTATTAACCGGGGAAAACTGATTCAGATTAAACTCGACCTGGAGGAAATGGAAGAGATTCCTACCAATAAGGTTCCGGGTTTTAGGCAAAGGTTGGAAAAATTATTGCCCAGCCTGTACCAACATCGTTGCAGTGTGGGAGAGCCGGGAGGTTTTTTTCAACGAGTGGAAGAAGGTACCTGGATGGGGCATGTAATAGAACATGTAGCCCTTGAATTACAAACCCTGGCCGGTATGGATACAGGGTTTGGCAGAACTCGCGGCACCGGAAATCATGGCGAGTATTATGTTGTTTTTAGTTATATGGAAGAAGATGCGGGGATATATGCCGGTAAGTCGGCACTTGCACTGGTAGAGTCGTTAATTAAAGAAGAGGAGTTTGATCTTGCTTCCGTGATTATGCGCTTACGGGAAATCAGGGAAGATACCCGGCTGGGCCCAAGCACCGGGTGTATTGTGGAAGAGGCGGCCCGCCGGGGGATACCTTATATCAGGCTGAACAGGCATAGCCTGGTTCAATTGGGGTATGGGGTTCATCAAAAAAGAATCCGGGCCACCATTGCCAGCACAACCAGCAATATCGCTGTAGATATTGCCTGCGATAAGGAAGAAACCAAGAAACTTTTAGGGGATGCCGAAATTCCGGTTCCTAAAGGGGATGTAATCCGGACGGAGGAAGGACTGGAGGCAGCTATTAATAGAATCGGTTACCCGGTAGTTATTAAACCCATCGATGGAAATCATGGGAAAGGTAATACTACTAACATCACCACCTGGGAGCAGGCTTTAACGGCATTTGCCGCCGCTAAACAGTACAGCCGGAGCGTAATCGTGGAAAAATATATTACCGGTTTCGACTTCAGGGCATTGGTGATCAATTATAAATTTATTTGTGCTGCCCTTCGTACACCCGCTGCCGTTACGGGTAATGGGAAATCTAATATTCAGGAATTAATTGATATTACGAATGCCGACCCCAGGCGCGGTTATGGACATGAGAAAGTGTTAACTCAAATCACCATCGACCAGTTTACCCAAAAGATGCTGGATGAAAAAGGATATACCCTTTCAACCATTCCAGAAAAAGGGGAGTTGGTATTATTGAAACCTACTGCCAATTTATCCACCGGAGGCACCAGTACCGATGTTACCGATGAAGTGCATCCGGCAAATATCATCATGTGCGAACGCATTGCACGAATTATTGGCCTTGATATTTGTGGGATCGATATCATGGCTAAAGATCTTAGGAACCCCATTACGGAAAATGGGGGAGCTGTGCTGGAAGTTAATGCAGCACCGGGTTTCAGAATGCATATTGAACCCGCTGAAGGCCTGCCCCGAAATGTGGCAGAACCGGTAGTGGATATGCTGTTTCCCAAAGGAAGTTCGGGTACCATACCTATAATTGCCATTACCGGCACCAATGGAAAAACCACTACAACAAGGCTAGTGGCACATATCGCCAAAACCGCCGGGTATAAAGTGGGCTATACTACCAGTGATGGCGTGTATATCCAAAACCAATTGATGATGAAGGGGGATTGTACAGGCCCTATCTCTTCTCAATTTGTGTTGAAAGACCCTACTGTTGATTTTGCTGTATTAGAATGTGCCCGAGGCGGAATTTTGAAGAACGGCCTTGCATTCCGGAATTGCGATGTGGCTATTGTTACCAATGTAAGTGCCGATCATATTGGATTGGGAGGTATAGATACGATGGAACAAATGGCCAAGGTAAAATCGATTGTTCCGGAAACCGTGTTTCGGCATGGTTATGCCATATTGAATGCCGATGATGATCTGGTATTTGAAATGAAAGGAAACCTGGAGTGTAATGTGGCCTTCTTCAGCATGGATGAAAACAATCCGCGGATTATTGAACATTGTAAAAAAGGTGGGTTTGCCTCGGTTTTTGAAAACGGTTACATCACTATCATGAAAGGCAATTGGAAGATAAGGGTAATTAAAGTTACGGAGGTTCCCATTACCTATGGTGGACGGGCCTTACATAATATTATGAATTGCCTGCCTGCGGTGTTGAGTACCTATTTATGGCGGAATATTTCTATTGATGATTTGCGTACGGCTTTGCACAATTTTGTACCGTCGCCAACCCAGACTCCGGGCAGATTAAATCTTTTCCAATTCAAAAATTTTAAGTTCCTGGTAGATTTTGCCCACAACCCTGCGGGGCTGGAACTACTCTGCGATTTTACAACAAAGATAGAAGGCACACCCAAAGTGGGTATTATAAGTGGAACAGGGGATAGAAGGGATGAAGATATCCGTGAACTGGGGCGTATTTCGGGCAAATATTTTGAAGAAATCATCATCCGCCAGGATAAAAACCTTCGGGGCAGGACCAAGGAGGAGATTGTGAATTTGTTGGTGGAGGGAATAAAAGAAACCCAACACACCGAAATTCCGATAGAAATTATTTATAGTGAGAAGGAAGCCATACTGCATGCATACAGGAATGCAAAACCCGGTTCACTCATTACAATAATGTGTGATGTAGTGGCTGAGGCCCTGGATCTTATAAAAGATTTAAAAGAAAAAGAGGACGAAATGGGGGAACCTGAATTGTTGAAAAATACTTGAAATTTAATGGATGCGTTGTAATTTTGCAACACATTATTGGGTCATGGTGTAACGGTAGCACTACAGATTCTGATTCTGTCTGTCTGGGTTCGAAACCTAGTGACCCAACAAGGGGCTGAAATCCAGCCTCTTTTTTATTTTTTACTCCATTTTCATTTGGGATCAAGGCCGTTCCCCCTTATTTTTGCACTCCCAAAAAGGAACTGGGTTATGGTGTAATGGTAGCACAACAGATTTTGATTCTGTTTGTCTAGGTTCGAATCCTAGTAACCCAACTAAATCGGCCGGTCTTTCCGGTCGTTTTTTTTGGGGGAAAGTGATGTAAAATTGAAGCTTCTTTAATTTTTGTTATTCGGGTTTGTAAGATATAAACCTGTAATATTTTGAAAAAAGCTTTAATATCTTTTATTGTAAATATAGGTTCCCAATAATTCTGAAAACTTTTCCGGAAAGGACTTTTAGTTTTGCTCCGTTCGAAAGTGTTTGTGTATAAACATCCAGAACACATTCTCCCCCTGCAACCGGGTCAATAACTATATCTGCAGAGGTAGTAAGGTAAACAGGTGGGAGGGTATTATTTAACCAGTTGGAAGCAGTACTCCAATTACCATTTCCGGTAAATCGGAAAGTAAGGATTGGAGTATTACAAATTGAGGGAGTTCCGGATTGTGCCATTAGGAGCGTGCCCTGGTTTACCTTCCAATAATTATAAACTCCTCCTTGCCCGGTAACCCAATCATTAAGGTTTAGAGATTTATTTATATTGGGTGCGGTTGTATAGTTGCCTGGTCCATTGATAATGTAAACCTTTGCTCCATTTGTCCAGTTAAGAGGGAACCCGGGAGTACAGGTTTCGGGGGCAGCGCACCATTGCCTGAGGAAATAGGCATTATTTAATCCGACAACCAGGGCTATCCCATTTTCATCAATACAAACTGCTGTCTTTTCATCGCAGGCAATGCCTTTTACATCCGAAAGGGAAGAATCGGTAATCATGCGGGCAAGGAATGTCATTAACCTGCCTTGCCTTCCTGTAATGCCGTTGTTGGTAGTTCCACCCTTGGTGCTAAAGTGGGTATCGCAAATGGTATTTATCAAAAATGGATTATGCAAAAAATCGTTGTAATGAATGCCGGTTCCCGAAGCGTATGGGTTAAGGAGCGCTTCTGGCGATAATACATTGGTAACCCCATCATAATAAATGTAGCCTTGAATGGCCATTCCGGCACTGGTACCTCCAATGGGTGCGTGTTTTATATTGGCCACATAATTAATGGCTGTTCCTAAGGCGGTACCCTTATAATAGCTGATATAATCATTCTGGTCGCCTCCCGCAAAAAAGAGGGCTTCGGCTTTGCGGATTGCACGGACAATTGTAGAGTCGTTGGCCAGAGTTAAAGAATTAATAAGGAAAGTTTCTACTGAATTAGCCTGACCTAACCCATAAATATAACTGTTGTATGCATTGGTTCCCGTTGCCCTGATTACTACAAAATCGCCACCTCCCGATTTATTAATCATCCAGGAAAAGGCGGCATCCACGTCTGCCCCACCGCCCATTAATACAGTGCCTGCAGAACAGGTAGTCACGATGTCATTAGGGTTGCCTATCCTGCCCAAACTTTGTCCATGGAGCTGTTGTGTATATAAAAGAACTGTTAGAAGGAAGGCCGTGAGGCAATTTTTTTGCATGAATATTATCTTCAATGTTAAAGCCTATTCACGATCCGAAAGAAATTCATTGGGCGAGGTACTTATCATTCCTGGTAAAGTATGAGTGAAGAAAAAGTATCCAAGTGGATTTCTTTCGAATATGTTTTACCGTTATCTAATGCATTTTTCCATGTCCCATCAGGAAGAGGAATTGATTGATTGGTTTCCGATCCGTTTAAGGCAATATAGAATCCCTTCCATTTGTCTCCTGTTCCATTTGCGTCGATCTGATAGGCAATTACATTGGAAGGTAGATTTTCGGAGAAATGAATGTTTGTGAGAATTAATTTTGCATCGTGCATTCTTAAGGCCGGATGTGCTTTTCTAAGGTTAATGAGTTGTTGAATGTAATTAAAGAGATCTTTATGGATCGATTTTTCCGACCAGTTGATCTGGTTGATGGAATCGGGACTTTTATATGAATTTTCCACCCCGAATTTTGTTCTGAAAAATTCGGTGCCTGCATGGAGGAACGGGATACCCTGGGAGGTAAGTACAATGGTTAAAGCCAGCTTGTGCATCTTTTCCCTTTCTCCTTTATCTACATCGGGGCAGGAGAGTTCAATTTTGTCCCACAGGGTGTTGTTATCGTGGCACTCGGCATAAGTAACCACCTGCGAGGGTTCTGTGGCATAAGGTTTTTTCGAATAGTTGACCTGGTTGTAATCAATTTGTGGATGGGGGAGAGCTGCTACAATTCCAAATTTCACCGTTTCTTCCATTCCGGGTTTTCCGGTAGCAAATCCACGGTCTTTAATATCGAATACACTTCCTTTTATACCATCCCGAATATCATCACTGAAAACGGCGATGCCATGCAGGTCGGAAACATTTTTTTTGAGTGCCCGTTGGGAATCGGGTAGGGGAGAGGAGCCGGCGGTCCATCCTTCGCCATACAACAAAATTCCAGGGTTTAATTCATGCAATTCTTTTGAGATCAGGTTCATGGTTTCCAAATCATGAACCCCCATTAAATCGAAACGAAATCCATCAATATGAAATTCCTTAACCCAGTATTTCAGGCTTTCGATCATAAATTTCCGCATCATGGGTTTTTCACTTGCCGTTTCGTTTCCACAGGCGGTGGCATCTGATAAACTACCATCCGCCTTATGCCGGTAATAATAACCCGGAACCAGTTCATTAAAATAGGAATGTTCGGTAAGCCCGGTATGGTTATACACGGCATCAAATACCACTTTGATTCCCTGGTTATGGAAAGCCATTATCATTTGCTTGAGTTCTCTGATTCGGGTAAGGGGAGTATATGCATCTGTGCTATATGAACCTTCGGGCGCATTGTAATTCAGGGGGTCGTAACCCCAGTTGTATTGCACTGGTGCACCCTTCCTTTCGTCCACCGAATTATAATCGAAAAATGGAAGCAGGTGTACATGGGTTATGCCCAATTCTTTAATATGCGATAAACCGGTTAGTTCTCCTTCGGGCGATTTTGTCCCCAATTCTGCAAGGCCCAGGTATTTTCCTTTGTTTTTAATGCCCGAATTGGGGGAGATGCTGGCATCGCGGATATGAAGCTCGTAAATAATGGCATCGGTAGGTTCCAGGGGGATTTGATTTATCTGGTCGTTCTGCCAGCCTGCCGGATTCGAATTTTTCAGGTCCATTACCATCGCCCTTTTGCCATTTACGCCCACAGCTTTCGCATAAGGATCGGGAACCGGGTTATTCCATTTACCTTTAAACTTGGCACGGAAACAATAATATATTCCATTCAGGTCTTCACTCACTTGCGAAAACCAGGTGCCATCCTTACTTCTATCCATGTTGATGGTGCGGAAGGAAGGCGATGCATCCCCATCTTTATAAAATAACAACTCAATCGCTTCGGCATTGGGGCTCCAAACCCTGAAACTGCTTGAAGAGGAGCTGTAATTTAGGCCGAGATCGGCACCGGAATAAACCGGGTAAATTAAAGGTTTAACAGGTTGTGCCATTGTTTGAAACATGGTGAAAAGAATTCCTATGGTTAATAACGTAAAGCGCATGTAAATGTTTTTTAGAGTGCTCATGGAAATAATTCGAAAACTGCCGATTGGTATGTTTTGAGTGAAATCTTTCCAAGAGGATAAATTTCTCCAGTAATAATATTCTTCATTTTTGTAAATCCATTTGTTCTTTCTGTAAATCTATCCAGCGAAATATTTTTTTCTTCTTTAGAAGTATTCATTATTACCATCACGGTTTGTTTTTGTGTATACCTGAAATACACATACGTTCCATCCTCCGGGGTATACTGCATCAGTTTGCCTGCCGTAAGCGCCGGGGATGTTTTCCTGAAATTGGCAAGGGTTGCAAAATGTTGAAATATTTCCTGATCTTTTTGGGTACGCCCCTGGATGGTAAATTTGTTCACGGGGTCTGATTTCCATCCGCCGGGAAAATCCAGGCGCACATACCCATCTGTGGGTTGAGTAGTACCGGTAGTGGCAATTTCATCGCCATAATAAATTTGTGGGATACCCCTCGACGTTAGTAACCAGGTAAGGCCGGAAAGGTATTTATCCATATTTTCTCCCACTACCGAATAAAACCGGGAGAGGTCGTGATTATCGAGAAAAATTACATTTTGGGTTGGGTCTTTGTAAACAAAATCCTGTGCAAGGGTGGTGTAAAGGCGGTTTACTCCATCTGTCCATCCAAAGTCTTTGGTGAGGGCATCCGTAATTCCCCACAGACATTGAAAATCGGTAACACTTTGCAAGTTGCTTTTGAATGAGATATCGCAATAATTATTCCTGCAGAAATAAGACTGGTTGGGGACGCCATGAACCCAGGTTTCACCAAAAAGAAATATATGCGGATATTCATCGGTTAGCGCTTTATTGCAGCGGTTCATGAAGGGGAGGTCATTATAGCCATAGGTATCAATCCGCCAACCGTCGATGCCAAACTCTTCCACCGTCCATAGTGCGTGTTGTATTAGAAAGTTAACCACATAGGGATTATTTTGGTTGAGGTCGGGCATTTCCCTGGTAAACCATCCGTCCTCCATAATCTTTTTGTCGATTTCGCTCCCATGGGGGTCGAATACAGCCTGGTCTTTATAGTTGGTTTGCGTATACTTTGGCCATTGGTGCAGCCAGTCTTTCATGGGGAGGTCGAGAACAGTGAAATGATAGCTTCCCACATGGTTATAAACTGCATCCTGAAAAATTTTCATTCCCTTTGCATGAACTGCGTTTATAAGTTCCCGGTAGGCATTGTCGCCACCCAGCCGGGGGTCAACTTTATAATGATTGGTGAAAGCATACCCGTGTTCAGTTCGGTTGGGCATATCGTTTTCAATAATCGGGTTTAGCCAAAGGGTGGTAACGCCCAGGTCGCTCAGGTAATCGAGATGGTTTTGAATTCCTTTCAGGTCTCCGCCATGCCGGTTAAAAACGGTGTCCCGGTTAAGAGACTGGTCGCGCATACCGGGAATGCGGTCGTTCGATTCATCACCATTGCTAAACCTGTCGGGCATGATTAGGTAAACCAGGTCGCGTGTATTGAGCCCCTGCGCATATTCCGTACCGTTACCTTTTCGGCGCGGCTTTAATTCGTAAGTCCAGTTGTTGGTTGATGGGAGTTTGAAAGTGCCGGGTTTGGCATTGGGCGCAATGGTGATATCCAGGAAAACATAATTCGGGTTTTCTACCCGGTGGATTTTGGTGAGGAAAATTCCAGGTGCAAGGGTCATTCCCTTCGGTCCCATTTTAACCATGGGAATACTGTCTGAAACGTGGTTTCCATGCACCATCACCTGAATTTTATTCCACTTCATACCGGGCCACCAATGTGTAGGATAAAAATGGGTTGCATCCTGTGCAAAAGTTAAAAGACAGATGCAGGAAAACAGGAAGGCAATGAATATTTTTTTCATGTGTTACTTTTTTCTCGAACAAATATTAAACAAATGAGTGCGGCGATAATCATCATTACCCCACCCAATTCTACGGCAACCAGCCGGTCATTATTCAATATATTTTTCATGATCCAGCCAAAGCCCAGCGAGGCAATGATTTCGGGTAAAACGATAAAGAAATTAAAGATCCCCATGTACACCCCGATTTTATCGTGGGGAAGTACTTCGCTGATCATGGCATAAGGCATGGAGAGGATACTGGCCCAGGCAATCCCCACACAGGTCATAGA
>CAZYKA010000001.1:202448-204324 GCA_964647915.1 uncultured Ferruginibacter sp. | reverse complement strand
GTTGTGGCTGGATTGACCTGGTAGCGCTGCGTTTTGCCGGTATGATTAACGGGGTGACCAGCCTTGTAATGACCAAAGCAGATATCCTTGATAGCTTTCAAAACCTGAATGTTTGCACTTCATATCGGGTAAACGGAAAAGAACAGGATACCATTCCCTTCCAGATGAACCGCATGCATATTGAGCCGGTTTACAAATCCTTTCCCGGATGGATGCATCCTATCGATAATATAAGTAATTACCAGGAATTGCCATCCCAAATGAATACCTATATTCAATTTCTTAATGAATATCTTTCGGTTCCGGTTAAATATATCAGCAATGGCCCGGGAAGGGAACAAATTATCACCGTTTAACTTTCGAAAAAAGAAACAAAAATATTTGGCGATTTGAAAAACTCGTGGAAATTTTACAACCATAATCATTTTTCAATATGACTTCGAAATCTGATAACTCAAAGAAATCAGTAACAAAAAAAGCTGCACCCACAAAAAGTGCATCTGAAAAGAAATCCCATCCGAAAAAAGTAAATGACGAGGAGGAAGATTTGGATGATGAAGAATTAGACGAAACGCCTGTAAGGGGAAAGAAAGCTTCCTCAAAATCAAAAAGCAGGGACGACGATGACGACGACGATGCCGATGAAGTAGAGGACGATTGGGAAAAGGGAGACGAAGACGATAACTGGGATCCCGATTTTGATGAATTTGATATGCCAAAATCAAGTGCAAAAAAATCAAAGGGAGGTGGCCGCGCATCCAAAGAAGAGGACGAAGAGGATTTTAAAATGGACGACGATTTTAAAGACCTTTTTTCCGATATGGATAATGATGGCGACGACGATGATGATTTCTAACACCCATGTTGAATCCCGGCCAGGAATTTCATATTGTTGACCTGCCAAGGTTTAAATTGTTGATGTTGAGCTGGGCAAACCGGTTCAACATCTTTTGCTTTTTAGATGGTAATGGATACACGCCGGGGGAGGCTGCTTTTGATTTTTGCCTGGCCGCAGATTCCCACGAAGTGTTCTTAACCGGGCCGGAATCTATCTCCCTATCCCGGATACCAACCAACGGGATATTTGGCCACCTGGCTTTCGAATGCTTTGATCAAAACCCAAAAGTAATATCGGAACCATTTGTAGATTTTGGCAAAAGTTTTTTCTTCGAACCCGAACACCTGCTCCGGGTGAAGAATAATTCCCTCTTTATTGCATCTTATTCTATCCCTCCCCAAACCATTTTTGATGAAATTATTTCTTCTCAGCCAATTGTACCGCCTGATGCGTATGACATACAATTCAGGCATGCATTAAGCCGGGATGAATACCTAAACTGCGTTCATGGATTGCTCAAACACATCCAACGAGGCGATTGTTACGAGATTAATTTTTGCCAGCACTTTTTTGCGGAGCAGATTTCTATTGAACCGCTTTGGGTTTATGCAAACCTCTGCCAGGTTTCTCCCAACCCCTTTTCTGTTTTTTACCGGCTGCATCATAAATATTGCCTTTGTGCAAGCCCCGAAAGATTTTTGAACAAAACAGGAACCACCCTGCTTTCAGAACCGATCAAGGGAACAATGAAACGAAGCCCGGACCCGGTTGAGGATGCCGCCCTTCGAAACGCACTTTCGGAAAGTCTCAAAGACAAAACGGAAAACGTGATGACGGTGGATTTGGTTCGAAACGACCTCAGTATTGTATGCGAAGAAGGATCCGTTGAAGTACCCTCTTTGTTTGCTATTAAATCCTTTCCCAAAGTACATCACCTGGTTAGCACCATCACTGGATCCATTCATGAATCAACAGATTTCTCAGATATCATGCATGCCTGTTTTCCTATGGGATCGATGACCGGCGCTCCCAAAAAAA
>CAZYKA010000001.1:180310-202348 GCA_964647915.1 uncultured Ferruginibacter sp. | reverse complement strand
GATATCATGCATGCCTGTTTTCCTATGGGATCGATGACCGGCGCTCCCAAAAAAAGGGTATTGGAACTGATTAAAGAATTTGAGAAAGAACCCCGTGGCCTTTTTTCGGGATCTATTGGATATATAACCCCGGCAGGAAACTTCGATTTTAATGTTGTTATCCGAAGCCTGATGTATGATGATGAAAAGAAATTACTTTCTCTGAAAACGGGTGGGGGAATCACGGCAAACAGTTTGCCAGAAGATGAGTATGAAGAATCGCTCTTAAAAGCAGAAGCAGGAATGCAGGTAGTTAATAAACCCTATTGACGGTATTTCCGATTTTTAGATTTCGGATGCGAAGGATAAACAGTTTTGTTATTTGGAATCTGGGTATCATCCCCCAGCATCATTTGCACACATTCGTTCAGGATGGGATACCGGTTGGCAAGAAATACTTCCATTTTATCGGTGGGCAACCTGAATTCGTATTGGCCGTTGGCCGAAATCCGGGAATCAAAATCAGGATTGTATTTATTGAATTCTGCCATGGTCATCGAAATATTTTTTGCAATAACCGTGGCAATATATTTTCCGGATAAGGTTATTACCTGCGAGGCTGCAAGTTCTTTTTCTGAAAGCTTTGCCTCCGAAGTATAGGGGTTCCCCATGCCCCCTGGTTGATATAAACCTTTTCCGCCTCCGGCAAGTAAGTTGCCAGCGTTGGTTTCCATCACATAATGGGTAGCAATGAACTTCTTCACGTGGTTCCGGCTTTCCTCGGGTAAATAATATTGAAGCTTCCAAAAATCCCTGCTCCCGCTTCTTTTCATGGCATTATACACAGTGCCAGGCCCCCCATTATAAGCCGCAATCACCAGTAACCAATCGTGCATTTGCTGGTACAGATTCAGTAAATACCGTGCGGCGGCATTGGTACTTTTAATATAATCGCGGCGCTCATCATAATTTGTGGTAACCACCAATCCGTAATCTCGTGCCGTGTAAGGCATGAATTGCCAGGGCCCACCGGCGCCTACATTACTGGTGGCCGCGGTACTGAGACTGCTTTCTATAACTGCCAGGTATTTTAATTCGGATGGCAGGCCATATTGCCTGAAGATCTGGTCTATCAAATTAAAGTAGGGCATTCCCCACCCTTTCATTTTTACGAGGTAAGCGCTATGATCCCGAAGGTAATCCTGCATGTAGGCTTCGGCAAATGGATTTACCTGCGAAGAATAGGGCAAAGCGGGATTGAAACTATATTTTGAAAAAAGATTTTTAAAACCGTATTTGGTCAACTGGCTGATATATTCAACCTTCTCGTTAGCCGGGGCTGATTTCTCACGAATCACTTCTTCAATTACTGCAGTTTCGCCGGTTGTATCCACTGAAATGGAATCTGCGGGCGCCTGTTCCTGCGCTTTGGAGACACTTAAAGAAAAGAGAAATAATAGAACAAGTATCCCCGAAAAGCAATAAGTTTTATATATGCGTATTTTCTTTTCCATCAAAAATGGCTGTTGCCATTTGAAGCAAATTTACATCTTCTCCCCGGGCCGCAATTAATTGGAATCCAAAAGGCATGTTATTACTATGGATAAAAGCAGGAAGCGAAATGGCAGGCACACCGGTAAGGTTTGCATAGACCGTAAAAATATCGGCAAGGTAAACGGCAACCGGATCGTTTTTCAAACTGCCTATGGGCCATGCCGTTACAGGGCTATTGGGGAGAACCAGGTAATCAATTTTCTGAAATACAGACTGCAGATGAGAAATTAATTTTCCTCTTACTTGTTGTGCTTTTTGGTAGTAGGCGTCATAATAGCCAGCGCTTAATACAAAGGTGCCCAGCATGATGCGCTTTTTAACCTCCTTGCCAAATCCATTGCTCCGGTTTTGTTTATAAAATGAAACCAGGTCGGTTTCACTATTTTGCTCCCGATGGCCATAGCGAATCCCGTCATAACGCAACAAATTACTACCAGCTTCAGCCGTGGTGAGAACATAATACGCAGGAACAATGTAATCGATAAGCGGAAAATCGAATTCCTTTACTTCCAATCCATCGGCCTTCAGTTTTTCCAACTTTTGACGAATAACTTTTCCTATTTCCGGATCAAGTGAAGGATGGTTGAGCATCTCCTTAAAATATCCTAAGCGGGGTGATGTTTTTATCGGAGATGCTGTTTTCTTTTCCTGGTTCATAGTAGTATCCCTGGGATCAGGCTGCGCAATTACTTCAAAAACCTTTTGCACATCAGCCAGGTACTTTCCAAAAATTCCAATCTGATCAAATGAGGAGGCATAGGCAATCAGGCCATATCGCGAAACCATACCATAACCGGGTTTAAATCCAATTACCCCGCAAAAGTCGGCGGGCTGCCTTACCGAACCGCCTGTATCGGAGCCCAGGCTTATCATGCATTGGCCGGTTTGCACGGCTACGGCACTACCACCCGAAGATCCGCCCGGCACCATGTGTTGGCCTTTGCCATTGATTACAGGCCCGTAAAAGGAATTCTCGTTACTGCTTCCCATAGCAAATTCGTCGCAATTGCAAGATCCGATTAGGATGGCTTCTTCGTCCAACAAAAACTGAACGGCAGAAGCATGGTACACCGGTGTGAAACCTTTCAACATTTTGGAAGCAGCCGAAACAGGGTGGCCTGCATAACAAATGACATCCTTTAGTGCAATAATTACACCATGGAGGCTGCGCATGGGCAATCCCTTTGCCCTCCGTTGGTCTAACTCACGGGAACGAACAATTGCAGTTTCAGTGAAAACGGAAACAAAAGCATTCAGGTGTTTAAAGTCCTCAATTTGACGGAGGTAATGAAGGGTAGCTTCTTCGCAACTGGTGGTATTATCCCGGAGTTGCTGCTGGTATGGTAGGATGCCTGAATAATGAAACATAGAGAAAAAAATCAGCCGGAGTATTCATTTCAGGAATACACACTCCGGCTGAGGGTTATCAAAAAATCACAATCTGTTACGACGGCTGCTGGTTCTGCGGTTGTTTGGGAAGGGTATCCTTTTCGCGCATACCATCTTCAATCTCGTTGCGAACATTCGATTTGGCATCGTTAAACTCGCGGATACCACGGCCCAGGCCACGCATCAGCTCGGGAATTTTCTTTCCGCCAAACAGGAGCAGGGCAATGATCACAATGAAAATCCATTCGCTTCCACCCGGCATCGACAGCAGGAGTACTGGCTTTAATGAGGACATTATCATAATTTGAAATTGAGATGTAAAGATACTATGTTTTGATATGGCATATTGTTAACGGCCTCAATTATTCGGTGTTTAACGGTGGGTTAACGCCGGTTTTATCAACCGGCTAAACATAAAAAAAGCGGAACATAAACGTTCCGCTTTTTCTGATATTAAATATTTTATGCTTTTGCAGCAACAGCCATCCTTTTTTCTTTGATTCGGGCACTCTTACCACTCCGGGTGCGGAGGTAATACAGTTTGGCACGATTTACACGGCCTACCTTGTTAACCACAATACTTTCAATATTGGGTGAATTTAATGGGAAAAGGCGTTCCACACCAATACCATCGCTTATTTTACGAACGGTAAAAGTAGCCGTCATTCCTTCTCCCTGGCGCTTAATTACATCGCCCTTAAAGCCCTGGATACGTTCTTTGGATCCCTCAATAATGCGGTAATTAACGGTAATATTATCTCCGGACTTAAATTCCGGATGATTTGCTTTTTTGGTCAGTTGTTCATGAACAAATGATACTGCGTTCATCTCTATTATTTTTAACGGACGGCAAAGGTAGGAGAAAAATTGTAAACGAGGAAGTTTATCTCCGAAAACTTTAAAACCCGCCCCTTTCTTATCGGGCTATATTAACCGCCCTCTTTTCCCGGATTACGGTTACCTTAATCTGGCCCGGAAAGGTCATTTCGGTCTGAATTTTCTGGGCAATTTCGAAGCTGAGTTTATCGCTTTCGGCATCTGTAACCTTATCGGCCTCTACAATTACCCGCAGTTCCCGGCCAGCCTGAATAGCATAGGCTTTTTCTACTCCTGTATACCCAAGTGCCAGGTTTTCAAGGTCTTTGATGCGCTGAAGGTATTGTTGCATGATTTCCCTCCTGGCCCCCGGACGGGCACCACTGATGGCATCACAGGCCTGGATGATGGGTGATATCACGAACTCCATTTCCATTTCATCATGGTGGGCTCCGATTGCATTAACTACAGCCGGATTTTCGCCATATTTTTCAGCCAGTTTAGCGCCTAAAAGGGCATGGCTTAATTCGGTTTCTTCATCCGGCACTTTACCAATGTCGTGGAGCAGACCGGCTCTTTTTGCCAGTTTCGGGTTGAGGCCGAGTTCGGAGGCCATGATCGCACAAAGATTTGCCGTTTCCCTGCTGTGCATCAATAAATTTTGGCCATAAGAAGAGCGGAAACGCATCCTGCCCACCATTCGTATCAATTCCTTGTGCATTCCGTGGATTCCCAATTCAATCACTGTCCTTTCCCCAATTTCCATCACCTGGTCATCGAGCTGTCTTTTAGTTTTTTCTACCACCTCCTCTATACGGGCGGGGTGGATGCGGCCATCTGAAACGAGGCGTTGCAGCGAAAGCCTGGCTACTTCGCGGCGAAGGGGATCGAAGGAAGAAAGGATGATTGCTTCGGGTGTATCGTCCACAATGAGGTCAACCCCGGTAGCGGCTTCAATTGCCCGGATGTTACGCCCTTCGCGGCCAATGATAGAACCCTTAATTTCATCGCTTTCGAGGTTAAAAACAGAAATAGCATTTTCGATGGCTTGCTCAGCGGCAGTTCGTTGGATAGTTTGGATAACGATTTTTCGGGCTTCCTTTCCTGCCTTCTGTTTGGCTTCCTCCAAAATTTCCTGCTGCAGGGCAATGGCTTCCGATTTAGCCTCGTGGGTGAGGCTCTCAATCAGTTGTTTTTTCGCCTCATCAGCAGAGAGTCCGGCCACTTTTTCCAGCCTGCGAATATGCTCTTCCTGGTGCTTTTCCAGTTCGGTGCGCTTATTATTTACAATCTCAATTTGCCGGTTCAGATTCTCTTTGATGCCCTCGTTTTCCTTTAATTGCCTTTCCAGGCTGGCGTCCTTTTGGTTCAGGCTTTGCTCTTTTTGTTTAATCCTGTTTTCTCCTTCATGTATTTTCTGGTTACGTTGCAAGACTTCTTTATCATGCTCCGCTTTCAGTTGAACAAATTTCTCTTTCGCCTCGAGTAATTTTTCTTTTTTGAGGGTTTCGGCCTGTGCCTGGCTGTCTGCAAGGATTTTTGAAGCCTGGGATTCTGCCTCTTCTACCTGCTTTTTGGTACTGGCGGCAAAAATTACTTTACCCAGGAGAATTCCCAAAATGAGCGCAACCGCGCCTATAATAAGTGTGGTTATACTTAAATCCATTAAATAATATGTTTTTTACTTGATTCACAATGAATTATCTCTTCTCCAAATTTTTTTTAGGAGATAGTCAGCGAAGATAACGCTTTTCAATACACTATAAAAGTAGAAAAATGGAAGACTAAAGGCTTCCATCCAATAGGGATTCAATTTTTTGAAGCTGCTCCCTTAATTCCTTTTCCATTTCGGGATTGGTACTTTCGGTTGACGCCTGGGTGGCAAACCAAATTACTACCATGGCAATATAATCCTGCATGTCTTTCCCGGCAAACTGGGTTTTGTATTCAATGATTTTATCATTTATCTGTTTCAATGTTTTTCTGATAACCTCCTCGTGCTCCGGAAGTGTACGGATACGGTAACTACGGTCGGCAATGATAATATTTATGGGAATGAGCTCGTCCATTTTTCAAATTATTGTTGCAATATTTGGATGCATTGGTCAATTTGTTTGATATACCCATTCAGTACTTTTTCAAAAGCAACTTTGTCGGCTTCATTCATTTTACCTGCCGAAGCTTTTAATAAATACTGCTGTTCTTCGAGAATCCTAATTTTATTAAGCAACTCCGATTTTTCTGATTCCAGTTTTTGAATTTTTATTTCCTGTCTGGAATGATTTTTTTTCAAATCGTCATACCGCTTCACCAGGGTTTGTAACCGGTCCTTAATCCGGGTGATATAGTCGCTGATTTTTTCCATATTATTTTCTGATGATGGCACCGTTTCTGGTTTCAAAGGCGCTAATTAATTTATTCATCAGCAGGTCGGTTTCTGCATCGGTCATGGTTTTGCTTTCATCCAGTAGGGTAAAACTTAAGGCCATGGCCTTTTTGTTTTCACCCAGTTTATCACTTTCAAACAGATCGAAAAGGGAAACCCGCTTAATTTCAGGCAGGTTTAATTGGTTAACGGTATCTCTCAAATCGCCATAACTTACTTTTCTGTCTAACACCAGCGACAAGTCGCGGGTAACCGCAGGGTATTTAGGGATTTCCCGGTAAGTTACCTGTTGTTTGGTAATTATAGGCAACATCGTGTCCCAATTTAATTCAGCATAAAATACGGGCTGTTTGAGATCGAATGATTTTAGGGTGGAAGGGCCCGCCTCCCCTAAGAACCCAACCACTTGTTTTTTAATTTTGATAAGGGCAGCGTTTGAATAATGTTCCATTTCCAAAGTCTCAAAATGAATGATGCCCGAATAAAGAGAAGAAAGGAGGATTTCAATTACTGATTTTAGTTGGAAAAAATCTGCCGGTTTGGGTTTTGTTCTCCATCCCGCTTCGGAATTATTCCCTGAAATATAAATGGCCAGCTTTTTATTTTCTTTAATACCCTCCTTTTCGTTTCGATAGGTTTTGCCAAATTCGAAACAGCGAATATTCGTATTTCTGTGGTTTTGGTTGTGCTGTATTACCTGCAATGCCGATTGTAACATTTGTGGCCTCATAATATCCAGTTCGGAGCTTAGGCTGTTGAGCATTTTTACGGATGCGGCCTGTTCCGTTTCGGAATAAATGGTACTATTGCTGATGCTGTTGGTGAAGGTTTCATAAAAACCCATGCCTATCAACTGATTAGCGGCTTTTTCGGCACAGGCAAGGGTGGTTGCCAGGTGGTCGATGGCGGGGGTAATGAAAATTCCTTTTGGGATTTGGATATTATCCAGTCCATCTATACGCATTATTTCTTCTACCAGGTCGGCCGGGAGCCGGATGTCAGATTTACTGGTGGGTACTTCTACTACCAGTTTATCTTCCCCCATTTCCATCAGGGTAAAACCAAGGTTGGTTAAAATTTTTATAACCGACTGCGGGGAATAATTTTTGCCACTCAATTTTTCTAAATAGGAAAAAGAAAGTGTTACAATTACCGGAGCGGGTTTTTGTGGGAAAATATCAATCGGTAAACCGACGCCTGCCCCCCGGCAGGAACCGGCAATAAGGGCGGCGGCTCTGGTTAATACGTGATCCGTAATCCCTATATCCACTCCTTTTTCAAATCGGGCCGCCGCATCGGTTCTTAAATTGTGCTTTAGGGAGGTCCGCCGGATATTCACCGGGTTAAACCAGGCACTCTCCAGGATAATGTTTTTTGTGTTGCCGGTAACTCCGCTTTTCAGTCCACCATAAACCCCGGCAAGGCATAGGGGCTTTTCTGGATCCGCAATAACGATATCACCAGCCGACAATTTTCTTTCTTTTCCATCGAGGGTGATAAAGGGTTCCCCGTCGGTGGCTGGGCGAACAAGGAGCTGGTTTCCCAAAACCTTATCCGCATCGTAAGCATGCAGCGGTTGGCCTGTTTCATGCAGGATGTAATTAGTGATGTCAACAATATTGTTGATGCTGTTCACGCCAATGGCAGTCAGGTTTTCTCTGATCCATAAAGGGCTTTCTTTTACTTCAATATTTTGGATGAGTACTGCACAAAATCGCCGGCAACCATCCGGGAAATTGTTTTGGATTGAAATCGTTTGTTGATTTCCGTTATGAATGCCTTGGTTTTTAAGAGGGCTTACCGGTAATATTTCTTCTCCCAGGTGGTAGGAAAGGTAGGCGCATACATCGCGGGCCACACCCAGGTGGCTCATGGCATCGGTCCGGTTTGGGGTTAGCCCGATTTCAAAAATGTAATTGGTCTTTACCTCGAAAACCTGCTTAAGTGGGGTTCCCGGTGCCAGGCTGGCTTTAAGAATTTTGATTCCTTCGTGGCCGGTGCCAAGCCCCACTTCGTCTTCGGCACAAATCATTCCCTGACTTTCCACACCGCGAATCTTTGCCTTTTTAATTTGAAAATCATTACCGCCTATCGGGTGTACCATTATGCCGATGGGGGCCACAATTACTTTTTGCCCGGTTGCAACATTGGCAGCACCGCATACAATTTGCAACGGATACTCCAGCCCGATGTTTACAGTGGTAACTTTTAACTTGTCGGCATTCGGGTGGTTTTCGCAGGAAAGCACCTCACCCACCACCAAGCCTTCAAGTCCGCCCCGGATATTTTCCCTTTTCTCCAGGCTTTCTACCTCCAGTCCGATCGAGGTTAGAATCAGGGAAAGTTTTTCGGGGCTGATGGCCTGCTGCACCGAAACTTTATCTGTAGGCAGGTATCTGCACAACCAATCATAAGAAATCGTCATATAATTCGTCTAATCGGGCAAAGATAATTGTTTTGAAAGCCTGTTTTAGGCGAAATCAAAACAATCATTCGTGTGCCTTTTACGCATTATATGTCAATTTTAAAAAATTCGTTTTTTCAAATCAGGGTGCACAATAATAAATTTGGAAATTTCGAATTGTGCATAATACCAGGCCTTTTCCATGGCATAGCCGACCCGAATGTGAATTCCCTTGTTAAAAACCCGTGGATAACCGAATTTTGTATGTCAATGAGCGGTGGATAAACTTTCTTTAAAAGTTAGTAACAGGAAATGTCAATTTTTCCTTGTTCCGGCTTTTCTATCTTAGCCCACCCAAGGAGGAGGCCTGGTTTTAAACCTAGTTTTTCCCGGCTAACTCTAACGGTTAAAGGCTCTTATGTTTGTTTTACTGCTTAACAACCCAATATTAAATGGAATTTACTAACCTGAATAAAGACCGGAAATTGCGCCGTAAATCTGCGGTTGATCTTGGCAATATTGTATTTGGAAAGGTACCCCCTCAGGCGAAAGACCTCGAAGAGGTTATTCTGGGTGCCATCATGCTCGAAAAGAGTGCATTCGATACCGTTATCGAAATTTTGAAACCCGAGTGTTTTTATGTAGAAGCGCATCAGAAAATTTTCAGGGCCATGCAGGGACTGGCCATTAAGAGCCTGCCTATTGATCTGTTAACGGTTGTGGAAGAATTGAGAACCCGCGAAGAACTTGAGTTTGTAGGCGGTCCTTATTTTGTTACCAAACTCACCAATGCGGTGGTATCGTCGGCAAACATTGAAGCCCACAGCCGTATTGTATTGCAGAAATTCATCCAGCGCGAGCTGATCCGGATTTCCGGAGAAATCATTGGAGATGCCTACGAAGACAGTACCGATGTGTTTGATATGCTGGATGAAGCAGAAGGCAAACTTTTCGAAATCACCAATAACCACTTGCGGAAGAACTTTGATAAAATTGATACGGTGTTGGTTAAAACCCTGCAACGTATTGAGGATATGCGTAACCGTGAGGAAGATATTACGGGGGTTTCCACCGGGTTTAAGACCCTCGATTCTATCACATACGGATGGCAACCTACCGATCTTATTATTCTTGCCGCCAGGCCGTCTGTGGGTAAAACTGCCTTTGCCCTTAACCTGGCCAGGAATGCCGCCATGCACCCTACCAAACCTACCGCAGTGGGATTTTTCTCACTCGAAATGAGCAGTTCTCAATTGGTGCAGCGTATCCTATCTGCCGAAAGTGAAATATGGCTCGAAAAAATTGCACGCGGGAAACTGGAGGAACATGAAATGAAGCAATTGTACAAGAAGGGTATTGAAAGGCTGAATAACGCACCTATTTTTATTGATGATTCGGCTGCCCTTAACATATTTGAATTGCGTGCTAAGTGCCGCCGGTTGAAGAATAAACACAATGTAGGATTAATCATCATCGACTACCTCCAGTTAATGAGCGGTAGCGCCGACCGGAACAGCAATCGGGAACAGGAAATCAGTAAAATTTCACGCGATCTGAAAAGCCTGGCCAAGGAATTGCAGGTGCCCATCATTGCATTGTCTCAGTTGAGCCGTGAAGTGGAAAAACGAAAGGAAGGAAACAAAATGCCACAGCTTAGCGACTTACGCGAGTCGGGTGCCATTGAACAGGATGCCGACCTGGTGATGTTCCTTTACCGTCCTGAGTATTACGATATCAATGCCACTGAAGATGGTGAAAGCAATAAGGGCGAAACGCACGTGAAAATTGCAAAACACAGGAATGGCAGCCTGGAGACCATCAAATTAAAAGCCCTGTTGTATATTCAGAAATTTATTGAAGAAGAGAATCCAAATGAAGCTAATGGGGCACCTTTTGGAGGGGCTTGGAGAAAGATGAGTCCTTCAGAAGGTTCGGATGGAGGCGCCCGAATGTATATTCAGAAGGGAAGCCGGATGAATGATGATGAATTTAATGATGACCCTCCGCCATTTGGCTAAAAAGATTAAAAAGGATAAGTAATTTAGCTTATCCTTTTTTTATGTCAGTTCCCTTTTTTTATAGTGCGGAAAAGCCTGCGGAAGGTCTGATTCATCTCGATGAAGACACTTCGAGGCATATTTTTCAGGTGCTGCGAATGTCCATAGGCGATCGGTTGCGGGTTACCGATGGTAAGGGACATTTGTATGATGCAGTCATATCCTCCGCTCATAAGAAGCATTCGGTGGTTGCCATCCAGCATCTTCAACAAATATCACCGGCCTCCAGGCAAACCGCTATCGCCATTTCATTATTGAAAAACAGTGCCCGGTTTGAGTGGTTTATTGAGAAAGCCACCGAATTGGGCATTGGTTCCATCTTTCCACTGGTTTGTGAGCGTACCGAAAAGCAAAAATTTCGGTATGAAAGAATTCATAGTATCATGGTTAGTGCGATGTTGCAATCGCAACAGGCATGGCTTCCCAATCTTAGTGAACCGGTAAAATTTGCTAATGCCCTTGAGGTTAAATTTCCTCACCAGTTCATTGCCCATTGCGAAACCCGGGAAGGAAAGCAACTTTTAAGTAAAGCTAGTACAAAACAGGGTGCCCTTGTTCTAATTGGCCCCGAGGGCGATTTTAGTTCTTCAGAAATTGACCAGGCGCTTAATGCAGGTTTTATTCCGGTATCATTGGGTAATACCCGGTTGCGAACAGAAACAGCGGGATTGCTGGCCGCAGCCATGCTTACCCATTTTTAAGAGTAATAATTATTTTTCTTCCTTGTTTTCTTCCAATATCGGGTCATTCAAACTTACCACTCTTTCTTTTTGTTTTTTCCGCATCAGCATATTTAGCATTTCAACACCAAATGAAAAGGCCATTCCGAAATAAATGTAATTCTTAAGATGTAAGTTGTGGGCCTGCTCACTGTCCCAACCTTCAATTATTAACCCGAGTCCAATCATAACAAGGAAAGAAAGGGCAAGCATTTTCAGGGTAGGGTGCTTATGAATAAAATCGGCAATTCCGGCGCTGAATTGAAACATGACAAACATGGCAATAACTACCGCAGCAATCATTATTTCCACGTGTTTGGCGGTACCTCCGGCAGTAATAATGCTGTCGAAAGAAAATACGGCGTCTATCAAAAATATTTGGCCTACCGCCTGCCCGAAATGCATAGGCTTGGCGGAACTACTGGTTGCCGCCGGGTCTTCACCTTCCAGTTTATGGTGGATTTCCATTACCGATTTATACAACAAAAATAAACCCCCGCCCAACATTACCAGACTTGCTAAATCAAACCCTTTCCCCGAAATTTCGAAAAGATAATTTCCTTTTTGGGAAAGTAGCCAACCCAGTCCCAATAACAAAAGGCTTCGGGAAAGGATGCCACCCACAATCCACAGTTTCCGGGCATTATTTTTCTGTCGTTTGTCTTTTAATCGATTTAAAATGATACTTACAAAAATGACATTATCGATACCCAGAACTATTTCCAGGATTACCAGGATAATAAAGCTGATGATGCTTTCGGAGGTAAAAAGTTGCTCCATATAATTTAAAAAGAAAGATTATTTTTTTCGGCAATTGATTTTGATAATTTTTTTATGATACCCGGGCCTTCATAAATAAAGCCTGTAAATACCTGCAGTAATCCAGCGCCATCCTTCATCCGTTGCCGGGCATCTTCTGCATAAAAAATACCACCGCTGGCAATTAACGGAATCTTTCCGTTAGTGGTACCTGCCAGGCATTTGAACTTTTGTGCAGAGAATTCTCGTAATGGTTTTCCACTTAACCCGCCAGTACCGGCTTTTTGTGCCAGCCGCATTCCTTCTTCGCTGAGGAGGGAACGGTTCAGGGTGGTGTTAAAGCCTACGAGGCCATCTAAAGAAATTTCCTGAGCCAGTGAAACCACATCACTTATTTCTTCATCGGTAAGATCGGGGGCAATTTTTAAAAACAAGGGCTTTCTTACGCTCCTGCGTGTACGAAGTTCCTGTAGTTCAGTCAGAATTTTTCGAAGTGGTTCTTTTTCCTGCAAGGCTCTTAAACCCGGCGTATTGGGGCTGCTCACATTCACCACAAAATAATCTACATAAGGGTATAGCTTTTCGAAGCAAATCCGGTAATCCTTCCAGGCATCTTCGTTGGGAGTAACCTTATTTTTTCCGATATTACCTCCAATTATTAATTCCGAATGGAGGTGGTCTTTCCTCCAGTCTGCCAGCCTCCTCGCCACCAGGTCGGCCCCCACATTATTAAATCCCATCCGGTTGAGTAAGGCCCCATCCTGCTTCAACCGGAAAAGCCGGGGCTTTTCGTTTCCCGGTTGTGGCATAGGCGTAACGGTGCCAATTTCTACAAACCCAAACCCCAGCACATCCAATTCGCGGAGATAAAGCGCATTTTTATCAAAACCCGCACCCAATCCAATTTTATTTCGAAACCGGATACCTGCAAAATTTGTTATATCCAAAGATGGGGTATAAAGTTTTTGAATCAAACGTCTAAAAATTCCAACCCTACAAACTTTTTTCATCAGGTTCATGGAAAAGTAGTGCACTTTTTCAGGATCAAAAAGAAAAAGGAAGCTCCGAAGAAGTTTGTACATAAACGCAAAACTAAACCGTAGGATTTTATTAATTGAAAAAACTACCTTTGAATAATAAGTTGCTTATGCAACCATTTTAATTTTTATTTATGCAGGAAGCTTATATCGTTGCAGGATATCGAACCGCAGTTACTAAAAGTAAAAAAGGGGGGTTCCGTTTTACCCGGCCAGATGACCTTGCGGTGGAAGTTATTAAAGGGTTGCTAGCCAGTGTTCCGTCGGTTGACCCGTTGCAAGTGGAAGATGTGATTGTAGGAAATGCCGTTCCGGAAGCAGAACAGGGATTGCAGGTGGGGCGTATTATTGCATCCCGCGCGGTTGGAATACACGCAGCGGGGGTTACTGTAAATCGTTATTGTGCGAGTGGACTTGAAACAATAGCAATAGCATCAGCTAAAATCAGAAATGGTATGGCCGATTGTATTATTGCCGGAGGAACTGAAAGTATGACGATGGTGCCTACGGCAGGTTGGAAAACAGTTCCCTCATACGCCATTGCGAAGGATGAGCCGGATTATTACCTGGGAATGGGATATACGGCTGAAGAGGTGGCCAAAGACTATAAAGTGTCGCGCGAGGACATGGACCAGTTTAGTTTGAACAGCCATTTAAAAGCAGGAAGGGCCATTAAAGAGGGATATTTTAAATCGGGAATTTTGCCAATTAATGTAGAGGAGGTTTACCTGGATGAAAACATGAAAAAGCAGAAGCGGAATTTTATCGTTGATACAGATGAAGGAGTAAGATATGATACCACATTGGAAGGGTTGGCTAAACTGAAACCCGCATTTGCCATTCATGGAAAGGTTACTGCCGGTAACTCATCCCAAACCAGCGATGGAGCCGCATTTGTTTTGGTCATGAGCGAAAAAATGGTAAAACAAACCGGACTAAAACCCATTGCCAGGCTGGTGAATTGTGTAAGTGCAGGGGTGGATCCAAGAATAATGGGAATTGGGCCGGTAGCAGCAGTCCCAAAAGTGTTGCAAAGAGCTGGGATGTCGATAAACGATATTGACCTGATTGAACTAAATGAAGCATTTGCTTCTCAATCGCTGGCGGTTATCAGGGAGTTAAAGTTGAACCCTGAAATTGTGAATATAAACGGAGGAGCCATTGCCTTAGGGCATCCATTGGGTTGCACGGGCTGCAAGCTCACCATCCAGATAATTAACGATATGAAAAGGCTCCAAAAAAAGTATGGCCTTGTAACAGCATGCGTAGGCGGAGGGCAGGGGATTGCGGGAATAATTGAGAATCTGGATTAACAATAGTCGGGCAACGGGTTGTTTAATCCCTATTGCATTCTGCAACTTTTATGTAAAGCCTTCGTTAAATCCGATTAAACATTCCTGGTTTTAGAAATGAATGGTATTGTATTACGTAATTTACAAACCTTATCAAGACCTTCGCGAAACATATTGTTCTAAAACAATTTTCCTGCCTTATCTTATTAGGCACCTTGTTGTTGGGTATTACGCCCCGGCAGGCGCTTCACGATATGGCCGCCGGACATAAAGACGAGGTAGCAAAAAAAGTTTCCCTTGATATTCAATATTCCAAAGGCGGTTTCCACTGCGATTGTAATAGTATGGTGGCTACATCGCCATTTTCCGAACCACAAAGCTGCGTTTATCCCGGTTTTAAAAAAGTGCACTCCGAATTAAATGTGGAGAGAGTAATACATTTTTTTGATTCCGAAGATTTTCAATTTTCTCTTCGCGGCCCACCTTTCTTTCCTGATAATATACGGGGATAAGCCGATGTTGCTTACCCGCGCGTTAATTCCGGATTGGTACCGGAGTTTATGTCGGTAGTTATTTTTAATCTTCAGGAAATTTTATGAATAAAAAGTTAGCGCTGCTTTCAATTATCTTATTGTGCAGTTTTCAAAAACAAACCTACGCCGGTGAGCCCTGGAAGGGAAGTTTTAGTGGTGTGGTAAAAGATGCTAAAACGAACAGGCCTCTTGTATCCGTATCGGTTTATATTACCGATACCCGGCAGGGGTGCCGCACGAATGAACGCGGGGAGTTCAGCATTCACAATATCAGTGAAGGTAAACACCTGGTTGAAGTTTCGCATATCGGCTATAACACGATTGCAGAGAATGTAAATATTCAAGGAGCCACCACGATGGAATTCCTGCTTTCCGAATCGATTGTTGAGAATAATGTGGTGGTGGTAACCGGAGTAACCCGTGCTACCCAGTTAAAGCGTGTTCCGTTTCAGGTTGAATCCCTCAAAAAGCAAGATTTGTTTGAATCGGCTACCAGCAATGTTATTGAAGGGTTGACCAGGAAACCAGGAGTCTCTTCTCTCTCTACCGGCCCTTCCATTTCAAAACCGGTCATTCGTGGATTGGGTTATAACAGGGTATTAGTAATAAACGATGGAGTTAGGCAGGAAGGCCAGCAATGGGGCGATGAGCATGGAATTGAGATTGATGAAAGCAGTGTAAAGAAAATCGAGATATTGAAGGGACCTGCCTCTTTAATTTATGGTAGTGATGCGATGGCTGGAGTGATTAACATCATCAGCAATTTACCTGTTCCTGAAAATTCCATACAGGCTAATGTGGGGTCCAACTACCAAACCAATAATCGCTTGCGAAGTCTTAATGGAAATCTGGCAGGAAATATCAATGGGTTCAACTGGAATTTATATGGGGATTTAATTGCTGCCTCCGATTACAAAAATAAATTCGATGGCCCGGTATTTAATTCGAAATTCAATGAGCATAACTATGGTGGATTTGCAGGAATTAATAAAGGTTGGGGGTACAGCCACCTGATGTTTAGCAACTTTGATATGAAAACGGGGCTGATAGAAGGCCTGCGGGATGATAATGGAAATTTTGTAAAATCCGGACCGGGCGGATTGGAAGAATTGCCCACCCAAAGTGATTTTTTAAGTACCCATCCACAGATACCCTATCAGCACATCCGACATTATAAATTTTCTTCCGACAACCACCTTAAGATTGGAAGTGCAGCGCTGAATGTAAACCTGGGTTGGCAGCGAAACAGACGCGAAGAATTTGGGAATCCGGATAACGTGAATGAGCGCAACCTCTTTTTCGATTTAAAAACCTTTACCTATACTGCCCGGTTATTATTTCGCGAGAAGAATGGATGGAAACCTTCCATTGGCATTAACGGTATGCACCAGGAAAACCAAAATAGGGGAGTGGAACAATTAATACCGGATTATTCCCTTTTTGATTTCGGAGGGTATGGATATGTGCAAAAGGAAATGGGAAAATTCACTTTTAGTGGAGGAGCCCGATATGATACCAGGCAAATGCACGTTCACAACTTGATGGATGGGAATAATGTCAAATCAGACGGTTTTTCCAGGAATTTCTCCAATTTTTCAGGTAGTGTGGGTGCTGCCTTGCAAGCCACAAAATCCATCAATGTAAAACTGAACGTTTCCCGCGCTTTCCGTGCACCGGGAATTTCTGAGTTGGCCTCAAACGGAGCCCACGAAGGGACCAACCGGTATGAGTATGGCAACTCAAACCTCAACAGCGAAATAAGCACCCAGGTAGATGCCGCAATCGATTTTTTAACAACCCACTTTTCGTTTAACCTTTCCGGTTATTATAATGGTTTCAGCAATTTTATTTTTTACCGGAAACTTCAGAACATCGGAGGAGCCGACTCGGTAGTAGTGGTGGATGGCAATGCACTCACTGCATTTACCTTCAACCAGAAAGCCGCTCATTTGGCCGGCATTGAGGCAACCCTGGATATACACCCTCACCCGCTCGATTGGCTTCACTTTCAAAATACTTTTTCCCTGGTACAGGGCAGATTAAGAGATGAAGTTGAAGGAAATAAGAATTTACCCTTTATCCCTGCCACAAAATTGCTGACCGAAGTGCGTACCGATTTTAAACTGGCGGGTAATTTTATGCAGCACGCTTACATTAAGTTTGAAATGGAAAATATGTTTAAGCAAGCCCATCCGTTTACGGCATATAATACCGAAACGGCAACCCCTGCCTATATGTTGCTGAATGCCGGTATGGGAGCTGATGTAGTGAGTAGAAAGGGAAAAACCCTATGCAGTATAAATTTTACCGCCATGAATCTGGCCAATGTGGCATATCAAAACCACCTGAGCCGGTTAAAATATCTGCCTCAAAACCTTGCTACAGGGCGAACCGGAGTTTATAATATGGGCCGGAATTTCAGTATAAAAATAAACATTCCACTTAGCTTTTCACTTAATCATACCCGTTAGTTAAGGGATTTAGGCGGGTTGTTTTCAAAATCGGGATCATATTTAATAAAGAATCGGATATATACCGCCCGGCTTAAACGCATGAGCCAGGGTTGTAGCGATATTAACAGGATTGCATTAAACAGCAACCAATAAAATATCCGGTTGTCTTCGGTGGAAATTCCGATGAGTAATACCCACAAAATGAAACTGGCTATTGAAATGGCAACCGCCAGCCCGTAGCTAACATATCCGGTTCCATACCAGAACCCGGGTTCAATATCATATTTTTGCTGGCATACCGGGCAATGTTCCGGCATATCAAAAATACTCCTCAGGCTGAGTTTCCTATAGGGGTTATTTTGCCTGTACATATTACCAATCCGACACCGGGGGCATTTCATGGTAAACATACTCCATAAAAATCCCGGTGGGGTGTCTTTTTTCTTTTCATTTTCCATCATACTGTAAAATTAAGAAGCTACCCATTAACGGGTTCTAATTGTGCATGGGGATAGTCACCTTCTTTTTTTCTTTCTCCTATCTGCTGTCTCCACATGGCATAATACAGTCCCTTTTTTTCTAATAAAGAATGGTGATTTCCCATTTCTTCCACATATCCTTTCTCAAGTACATAAATCCGGTCGGCGTGCATTATGGTACTCAGCCGGTGAGCAATAAGAATGGTGATCTGCCCCTTTTGCGAGGATAGCTGCCGAATGGTGCCGGTAATTTCTTCTTCTGTAATGGAATCAAGTGCCGATGTAGCTTCATCAAAAATGAGAAGATGCGGTTTACGCAATAGCGCGCGGGCAATGGAAATTCTTTGTTTTTCTCCTCCAGAAAGTTTTAATCCGCCTTCTCCAATTAGTGTATCCAATCCCTTTTCGGCACGGCGGATGAGGTTGGTGCAACTTGCCTTCTGTAACACTTCATCAAGTTCGGTTTCTGTAGCATTGGGGTTAACAAATACCAGGTTTTCCCTTATGGTGCCGCTAAACAGATTGGTATCCTGGGTAACAAAACCAATTTGTTTTCGGAGATCGTCGTAGTGGATTTCTGTTTCATCAAGGTTATTGTAGAATATTTTTCCTTCCTGTGGTCGGTAAAGGCCTACCAATAGTTTCATGAGGGTAGATTTTCCGGCTCCCGAAGGCCCTACAAAAGCAATGGTTTCACCGGCATCCACCTTGAAACTGATATTGTCAATTGCTTTATGAGATGCGGTATGGTGCTGAAAGGATACCTTTTCAAATGATAGCTCGCGGATGCTTTTTAATTCCTTGGGATGCCGGGGCTGTGGCTCCGGTTTCTTTTGCATTAGGATATCGAAATTATTGAGGGATGCTTCCGCCTCACGATAGGAAAGAAGGATGTTTCCAATTTCCTGCAGAGGGCCAAAAACAAAGAAGGAAAAAATTTGCATGGTCACCAATTGCCCTGCATTCATATCGTCCTTAAAAATCAGCCACATTAAAATGAATAGGATTACCTGCCTGAGGGTATTAACCATGGTACCCTGAATAAAGCTGATACTTCGGATTCTTTTTACCTTTTTTAATTCGAGACCCAAGATCTTATATGTGTTTTTATTTAGCCTTTCAACTTCCTGGGTAGTAAGCCCCAGGCTTTTAACCAATTCAATATTTCGGAGGGATTCGGTTGTAGAGCCGGCTAAGGCTGTAGTTTCACCCACAATCCTCTTCTGAATAATTTTAATTTTTTTGCTCAGGAAATTCGTGATGGTTGTAAGTACCAGGATGCCGGCAAGGTAGGCTACCGGTATGCTCCAGTGAATAAAAGTGGCAGCATATACAAATACAAAAATGATTCCCACCAGTACACCAAAAAGTATATTCATGAAATTATTCATAAACCTTTCTACATCGGAACGGACTTTAGTGAGAATGGATAATGTTTCTCCACTTCGTTGGTCTTCAAAATCCTGGTAGGGAAGTTTCATGGCATGTTGCAAACCATCTGTAAAAACCTTTGCGCCAAATTTTTGGATCACTACCTGTAAAAAATAATCCTGGAAATTTTTTGCAATCCGGCTAATCATGGCCACCGATATGGAAAGAATTACCAAAAGCCATACACCGGGGTTATGTATGGAAAAGGAATTGAAGAACTGGTTCCAGGAAAAATTCGCGGCCGGAGGGATCTTCCCACCCTGGTGCGCATTCGCCAGGTTAATAAGCTTTCCCAACAGGATGGGGTCTATCAGAGAAAAGCCGGTATTGATGGTGGCCAGCAACAATACCAGCCCTACCAGCCATTTGTGCGGAGCAAGGTATTTCCATAAAATTTTCATGAAGAAAGTTTAGAGGAAATAACAAATTTAAACCGAAATGTTTCGGCTTCTGGTCAATTTTTTCTTTAATGGATCCCCCATTGTTCCCTATCGAGGCTGCGGTATTGAATGGCCTCGGCCAGGTGCTGAGGCAGAATGGATTCCGACTGATCGAGGTCTGCAATGGTTCTTGCCACTTTCAGGATTCGGTCGTATGCCCTTGCCGAAAGGTTTAGCCGTTCCATTGCGGTTTTCAGGAGCCTGGTTCCTGATTCTGTGAGACCGGTGAATTTTCGCAACAACCGCCCGCTCATTTGAGAATTACAATGAACCGAATCATATGGAAGGAACCTTTTTAGCTGTATTTGTCTAGCCTTTATAACCCGCTCCCTGATGCAGGTACTGTTTTCTGAAACAGCATGATGCGATAGTTCCTCAAAGTTTACCGGAGTAACCTCTATGTGCAGATCGATCCTGTCCATCAACGGCCCCGATACCTTATTCAGGTATTTCTGTACCGAACCCGGAGGACAGGAGCAGGTTTTGGAAGGGTGATTGTAGAATCCGCAGGGGCAGGGATTCATACTGGCAATCAGCATAAAGCTGGCCGGAAAATCTACGGCTATGCGTGCGCGTGAGATAGTAACTTTCCTTTCTTCCATGGGTTGGCGCATTACTTCCAGTACGGTTCGCTTAAATTCGGGGAGTTCATCGAGAAATAAGACCCCATTATGGGCTAAAGATATTTCCCCGGGTTGCGGAATTCCTCCTCCTCCAACCAAGGCGGCATCGGAGATGGTATGGTGTGGGTTTCGGAAAGGACGTTGATTAACGATCATTGCATTATCAGCCAGTTTCCCTGCCACACTATGAATTTTGGTAGTTTCTAATGCCTCGGCAATACTCAGCGGTGGAAGGATAGACGCAATTCGTTTGGCCAGCATGGTTTTTCCTGCTCCGGGTGGGCCAATCAGAATCACATTGTGGCCGCCGGCAGCAGCTACTTCCAGGGCCCGCTTTATATTTTCCTGTCCCTTCACATCTGAAAAATCAGATTCGAGAAGAGGATAATTATTTTCAAATTCTGATTTTATATCCACCCGGGTTGGTTCAATATCTAATTTGCCGTTAAAGAAGTTGAATAGTTCAGCGAGATGGGTAACCCCCAGTACCGTAATGCCTGATACCATAGCCGCTTCTTTTGCATTGGCGGCAGGGAGAATGATTCCTTCAAATCCGTCTTTTATTGCCTGAAGGGAAATGGGTAAGGCACCCCGAATGGGCTTTACCGCACCATCCAGCCCTAGTTCCCCCATGATCACATATTTCTCAAGACTTTGGATGTTGGTAATTTGCCGGGTTGCCGCCAACGTACCAATGGCCATTGGAAGATCAAATGCAGCACCCGATTTTTTAATATCTGCGGGAGCGAGGTTGATTACAATTTTTGTGCGAGGCATATAATACCCATTGGTTCGGATCGAAGTTTCAATTCTTTGAAGGCTTTCTTTAATAGCATTATCAGGCAATCCTACAATGAAGTAATGCCGGCCCTTATTGTTTACTTCAACCTCAATGGTAATGGTACGGGCTTCTACCCCATAAATTGCGCTTCCAAATAATTTAACCGGCATAGGGGCAAGTTGGAGAAAGGAAAGGAAAAAGACTGGGTTTTATTCCCCTGGATTGAGGAGGAATTTCTGATATAAATTGGGCATTTTATTTTTTGTAACTTCCAATAGTAAATTATTTTACATGAAAATAATTTTTATAGCCCTATTGTTTACTATCTCTAAAGTAGCATTTTCTCAAACCAATAACCTCGAGACCTTAGGAATAACGGGATTTAAACAAGAAATTATTAATCAGGATTGTTAGTGGATAACGACTTTTGGAGACACTTCTATTTCCGATAATTTTAAATTCTCATTGGATAACCAAAAATTCAGACTTTGTGCAAAGTCTGAGCCCATTATAGAAACAGAAAATGCTGTATGGAAAGCCGCATTTACTAATGACAAATATACATTTCAATTTCATGATTCTTCATTTGTTATAACATCACAAAAGGAATATTTGTCGCAACCTTCCGTCATTAGATCAAAAATGAACATTTTAGCAATTTTGTTAACCAATTTTTTAGTTATTGATCAGCAAAATACAAGCCCATATGTTACGGCTAGATTATGTGGGACTTGGCATACTAACACGATAGGTTTAAATTCAATTGAAGCTACATTAGAAAATAGTGCTGTGGCCGCGCAGTTTGGGGAGGACAATTCAAATTGTAAATTTATTGGCCAGGTGATTTCGTTTTGGGGTGGTGGACAACATTTGTGTATAGCTACTACTGTATGGAATTGTACTTGT
>CAZYKA010000001.1:124961-180210 GCA_964647915.1 uncultured Ferruginibacter sp. | reverse complement strand
TTGGGGTGGTGGACAACATTTGTGTATAGCTACTACTGTATGGAATTGTACTTGTAAATATTTTTCAATACCAATGCAAGGTATTGGACTCTAAATTATTGTTATGAAATTTCTTTTTATTCTCCTCATTTTCTGTTTATTTTCTTCTTTAGCATTTTCACAAATAAACACATCCGGTGCTGCCTCTGAAATTGCCATGCAGGGTGGAATTGGGTTGGGTTCACTTTTAGCGGTTGTTATTTCCTGGGAAAGGAATCATTCTATTCTTTGGGCCATATTCCATGCGATTTGCGGATGGTTATATGTTATTTATTTTATTGTGGTGAGGAAGAATTAAGTTTAGGGGGAGTTTCGGATTTTCTCTTGAGATCCATTTTTATCTTACAAACCTTGATTGTAAATAATAGTCAATATCGAGAATAGTAATTGTTCGTTCATTCGTGGCTATTTTTTATTCGTGCACTCGTGGCCAGTTCTCATTCGTTCATTCGTGGCTTAATAAAATGCTATTTCAGGAAATTCAGTAGTTCGGAAACTACAGACAGTAAAATGAGAAATCTATTCTTGCATTCGTGGCTATTTTTTATTCGTGCACTCGTGGCCAATTCTCATTCGTTCATTCGTGGCTAAATAAACTGCTATATCAGGAAATTCCGTAATTCGGAAACTACGGACAGCAGAGGCGAAATATACATCAGCCAAACTAAATTTTCTTCAGCCAGATTTTTTTGCTCTAATTTTTTCAGGCCACATTTTTACCCCCGGGGAGGGGGCAGCAATTTGCGATAAATTTTTACCAATTCCTGGGTAGTGTAACTAAAACCATTCCTCTGCCTTACCCTAGCCTGGCAACTTCAGGCTTAGCTCTATTCTTCCAACTCCATTAATAGGATAAATTGATTGAACGCATTAAGTGGGACGGAAAAGGGTTTAATATTATTACAAACAAAAATTTCCACCTCCCAATATTATCTAATTAAAACTATGCCTCAAATTCAATTGGAACCTGAATTCTCTTCATAAAACCAATTATTAATATATTCGCTTTATATTTTCAACCCCACTATTTTATTATGACTAAGATTAAAATACTCTTCCTGTTTGTATTTACTGGTTTTCTTTCCTCTGCAATGGCCCAACAAAAGTTTGAATGGAAAGAGGCAACCTCTAATGGATATACATACAAATATGTTACCAATGATCCGCTGCATGCTCGTTTTTATACGCTTAAAAACGGCCTTACAGTTATTCTGAGCCCCATCAATAAAGATCCCCGGATTCAATGCTATGTAGCCGTAAAGGCAGGCAGTAAAACAGATCCGGCCAATAATACGGGGCTTGCGCATTACCTGGAACATATGATGTTTAAAGGAACCGATAAGTATGGCACCCTCAACTGGGCCATGGAGCAGCCACAATTAGAGAAGATCAGTGCCTTGTATGAAGATTACAATCACAGTAGCGACCCCTTAAAACGGAAGGAAATTTATCACCTGATAGATTCTGTGAGTGGAGTGGCGAGTAAATACAGCATAGCCAATGAGTATGATAAATTGATGAGCGCCATGGGAGCACAGGGAACCAATGCGTTTACTTCCTTTGAACAAACGGTTTATACAGATGATGTTCCATCCTCATCAATTAATAAGTATCTGGCTGTGCAGGGCGAAAGGTTCCGCAATCCACAATTCAGAATTTTTCATACCGAACTCGAAGCAGTGTATGAAGAAAAAAACAGAAGTCTTGACAACGATGGAAGTAAAGTATTTGAAAAGTTATTTGCCGGATTGTTCCAGCATCACAATTACGGTCTTCAAACCACTATTGGTACTGTGGAGCACCTGAAAAATCCAAGCCTGGTAGAAATCGAAAAATATTATCATAAATATTATGTGCCCAATAATATGGGTATCATTATGTCGGGGGATTTTAATCCGGATCAGTTGATTAAGACCATTGATAAAACCTTTGCTTACATGGAGAGCAAACCGGTGTCCCCTTATACGTTTGAAAAAGAAGCACCTATTACCACCCCGGTGGTGGAGGAAGTGGTAGGGCCTGATGCCGAAAAGGTAACCATCGGTTACCGGCTTCCTGGGATTAAATCGGGAGATGTGTTGATGGCCAGCCTGGTGGGCCAGGTATTAACCAATGGGAAGGCTGGATTGATGGATCTAAATCTTGTGAAGAAGCAAAAGATGTTAAGGGCCTCCGCCTTTTCCTATTCACTAATAGATTATGGAATGCTAATCCTAAGTGGTTCCCCCACTTCCGGACAGTCTCTTGAATCGGTTCGCGACCTGATGCTGGGCGAAATTAATAATTTGCGAACCGGAAATTTTGATGAAAAACTTTTGAAGGCTATAGTGAATAACCAGAAGAAGGATGAGATTCTTCAATCCGAAAGCTATGGATCCAGGGCGTCGGCTTTAATGGATGCATTTACCAGCGAGCTGGACTGGCAAACCCAGGTAGCCTCTGTTGAAAAGCTATCCCAAATAACCAAACAGGAAGTAGTGGATTTTGCGAAGAAGTATTTTAATGATAACAATTATGTTATCGTTTATAAAAGAAAAGGCGTGGATAGCTCAATTCAGAAAGTAGAGAAGCCCTTAATCACACCCGTGGAAACCAACAGCAAAGCACAATCGGCATTTGTAAAAATGGTGGATAATATGCCCGAAACACCTATTGCGCCGGTTTGGATTAATTACAAGACGGATCTTCAAAAATCAAAAATCGGCCCGGCCGATGTATTATATGTTCCCAATAAAAACAATTCGATTTTCAGGTTGTATTACCGGTTTAACCTGGGCACTTATTATAATTTGAAATGGGGAATTGCGTCCCAGTATCTTTCCTTTTTGGGTACTCCCGGTAAATCCGCAGAAGAGATAGCTAAAGATTTTTATGGTATTGCTTGCAGCTTTAAGGTGAGTGCAGGTACCGATAAATTAACGGTTTCGATTGAAGGCCTCCAGGAAAACTTTAATAAGGCAGTAACTCTTTTCGAGGATTTGTTGGCGAACTGTGTTGCAGATGAAGCAGCCCTTACCAGCTTAAAAGCCCGGATTTCAAAAAGCCGTAGCGATGCTAAATTGAGTAAAGGTTCTATTATGAGTGGCCTTACAAGTTATGCATGGTATGGCCCCAGGAACCCATTCAATTATACGCTTAGCGATGAAGCATTAAATGCGATTACTCCGGCCGAACTGGTTGATATGCTTCACGGGTTAAATAAGAACACGCATGAAATATTATATTATGGGCCACAACCAATGGCTAAGTTTAATGTAGCAGTGAAGAGAACGCACAAAATGCCTGTCCTGTTTAACAAAGTGGGCGAGAAGATGAAATTCTCGGCCGTTAAGCAAGATAAGAATCTGGTTCTTTTTGCCAATTATGATATGGTTCAGGCAGAAACCCGCTGGATCCGGAATAACCAGGCATACAATCCCGGGGATGAACTGATGGTAAATGTGTTTAACAATTACTTTGGTTCTGGTATGGGCGCCCTGGTTTTTCAAACTATTCGCGAATCGAAAGCGCTGGCCTATTCTACCTTTGCGCAATATATTATTCCTGGCAAAAAAGAAGACCCTTATACGTTCCTGGCTTATGTGGGTAGTCAAAGTGATAAGTTTAATGATGCCGTAATTGCTATGAATGAATTAATTGACAGTCTTCCCGAAATCAAAACTAATTTTAACCTGGCTAAAGAAGGAATTAAAAAGGATATTGAAACGGAAAGGATAGTTGAAGATGGAATCATATTTAATTATCTGCGAGCAAAAGATAAGGGGTTGAATTACGATATCAGAAAAGAAATGTATCAAAATGTTGGGAAGGTTACCTTTAACCAACTGAAAGCATTTCATTCTAGGTACGTAGCTCATAAACCGTATACTTATGCAATTGTGGCATCAGAAGATAAATTACCTGTTGAGAAAATGGCCCGGTATGGTGAAGTTAAAAAGTTAGGGCTCTCAGAAATTTTTGGCTATTAAACCATGCGGGTTATTTCTTTTGTAAAAGACAGGCTACTGGTTTATTAAAGTAACAATGGAGGCAACCCATGTTCACACAAAGAAGCTTGGGCAGTTGGAGGCTACCGCCATCTGTGGTAATGATATTACCTCTTCCTGCCTTTATGTGTCGGCATTGTGTATCGTCTACGCGGGCCAGTATGCATTTATTTCTTTGCTGATTGTAGGATTGGTGTTGTATTTCTTCCGAAAAATTTATGGTGAAGCAGTAGGTGCCCTTCCATTAAATGGCGGTGCATATAATATTCTGCTTAATACTACCAGTAAGGGAAATGCTTCGGTAGCAGCTTGTCTTACTATCTTGTCGTATATGGCAACTGCTGTATTATCGGCATCCGAAGCCATGCATTACTTACACAGTGTATTTCCACACTTTCCAGTGGTTATAGCTACCCTTGTTCTGCTCAGCATTTTTTTATTTTTAACGATTGGGGGGATAAAGGAGTCTTCTAAAGTTTCTTTGGCAATTTTCCTAATTCATCTGAGTGCACTTGCTCTGTTGATTGGAAGTGGGATTTATTTTTTATTGGTGAATGGGCTTGATATCGCTTCCATAAATTTCAAAATGCCGGTTAACGGGAGTATTACTAATGCGTTGTTTTTAGGATTCAGTACCGCTATGCTGGGGATTACCGGTTTCGAAACCTCGGCCAACTTTATTGAAGAACAGGAAGCCGGGGTTTTCCCAAAAACCCTTCGCAATATGTGGTATCTCGTCATAATCATTAATCCGTTAATCGCCATCATTGCTGTATCCATCATGCCTATATCGGAAGTGGCTGGCCACGATTCTGCTTTTCTGTCTTTCATGGCTACTAAAACCGGAGGAAACTGGCTGGCAACGGTAATTTCAATAGATGCCGCATTGGTATTGAGTGGTGCAGTATTAACAGCATTTATTGGGGTAAACGGCCTGATGAAACGCATGGCTCTTGACCGGATTTTCCCTCAAAAAATTCTAAAGGAATCAAAAAGCGGAAGCACTCCCAGGATCCTGATTACTTTTTATATTTTGTGCATTTCAATATTGCTGATTACTTCTGGTAAAATTGGGCCCCTGGCAGGCGTATACACCATTTCCTTCTTATCCGTGATGGCCTTTTTCGGATTTGGAAATTTGTTGCTAAAAATAAAGCGCGCTAAATTACCCCGGCCCGAATATGCTCCGCCTTCCTTGGTGTTACTCGGCATTCTTGGAATTGTTATTGCCCTGTATGGTAATGTGAAATTACACCCACAGTATCTGGTTGTTTTCCTCCAATACTTTGTTCCCGCCTTCCTTATCATTTATTTTTTTCTGAAAAGAAAAGCGGTGATTCATTACCTGCTTTTGTATATCAATTCGGTATTCAATACCATTCAGAAAATTGCTGTTTTTAGCAGACTGCACCTTACCCGTGAAATGAGGAAGCTCAACAGGCAGGATTTTGTTTATTTCACCAAGGGGGACGATATTTCCGTTCTAAACAAGGTAATTCAATACGTACAGGAAAATGAGATCACCCAAAATTTGAAGATTGTTACGGTATTAAAAGAAGAACATCTTTTGAATCCCGACTTTGAGCGCGACCTGGAAACGCTTTACAGGGCATATCCTGATATTCGGATAGACTATTTGCAGGTAAAAGGAGATTTTGGTCCCGAAATAATCGACCGGCTTAGCAAAGAATGGAATATTCCAAAAAACTTCATGTTTATTGGTTCTCCCACCGATCGTTTCCCGCATCGTCTCCAGGATCTGGGTGGTGTTCGATTAATTATTTGATGATCCTTATAATTTTTGGATGAGGTCAACTACTCCCTGTTGTTTTAAAATCAAAAATCCCATCCTGTCTTTACTCACTCCATCTTGCATAGTGTAACTAAAAAATAATTCGTCATTTTTCAACCCTGTTTCAAAATATCTGAAAATAATATTGGGGTATTGTTTAAGGTCTTCCGCAATTTCATACAGGTGGGTAGAAAGTATAAAGACGGAACTTCTGATTTTTAATAAGCCTTCAATTACCGTCGAGCTGCATTTCATCGCATCCTGTATGTTGGTCCCTTTAAATAATTCATCAATCAGGATCAGCCATTTTCTTCCATCATTAATTTTAACAAGCGTACTCTTGATACGTTGCACTTCATTAAAGAAGTAACTTTCACCCTTTGCCAGGTTATCGATTACGTTAATATTACTCAATAAACCATTAAACAGCGTAAGCTGCATTTTCCTTGCCGGTACCCCCATTCCGGTATGGGCCAGGAATACCGCTACACCCACTGATTTAATATAGGTACTTTTCCCCGCCATATTTGCACCTGTAAGAAATAGGAAATTTTTTTCCCGGCCAATATGCAAATCATAAGGAATTGCATTTGGTACCAATAGGTGGTACAGCCCATCAGACTGTAGGAATGTTGAATCCGATTCTACAAATTCAGGAAAGGCCAGTTTCTTTTCCTTCGATATTTTAGCCATGCTATACCAGGCATCCAAACGGGCATGGAGTTTCATAAGGGCTTGCAGATGGTGTTTGAACCGGTATAACAGAAAATGCCCCGATCTCAAAATTTCAACCGGGGTTAAAATTAATTTTTTACCATTTAATTTTAACCCGGCAAGTTCCGGTTTGTCGGTTACAAGATGAATCTCTCCAATTAGTCCTTTTAGAATAGCAGGGCAGTTTTCATCATCTAAAATTGCTGCAATTTGAAGCATTCCCCGTAAGAAATCGAAGCAGTGGCCAATGGAATACCGGAGTAAGGAATAGTCGGGCCCATGAATCAATTTATAGCTAAATGCATCCCATTTTCCGGGGTTTGCCGGGATGCTGTCGAAATAACTCTCATACATCTTCTCAATTACCAGGATGGAACCATTGCTGATATCTCCAGGCCAGGCGTCCAGGTTTTCCATTATTTTTTGAATGACCTTTTGAGTATCTACTATTTCTTCAACTTTACTGAGTGGGTTCAGAAAAAGCCTTCTTAATTGTTCCCTGCCCCTGGTGGTTAGGGTACGATCGAGTTGCTCAAAAATCGACAATTCATCGTTTTGATCAAATATTCCTAAATCTGATATGGTGGTCTTATCCACTTCCATATAAACATTTCAGGTGGTGAAGGTTAGTCTGTGCCCTGGCAGAGATTCGATTATTTTACCTTTTCCATAAACGGGGTTCCCATTTACAAAACAAGAATGGATGCTGTTGGGAAATCTAAATCCTTCCAGAGGGCTCCATCCGCATTTATACAAGATATTTTGGGAGGTTACCATTTGTGGGATTTCCCTGTCTACAATTACCAGGTCGGCAAAGTATCCCTCGCGTAAAAAGCCTCGTTCCTTTATTTTGAAACAGGTGGCTACATCATGGCTCATTTTTTTTACTATCCATTCGAGGGAGATTTGCCCCAATGAATGGTAATAAAGCATAAGTAGCAGGGGATGTTGAACCAGGGGCAGGCCCGCGTGCGCATTTTCATACGGAGGTACTTTTTCGGAAAGGAGATGCGGGGCGTGGTCGGTGGCAATTACGTCTAACCGGTCATCCAATAACGCCTTCCAAAGTGCCGATTTATTTTCGGGGCTTTTTATGGCCGGGTTACATTTTATTTGGTAGCCCAATTTGTTATAATCTTCACTGGTAAAATGAAGGTGATGCACGCAAACTTCTGCGGTTATTCTTTTTTCTTCAAGCGGCAGGATATTTCCAAATAGGACCAGCTCCATGGCGGTACTGATGTGAAGAACATGCAGCCGGCTATTGTGTTTTTTGGCTAATTGCACTGCCAATAAGGAAGATTCGTAGCAACCTTCGGCTGTTCTAATCATTGGATGATCGGCAGGTTCCAGGCTTTGCTTCTTATTTTTAAGTACTTCATAATTCTTTTTGATAATTCGCTCATCTTCGCAGTGTGTGGCAATTAATAATTCAGTGTCACGAAACACCCGGTTCAGCGTATTGAGATTATCAACCAGCATATTTCCGGTACTGCTGCCCATAAAAATTTTTAATCCGCAAATTTTCGATTTCTCTTTATTGGTCTTCATTACTTCCTCATAATTATCGTTACTTACTCCCATATAAAAAGAGTAGTTGGCAATAGATTTTTTGGAAGCCAGGATATATTTATCTTCCAGGAGGGATGTTGAAAGCGCATTTGGGATGGTATTCGGCATTTCCATAAAACTGGTTACACCCCCCGCCACGGCGGCACGGCTTTCTGTAAAAAGATCCGCTTTATGTGTGAGGCCCGGCTCTCTGAAATGCACCTGGTCATCAATAACTCCCGGTAACAGCCATTTACCCTCCCCATTTATTTCCCGGCAATTATGCTTTACTTCTATAGACCCGGCAATCTTTTCAATACGGGTACCCCGGGTGAGGAGGTCGGCGTGTATAGTTTTCCCCTCGTTCACCAATGGGATGTTCTTAAACAAATAACTTTGCATATCTTGAAATATAGAACGATTACCAAAACAAGTCAAATGCAAATTATCAAAAGCTTTCTGAAACTGATGTCAATCTTATTGCCTGTTTCAGGATTTGCACAATCCACCAACCTGAACCAGGGATCAAAGGAGTATCATTTTATCGACCGGCTGGAGATCAAACAACAAAAAAATACCAATCTTAATTTTTCCAGTAACCGTCCCTTCAGCAGGAGAGATATTGTGCAGGAGGCGGAGTTTATTGATACCGGGAGGTTACACGCAGTTTCTGTTTCCGGAAAAGAAAATTTCCGCATTGCCCTTTCAAAAGTGGATGAGTATAACCTGCGAAGTTTGTATATGAACAATGCCGAATGGGCTACCGTCCCAATAGACGATGCAAAAAGTAAGCACCCGATCCTTAAAACATTCTATACCAGCAAGTCTAATTTCCTGGAGGTGAATGTAAAAGATTTTTACCTTGCTATTAACCCGGTATTTCAGTTTAATGTGGGAAAAGAATCGGATTATAATGAAACGCCATACCTGAATTCGCGCGGAGTAACCGTAAGGGGCTTAATTGCCAAAAAGATAGGATTTACCTCTACTATTACGGATAACCAGGAACGCGGTCCGGATTTTTTCAGGGATATGGTGACGCAAACAAGGGCCGTGCCGGGAGTTGGCTTTTATAAAAACTTTAAAACGCAGGGCTACGATTATTTTGATGCCCGGGGTTATCTCAGTTTCGGAGCCACAAAATATATCAATATTCAGTTTGGATACGATAAGAATTTTATTGGTAACGGGTATCGCAGCCTGTTTTTGAGCGATTGGGGAAACAGTTATTTATTTGGAAAGGTGACTACTAAGATTTGGAAATTTTCCTACCAGAATATTTTTATGGAACTGATGCCTCAATTCCGTAAACGGTCCGATTCCCTTCTGTCTCGCAAATATGCAGCCATGCATCATCTGAGCATGAATGTGACCAAATGGCTTAATGTGGGCTTGTTTGAAGGGGTAATTTTTGGGAGGGAAAATCATTTCGATTTTCAATACCTGAACCCGATAATATTTTACAGGCATATTGAGGGTACCGTGGGTAGCCCAGATAATGCCGTGGCCGGATTTGATGTGAAGGCCAATATTGCACATCGTTTTCAGGTGTATGGGCAGTTGCTGCTGGATGAGTTTATTCTTTCGAAAGTAAAGAATGACCCCTCAAACTGGGTAAATAAGTACGGCATCCAGGCAGGAGTAAAATATGTTGACGCATTTGGGATTAAGAACCTCGATTTGCAGGTGGAAATGAACCGGGTACGCCCATTCACCTATTCGCATAACGATACCATTGCCAATTACACCCATTATAACCAGCCATTGGCGCATCCCCTGGGAGCAAATTTTCAGGAGTATATAGGCATTCTTCAATACCAGCCCTTACCCAAACTGAATATTTATGGCCGGATAATTTACTATTATAAAGGCCTGGATACTGCCGGGGTTAATTTTGGCGGAAATATTTTCCGGGATTATATGACACGCACAAAAGACAATGGATTTAATGTGGGTTCGGGTGATAAACTGACAGTATTTAACGGGTATCTGAACATAGGGTACGAAATCAGGCAGAATGTATTTCTTGAGGCGAGTGTGCTTTACCGTAAGTGGAAATCTTTAACTATGCCGGTTTCTCTTAACCGTACGATGTTTTCCGCTGGGGTACGGGTGAATATGTTCAGGCGTACTTATGATTATTAACGCTGAATGATAAGTCCTGCTATCAAAAATTTTGCCTTTTTTATTCTACTGTGAGAGAAAAGGTTACCGTGCGGGAATTAATTTTGTCGAGTACATTAGAATACTTCAGGTTCTCGTCCCGGCTATGCAGATTGGAAAGGCCGTAACCTAATTTTAACTCGGGGGTGAGTACGAAGTATGGGAAATAGAAATGGAAACCGATTCCTGCATCAATGCCGTAATCGAATGGTTTTAGTTTAACAAGGGATTCAGCTTTTCTGGCCCCTTTATTTGAGGCGAGGTCATATTCAATTCTTCCACCAGCCATCATGTACACCTTAAAATTATTGATCCGGTCGCTGCTGAATTTTATTTGGATCGGAAGCGCAAGTGTAATCCCCTGTATTTTTTTGGTGGTGATGGGTTCTTCACCTGCCGGACGGTCGGGATACTTCAGGTGGTATTGAAATGCCTTTTCGGTAAATACCAGGTTTAAAGGATAGGCCCGCAGGTCGAAATGTTCTCCAATATTCATATTCACCAGCCAGGCCAGGTTAAGACCTGTGCTGTTGAGGCTTTCCACCACTAATACGCTATCGTTTAATGAACCATTGTAGGTTAAAAATCGTTCGTGATGGGTGAAGTTGAAGTGGGCGCGATTGGCTCCAAGCTGGATGCCAAAGTGAAACAACCGGCTGTCGTGATCGGGTAGGTTAATCGATTCCCGAAGTTGTGCATGCACAAATCCGGGTAAAAGAAAAAGGCAAAGGGTTGCCGCCACTATTTTTCTCCGCAATAAATACTGCATATTCCTAGGCTCAGAGATTTTCTATAATTGTTTTTAAATCCTGAATTCTTCAGGATCTCTAAAAACGTGTTCCCTTCCGGGAACTTTTGAATGGATGCGTCGAGATATTCGTATGCGTGGCGGTTTTTAGAAAAGATTTTACCCATATTCGGGGTAACAACCTTCATATATAAGTTATAAAATGATTTTACCAGCGGCGATTTGGGCTTACTGAATTCTAAAACTACTAATTTTCCTCCCGGCTTTAACACCCTTAAAATTTCAGAAAGCCCCTGCTGCAGATTCTGAAAATTACGAACTCCGAAGGCAACAGTTACTGCGTCAAACGAGTTTGCTTCAAAATTTATTGCTTCGCTGTCGCCTTTTAACAGTTCTATGGCTTTTATACCGGCTTTATTTACTTTTTGCCTGCCTATGGCCAGCATTCCTTCACTGATATCGATTCCCGTAATTTTTTCGGGATGAAGTTTTTGCCAACTCATTATTGCCATATCTGCAGTGCCACAGGCTACATCGAGGATGGATTTGGGTTGAAGGGATTCTAATTGCCGGATTGCTTTCTTTCGCCATTGGAGATCAATACCGGCGCTTAAAAACCGGTTCAAAAAGTCGTACCGGGGAGAGATGCCATCAAACATCTCTGCTACCTGTTCTTTTTTCGAAAGGGCAGAATTCTGATAGGGAACCACTGTATCGTGCGCAAATCTTGCCATGAACCCGCAAAGATAATCAATGCGACGATTTGGGAAAGAATGGCGGAGAACTTAATCCTTCTAATTTTGTAAAAATTATTACATGAAGATTCAAAAGGCCGAGTATCTCATTAGCAGCCCTGGTTATGAAAAATGCCCGGCACCAAAACTTCCCGAATATGCCTTTATTGGTAGAAGCAATGTGGGTAAATCGAGCCTGATCAATATGCTTTGCAATAATGAAAAGTTGGCAAAAATTTCTGCCACACCCGGAAAAACTCAATTGATTAATCATTTTTTGGTGCAAAGCATTTCGGGAGCGGGATCAAATTTGGTAAAAGAAAATTGGTACCTGGTGGATCTGCCCGGTTATGGATTTGCTAAAGTAAGCCTGTCGAGCCGCCGTAAATGGGAGCAGATGATTGAAAACTATTTCAGGCGAAGAGAAAATTTATCCATGGTTTTTGTATTAATTGATTCCCGACATTCTCCTCAAAAAATTGATCTTGAATTTTTATCCAGCCTGGGGAAATGGGAAGTTCCATTCTCATTGGTATTTACTAAAACAGATAAGGAAAACCAACGCACCGTTTCCAAAAATGTGAAGGACTTCTTAGAGAAAATGAAATTGAATTGGCAGTTTCTTCCGCCTCATTTTATAACAAGCGCAGTAAAGAAAACAGGAAAAGATAAATTGCTGGGGTATATAGATGAGTTGAATAAAAGCCTTTCTGAAGAAACTGAATGATATGAATGCTGGAGTGAGAATCCAGGCTTACCCGAAGAGAGTTTATTCGAATCCTAACCTGCTTCAGGATTTAATTTACAATCTTATTGGCACAACTGCTGCTTGCAAAAGCTTCGGGTTTAGCTTTAAAAGCGAAGCCCATTCCGAGGATATAACCCATGGCTTCCCTCAGGGCTTCGTTACTTTTAAAATTGGGATTGGTGTTGATGTCGGCATGCACTTCCATATCCACATTGAATTCCGTAAACAAGTTGCATAGTTCATATGCAATTTCAATACTCTTAGCTACTTCAACCAACATACGTTCTTTAATGCTGTAACTAACCAGGGTCTTCTCATTGTGAATGAACATGAAACCTCCCTGGCCCTCCCTTAGAAAAACAATTACCGTTGCAAATTCGGTTTCCTTGCCTTTAACCTGGCTGTCGGTGCCAATACATACTTTTAGTTTATAACCGGAAGCAGTTTCTCTCTTTATGGCCTGTTCCACTGCTTCTTTGATGGGGAGTTTGAGGCTGTCTCCATTAAATTTTCTCCAAAGCATACAGTAATAGATATTTCTTAAATATACTACGAATAAGTTTTAGAGAGAATTCTATTGAATGCGAAATATGGGATGAATGTGGAAATGTTGAAAAATTTAAAATGGGGTATAAACAAAAAGGGACCAGCCCCTAACGCTGATCCCTTACTTACACATGAATCTACCTTACTGTTTTATAATTCTTTCGGTTTGTTTCGTAGTGTTCGTTATCAATTGTATAACGTAAACTCCGGATGCTTTATTGTTTAAGTTAATTAGGTTGGTTCCGGGAGTTCCTTTACCGGTTGCTACCATCCGGCCGTTGGCATCAAACAAAGCATATTGGAAATTATCTTCTGCCATTACCTTCATCCAATCGGTAACAAGGGTAGGAACTGTAAAATATTTGGGCCGTTTTACCGAGGATTTCAAAGCAATGATGTTTGAGTAAGCCACTTCTTTAATTTCAGATGTTACTTTTAATCGGTAGTACAACATCCCGGTGCGGGAAGGAATATAGCTGTATTGTAATGGGGAGCCATCCATAGTGGCCAGCGTAATAAAATGTGTACCATCAAAGGAAATCTCCACGTCTTGCGACTGAATAGGTTCATCTGCAACGATGTTCCATTTTAATACGTGCTTATCATTTACGATATCGCCGGTGAGCGCCACGTCGTGAATGGGCAATGGGCCATTAAATCCGGTGAGCCGGTACGATCCCAGGCTACCATAATTGGACGTATTTTGGTTGCCAGAGCCATCTATTACAAAGTAATAAGTCCCTGCATTTAACATCGTATCAATGGTAACACTCATCGATTCAGACGGGTCAAATACGCGTATCAGTGATGATCCATTGTATAGGCTGACTTTTACATCCAGGTTGGCTCCGGTGTTATTGGCGCCTACACTATATGGAGTTACGTCAATGTGTAGGGTGGAGGGTGCGGTCAGAATATAAGAGAAGGCATCTTTATCGGTATTGGTGCTAATAATCCCTCCCAGGTCGAAGGAGCCGGTGGAAAGCCGGGTAGTGGATTCATCCATGTTACCGGAGAAATCATCGACCCTATATCCAAATCCATTGGCGGTAGTGATGGTGGTCAGGTTGTCCTGGGTGTTGGCACAACCGTAGGGAGTTGGCCCATCGTTCCAACCCGTCATGTTTCGGTAATAGCTGTTCCCCATTACCGGCGCCCAGCCCGACTGGCCAGAACCCGCTCCCATATTGTATTGTTGTACCAGGGTGCAGTTATTGTCGTAGCTCGATTGATGGGAAAGCCCAAGGGTATGCCCGCTTTCATGCGTGCAGCATTCGGCAATATATTTTACATTATTGGGTCCGAGTTTGTCTGAGAAAACAAAGGCTGGCGTATCATCGCCCCAGGTGAAGGAACCAATGTAGGAAATTCCACCCACACCGGATGTCCAACTGCTGGTAGGTGTAACAATTACGCGTACCCGCTGATTATATGGAGCAGCCAGAAATACTGTAGAGTCGGTAGTGATATTTACTTCAAATGGCCTGAAGTCTTCCGATACGCGGTTAAATATTTCGGTAACCTGGGCATCGTTCAATTCAGCAGGGAGGCAATAAAGCGTGGCACCGCCGTTCCAGTATGAGCCGGAAACAGTTTGGCCGTCAAAATCGAGGTAGATGGTAGCTGTTGCCGAAGGATAGCTGCTCAATTTAGGGGCAGCAAAACCTGCAGTAGTTAGCAACAGGCAAGTAAGGAGCCAGAAGCTGTAGGTAAAGTTTTTCATTTGTATTGGATTTAGGCTGCCACCAACCGATGGCAATTTCTACGGGTTATTATGGATGTGCACAGGTTTCTAATAGCCTGTCGGTATCAATTTTTTGGAATACAAAGGTTCCTTTCTCATCCTGTTTGATCTGGTATCCGTCGCTGGCCAGGGGGCTCATAATGCGGCCGGTATAGCTAAACCTGTCATTCGGCAGGTTTTGTTTTGAAATTAGGAGCAGGGCGCCCTCAAATACTTCGGAGCGGATTACTACGGTCTGCATTTTTCCATATTTTAAAACATGGCTAACTACGGTACCGGAGAATTTGAAATTTTCGGAAACTTCCAGGGTGATGTGTTGCCCTTCTTTTGCATTGAGCGCCTTATCAAATACAGTTGCCTTGCAGTTGATAAGGGAGGGGAAATCTTTGAATAATGTCTTTTTTGAATTTTGTGCAATAGCACCCAATGCAAATAATAATAGCGTCAGGGATGCAACTACGGGACGTAAGCGTTTCATGATATTGGTTTTAAACAGAGGTATTGGATGCCTCCGTTTACCTGAAACGCCGGTATAGTCCCTTTATTTTGTAAAGGGTACGAAAAAAGGGAAAAAACATACCTGAATCGTAATATTACTTAGTATTGGTTCGTGCTTAGCATAACCAGCGTACAGGCTTCCTTTGTTTCAATACCTGCCTTTTGGGCCAGTTGTTCCAATTCTTCATTTTCGGTGCCGGGGTTAAAAATGATCCGTTTAGGGTGAAGAGAAAGGATATAATTATAATAAGGAAGCTGGTTTCCTGGATTCAGGTATAGCGTTACCGTATCTACCTCCGTTAGGTTTGGCGTGCTTTTATGAATTGGGGTGTGCCCAATTATCCCATCTCTCCTCCCGATGGCTACCACTTCGTGCCCGTGAGAAAGTAATTTTTTAACAGCCATATTGCTGTACCGGTTGGGGTTTTCGGAAGCGCCTAATACCAGGGTTTTCTTTTTCATAATTTAGTCTAAGAATCTTTTTTGTAATAGCGGAGTGGGTGTCCGGCATTCATCCGTTTTTCCAAACCATTTGTACCGCTTCTTTGCTACCAGGTTGTACACGGCATCCCGAATGAAGGCAGGAATCACTATTAATCCATATAGCCAGTTTACCGGAGTATTAAGATGCCTGCAAACCCGTAATGCAGCGGAAGATTTCGTATATGCTTTGTCGTTATCTATTAAAATGAAAGAGAAAAGGTGGGTATGAGGTAGGTTATATTCTTTTAGAAGCCGCTGGCCTGTAGCTCCCTGGAGGCTGGCAAATTGGAATCTCTGCTTCCTGTCGTGGCGGATCACAAATTGAACCGCCCGGTTGCATAAGTTGCAAACGCCATCAAATAGTAAGATCCGGACCGGGTTCATTGTGCAAAGGTATTTAAAGCGCGGTTAGTGCTGTTATTTCCGACCACATGATGCGCTGTAAGGTCTTCAATTTTTTATTTTTTTAATTTGTTTGGAGGCTTTCGATGTTTGAAATCCAATTCTGCAGTCGCCCCGCCTGTCCACAATCGCTCCCCTGCCCGTCCGGTCAGGCGGGCATCCGACAGCCCGTGGGGAGTAACATTAGTTTAAACAGAATTTAGACTGGACATTTTTGTATAGTTGAGTTGGATGTTGGACGGGAAGGGTAGTTCCCGGATTTAGTCAATTAAAATGGAGACTGTGAAAAATTTCCTGGCAATTTGCTGCCCCCTCCCCGGGGGTAAAAATATAGCTGAAAAAAATATGAACAAAAAAATTCAACCTAAGAAAATTTAGTTTGGCTGAAGTTTACTTAGCCGCAAATGCGCCGGGCTGCCTTTAGTTTCCGAACTATAGACTTCCCTCTCTTGGCCAATATTTTAGCCACAAATACACAAACGATTTTTGCATCAATAGGGAATTTAGGATAGCCACGAATGCACGAATAGTTATAAACTGTAAATAGACATGTAAATTGTAATTTCCCCGGCGCTTTATTTAAAAACCTTCAGCAGGGTTGTCATAAACCATTTTTCTTCCGCCCTTGCCACGCCCTCCAATACCTTATTTGCATTTTTTCCGAGCGCTTTTATGCTGCCCATCATCTCTATAAACTGTTTCACTTCCTTATCTTTTTTGTCGCCCTCCACATTTTCCAATTGTGCAAGTAACCTAAGCATGGGGTCAAGTTCCCGCTTCTTTCTTTCTTTCATTATTTGGGTGGCCACCTTCCAAATATCTTTTTCAGCAATAAAGTATTCCTTTCTTTCTCCTGAAATTATTACCCGTTCTACCAGGTGCCAGCTTATCAGCTCCCGAATGTTCATGTTCACATTTCCCCGGCTGATACTGAGTTGTTCCATCACATCGTCCTGAGTTAAGGGATTTGTGCTAACCAGCAGCAGCGCATGAATTTGCGCCATGGTTCGGTTAATCCCCCAATGGGTGCCCAATGCGCCCCAACTGCTCACGAATTGTTTTTTTGCTTCTGTTAATTTCATAGATGCTGTAAACCTATGCAAGATTTCATAAGTTTCAAAATTAATTGAAAAGAATATGGATAAAAAAAGAGAACCGGGGTTCTCAAAAAAAATTACACCAGCATGGTAACCGGATTTTCCATAAACCGTTTAAAGGTTTGGAGGAAGGCCGCACCCACTGCCCCATCTACACTTCGGTGATCGCAGCTTAGGGTTACCTTCATCAGGTTGGAAACCACAAACGCACCCTTTTTAGGTACCACCACTTCCCGAATATTCCCCACCGCCATAATGCAACTATCGGGCGGATTGATAATGGCTGTGAACGATTCAATATCCATCATCCCAAGGTTAGAAATTGTAAACGTATTTCCACTGAACTCGCTAGGCTGTATTTTCTTATCGCGGGCTTTTTGATAAAGAGATTTTGCATCGGCCGCAATTTGCGATAAACTTTTTTGATCGGCGAAACGGATAACGGGTACAATCAATCCTTCGGGCAATGCCAGGGCCGATCCGATGTGGATGTGGTGGTTCTGGCGGATGAAATCTCCCATCCAGCTTGCATTTACTGCGGGGTGCAACCGCAATGCCATCGCAGCGGCTTTAATCACCATGTCGTTAAAGGAAATCTTTACCGGGCTTTGCTCGTTCATTGCCTGCCGTGCTTCTATAACCTTATCCATAATTATTTCCATGGTAAGGTAAAAATGGGGAGCGCTGAACTTGCTCTCTCCTAACCGGGTGGCAATCACCTTGCGCATTTGCGTTAAAGGAATATCGGTAAAACCTTCAACCCCTGTAGCTGAGAATGGCACTACCTGGGGAACAGGTTTATTTGTTTCTACTGCAACAGAAAGAGGTTGTTCCTTATAATTATCTATATCCCGTTTTACAATCCTTCCCCCATCGCCCGTTCCATGGAGGCTGGAAAGACTGATGCCTTTATCTGCCGCCATTTTTCGAGCCAACGGAGACGCCTTTACCCTACCATCTGAAGTAGCGAACTGGTTTTCGCCGGACGTTGGTATTGGGACGGATGCTACCGTTTGCACAGGTAGTTGAGTATTTGAATTTTCTGTGGCGGCGGCCTTGTTAGCACCGGATTTTTCGGCTTCCACAAAGGCAGAAACATCTGTTCCGGCTTTGCCAACTATGGCAATAACTTCATTAATTTTTGCTGCCTTGCCTGCCTCCACTCCCACGTATAGCAGGGTGCCTTCTTCATATCCCACCACTTCCATGGTGGCCTTATCCGTTTCCACTTCAGCCAAAACATCATCTGATTTTACTTTGTCGCCCACCTTTTTATTCCACGCTACAATCTTCCCTTCAGTCATCGTATCACTCAATAAAGGCATCCTGATTTCTTTTGCACCGGCTGGCAAAGTCACTTTTTTTCCTGTCGATATGGATACTGCAGATTGCGAAAGTGGGGTATCGATATTTTTTTGGGTTGTATTTTCCGCATCCAGAAGCGGCTGAATGTTTTCACCATCCTTTCCAATTACGGCAATAATTTCGTTTACTTTGGCGGCCTTCCCTGCTTCCACTCCTATATGAAGCAAGGTGCCGGCTACATACCCCACTACTTCCATGGTGGCTTTGTCAGTTTCCACTTCGGCCAAAACATCATCTGATTTTACTTTGTCGCCCACCTTTTTGTTCCATGCCACAATTTTCCCTTCGGTCATCGTATCGCTTAACAGCGGCATGCGAATCACTTGCGCCATATTAAAAAATACTTTTTACGTTAAATTAAGAGCCCGAAATTAAGGCAAATTGACAAATTTCAGGTTTGAAGCCGGGTTATAATCGAAGGTCGAGCTTTAACCTGTCCTTTAATTCCTTTATTTGAGGGTATTGCTCGGTAAGGAGTAGGTATTGTTGTTTAATACTAAGTACTTCCTCTTTTGGATCCCGTGAGTCATTCTCCTCTGTAGCCGAAACTTGAAAACTTAATGCCCTGTTATTAAACCGGTGCTGGAAATGTTCAATTAATGCTGCTCTTTCTAACTCAATAAAACGGGTAGCAAAGTTTCCTTTACAGATAATTTCGAAGAGATTTTCATTTATTACCTTCAGCGTTACATCCCTGAAAACGGTTACTGCGGAGTGTTTCTTTTGTTTTTGGAGTTTATCTACAAAGGCGTCCCAGGCTTTTTTCAATTGGTCTGCCGAAAGGCCTTGGGGCGGCATGCTTTCCATTCGGTTCTGCTCCACTTTTGTTCGCAGGGTTTTCAATGACCCCAAAGAAACCTTGTTACCTGAAGTGGAAGATGGAAAAGCAGGGCGGGTTGTTTGTACCTGTTTTTCTTCTCGTGAAATAGGGACGGATTCATCAATTATCAATCGGGTGTCCTCTATTAATTCCGGTTTCTGTTTTGCCGGAGTGGAAGGAATTTTAGATCGAGGTGCAGATAATATTGTTAACGCTCGAAATTGTAAGGCCCCGTTTCTTTCAGTCAGCTTTTTTTTTTCGGCCCCTGATATTACCACAGCCTGGTTCAGGTAATTGAGTTTTATCAATAACATTTCAACATGGAGCCGTTTATTTCGGCTTTGCCTGATTTGGCCAATCCCCTCCGTTAACAGATTTAACGATGCTATAAGCCATCCGGTGGACAGTATCCTGGCCAATTGCTGGTATTTACTTTTAAAATCTTCTGCCACATCCAGTAATGCAGCCGCTTTCGCATCCTTACTAATAAACAGGTTACGGATGAACTCAGTAAAGCCTTCGAGTACAATTTCCGGTTCAAATCCTTTCTGGTTTATTTCATCATAAAGCAAAAGCACATCGGGCAAGGATTCCTTTTGCAAGAATTCCAGCAACCGGAAATAATAATCTTCATCCAGGATATTCAGGTGTTCGAGCGTATTTGCATAGGATATTCGGCCACCAGAAAAACTTACAATTTTATCAAGAATGCTAAGTGCATCCCGCATACATCCTTCACTTTTTACAGCAATTACATGCAGGGCTGATTTTTCCGCATCAATTTTCTCTTTATCACAGATTTCCTGAAGATGGGCTACCGTATCCTTTGTTGTGATGCGTTTAAAATCGAAAATCTGGCACCGGCTTAGGATGGTAGGCAGTATTTTATGTTTTTCTGTGGTGGCCAGGATAAAGATGGCATAGGGTGGGGGTTCTTCCAGGGTCTTTAAGAAGGCATTAAAGGCCGAAGCGCTGAGCATGTGGACTTCATCCACTATATAAACCTTGTATTTGCCGGCTTGTGGGGCAAATCTTACCTGATCTACCAGGTTGCGAATATCGTCTACCGAATTATTACTGGCCGCATCCAGTTCGTGTACATTAAATGAAGCGCCACTATCGAATGATATACAACTGGGGCAGGTGTTGCATGCCTCACCATCGGCAGTAATATTTTCGCAATTAATGGTTTTAGCGAGGATACGGGCACAGGTCGTTTTACCAACGCCTCTTGGCCCACAGAATAAAAAGGCGTGAGCAAGCTGGTTGTTGCGGATGGCATTTTTTAACGTGGTGGTAATATGCGCTTGCCCAATAACGGTATTAAAATTCTGAGGGCGGTATTTACGGGCAGAAACTACAAAATTCTCCATATCCCTGCAATTTCGGAATTTCCTTTGGGCAGGCGAAATGGAAATTTTTATTATATCTGCGGGTGGATTTTAAAAGGCTTTGTGCGGTCGAAAAGGTAGCGGTAGGTGGTCAGTTGCCGGCTGAGACTCGATTCGCCAAGGGTTTTGGCTACGTTTATCATTTTCTGGTTAAAGTCGCCGATCCATTGCATTTCAAAGCTGGTATATTGTAAATTTTTCAGGATTTCCTTCATGGTTCCAATGAGGTAGCTGTCGATACCCTTCCCCTGCCATTCGGGCACCACCCCAAAAACCATTCCTATAAATTTTCTTGTTTTTCTAAAGTGTTGGATCCATAAAAACTGCAGTTTCTGGATCAAACCGAATTTGCCCTTAAAGACTTTAAAATAGTCGTTGATGTGGGGGAGATTGATGAACATACCAATCGCTTTTCCTTGGAAGTAGGCGAAGAGAACAATATTTTCATCCATCACCGGTTTCATTTTTTGGAGCAAAATAAGGACCTGCTCCTCTGCCAGTTGTTTCATTCCTCCATGGCCGGCCCAGGCTTTGTTATACACTTCGGCAAAATCTGAGGCATATTTTTTCAGGTTATTTTTTTGGATTATTTCCCAGCTTATACCCGGTGTTGCCGATAATTGATGGGAGCGATCCATTACCTTATCTGAAACAGGCCTGCGGGGATCCATGCCAAAACACAATTGATTATAAAATGGCCTGAAGCCGTAATTTTCCAGTAATTCCTTGTAATAGGGCGGGTTATAATTCATGCCATACAAGGGGGGGAGAAACCCGTGGGTAATCAATCCCCACCAGCGATCGCGTTCGCCAAAATTAATGGGACCGTCCATGGCTTCCATTCCTTTTCCAATGAGCCAGTGTTTGGCATTATCCAGCAAAAGGTCGGCGGCCTGTTGGTTATGGATACATTCAAAGAACCCCATTCCTCCTACCGGTACATCGTCTCCTTTATTCTTATATTTTTTATTGGTGAATGCGGCAATCCTTCCAATCAGGTTGCCATCTTCATCTTTCAATACCCATCGAATTATTTCACCAAACCGGAACGATTTATTTTTTTGGGGATTGAATACGTCCTCAATATCCTTGTTCAATGGACGGATCCAGTTGGGGTCGTTTTTATATATTGAAACCGGAACCAAAAGGAAATCCTTTTTATCATTCTTGGATTCAACCGGGTAAATGTTCAAGGCTTGGATTTATTTGAGTTGGGTTATGGGATTTACGAAATTCTTTTTGCAGTTCGCCGGAAGTTTTACGGCTTCCATCGTGGCTCCATCCCGGGGCCCTGAATACATATTTTATTTTAGTTATTAAAGGCAGCGGGCGTTTAAGATCTGCCAGGATGGATTTCCATTCGTGAAAAATAATCTGGATTGGATTTCCCCGGTTTTCAATGGGGGAGGTTAACCCATAACGTACCGGTTCCCGGGGTAATTCCTTTTGGAAGGTTCCAAACATTTTATCCCAAATGATGAGGCACATTCCCATATTTTTATCGAGGTAGGGAATATTGCTGGCATGGTGTACCCGGTGGTGCGAAGGGCTTACAAATACCGATTCGAACCAGGCTGGCATTTTATGAATGAACTGCGTATGTACAAGGATTCCATAGGTTTGGGTTAGGGAATACATGAACACAATATCCAAAGGATGAAAACCCATCCAGGCCAGGGGGGATAGAAATATGAAACGGTAAACCGGTTGGAATACAGAAGACCTAAACCCCGTGGTTAAATTAAATTCTTCTGAGGAGTGATGGGTAACATGCACCGCCCAGAAAAACCTGCTAAAATGTTCAACCCGATGTTCGATATAAAAGGCGAGGTCTTCAAATAGAAACAACAAGAACCAGTACAGGTACACATTATGGATTGTAAACAAGGAATGATTGTAAAACCAAAGCAGGATGCTGATGTAGAAAAGGCCCCGGAGAAACAGGTCGAGGCCGGCGTTCACCAGCGATAAATATACATTTTGCAGGGTTTCCTTTACCGAGTAAAACCGCTTTCCGGTCCAGTTGCTCAAAAAAATTTCCATCCCAATTAATATACTGTAAAATGGGATGGAGAGCAATAGGAACCAACTTTCTCTTGCAGAATGCATAATAGAAAATTTAGGTATTACACAGCCATTATCTCTTTTTCTTTAGCCTGGAGGTGTTTATCAACCAGGGCAATGAACCGGTCGGTTAATTGTTGGGCAGATGTTTCCGCATCTTTTGACGCATCTTCACTAAGTCCGTCTTTCTGTAATTTTTTTATTTGTTCTATTAAGTCTCTTCGTATATTCCTTACCGATACTTTGGTGTTTTCACCTTCCCCGTTACACCGTTTTACCAGTTCTTTTCTTCTTTCTTCGGTTAATGGCGGGAGAAAAAGTCGGATGATATTCCCGTCGTTTTGCGGATTGATACCAATATTGGCAGCGATGATGGCCCGTTCTACCTGTTGTAACATATTTTTTTCCCAGGGTTGAACCGAAAGGGTACGTGCATCTAAAGCCGAAATGTTAGCTACCTGGTTAATGGGGGTTGGGTTCCCGTAATATTCCACCATAATGCCTTCCAACATTCCAGGGTTGGCTTTTCCCGCGCGGATTTTAACCAATTCAACTTCGAGGTGGCTGATGGTTTTTAACATAGAATCTTCAGCTTCCTTCATTACGAGGGTTAATTCTTCAGGCATAGTTTTTTTTATTGGCTGCAAAGCTAATGAAAACTGGTTTAGCCGGGTTAGGGCTATATCCGTAAAAAATTATTGAAAATTAGCTGAATCTACTCAACCTCAACACGTTCGGTTGAAAGAGTAATGATTTTATGAGATTGCCGTACTTCATTTTCCACTATTTCATTCACCGAAACCCTCCTGTTCTTTTGGCGGAGATAGTAGATGATACCTATAAAAAGAAACCCTGTAGCCAACAGGATACCGCTTACAATGGAAGTGCCAAGGCTGCGGAGGCTGTAAGCCATGATGATGAAAAGGATATTAGCTGCTACACAGGTAAGTGTTATCTTTCGGTGAGAGAAACCCAGGTCGAGGAGGAAATGATGAATATGGGTCCTGTCGGGGCTGAATGGTGAGCGCCTGTCCAGAATCCGGTGTCCAAAAACCCGAAGGGTATCAAACAGCGGTATCATCAGGATGGCGAACCCTATTGCCGGACTTGCCTCTATGGGCAAACTCACATCCGGGGCTCCTGCCAGGTTAATGAATTTTATTACCAGCACCGAATTTATCAGGCCCACCAATAATGAGCCGGTATCGCCCATAAAAATTTTAGCAGGAGAAAAATTATATATAAGGAAACTGATTAAGCTGCCGGCCAGGGCGAAGGCCATAACGGCATATTCGATATGTCCGATGGAGTAAAAATAAATTCCAAATACCAGAGAAGTAAGGGTGCCTAAACTTCCTGCTAACCCATCAACCCCATCAATTAAATTAAAGGAATTGGTGATTACAATAATGGTAAAGAGGGTCAGGGAAAAACTCGCAATATGAGGGATATTATAAATGCCGAAAAGCCCGTGCATATTGCTGATCTGGACATTGGCAAATTTGAACAGGATGGCGGCGGCGATTACCTGCCCAATAAATTTTTTGCTAGGCGATATGATCAGGATATCATCCTTTATACCCAAAAAGAAAATTACGATGGCCGCTGCGGCAACAAATTGCAATTGAGTGGAAACCACCGGTGGAACTCCCATTAAGGTGGCAATAATAAAACCTGCAAATATGCCCAGCCCGCCCAGGGTTGGGATTACTGTTTTATGAACTTTGCGCTCATCCGGTTCATCAAACAACTTCTTATCTTTTGCTACCTGGATAATTACCGGGATGGAAAAATAGGTAATTATAAAAGCCAGTGCCGCACTTAGAAGTATGTTATCCATGCAGGTTATTTAAAACTAATCCCTACAAAAGTATCAAATTAACAATGCAGATTTTCATTTGCCTGTATAATTCAAAAAAATTACTCTTTAAAGGGTATTTTTTCTTCTTCCTGGGAAAGTATTACAAAAATAGTTAACGGCTTTGCCGGGTCCTTTATTATTGTAAACCTACCTAAACTTTTTCCATTTTGCTGGGTTAATTAAAGTAGGTTTGCAGCCGTCAAATTAAATTAAATTTTCAATTTATCCATAATGGCAGAACTAAAAGATATTGCAACACAGGTAAGAAGAGATATCGTAAGAATGGTTCATGGGGCCCAAAGCGGCCACCCGGGAGGATCACTGGGGTGTGCCGACTTTTTGACCGCATTGTATTTTAAATTAATGAAACATGATCCCAATTTTAAGATGGATGGAATTGGGGAAGATGTTTTTTTTCTAAGCAATGGGCATATTTCCCCTCTTTTTTACAGTGTGCTGGCACGCAGCGGGTATTTCCCAACCAAAGAATTGACAACCTTCCGAATGATTAACAGTAGGCTCCAGGGCCATCCAACCACCCATGAAGACCTGCCCGGGGTGCGGGTGGCAAGTGGATCATTGGGACAGGGCATGAGTGTAGCCATCGGTGCTGCCATTGCTAAGAAACTGAATAACGATAATAGTATTGTGTATTCCCTCCATGGCGATGGAGAGTTGGATGAAGGCCAAAACTGGGAAGGAATCATGTTTGCCGGCTCAAAAGGGATCGATAACCTGATTTCAACGGTGGATCATAATGGCCAACAGATAGATGGCACCACCGACCATGTAATGCCCCTTGGTAACCTGGATGCTAAGTTTAGGGCTTTTGGGTGGCATGTAATGGATATGGATGGAAACGATATGGATTCAGTGATTGCCACTATGGAAAATGCACGAAAGGCAACTGGAAAGGGAAAGCCTGTGATGGTACTTATGAAAACAGTAATGGGAAAGGGAGTCGATTTTATGGAAGGGAAACACGAGTGGCATGGGATTGCGCCAAATGATGAACAATTGAGAAGTGCCCTTGCCCAACTCCCCGAAACCCTGGGTGATTATTAAAGTTCCAGGTATTTCCGGGTTATCTTAATGTAACCGTCTGCCGGGCAGCTTTTGCTGCCGGCGACCAGGAAGAAGCCACTGCAATCAACAGGATGGTTCCCGCTACCATCAGGAAATCTGTAGCCAATAGTTTAACCGGAAAATAATCGATAACAAACGAGCCCCCCTGCAGCTTAATAAATTTAAATTTTAACTGCAGGAGACAAATAATGGTAGCAACCAATATTCCGATGCCTGCTCCAATTGCTGCCAACAGAATCCCTTCACTTAAAAAAATCCGCCTTATCCTCGATTCGTCTGAACCCATCGATCTCAGAATGGCTATATCCTGTTGCTTTTCCAGAACCAACATGGTTAGAGCACTAATCATATTAAAAGCGGCAATTACCAGGATGAGGGTAAGCACTGCGTAAATAGCCCATTTTTCCATCCGCATGGTATTGTACAGGTTGCTGTTTTGCTGGTATTTCGATTGAACTTTTAACGACTTCGGAAGATAATGCGTTAATTCATTCATTACTTTATCGGTAAGCCCTGGATTGGTAAGTTTGATTTCAACCGCAGTAAATTCATGATTACCAATTCCCATTTGTTGCTGAACAAAACCAATATTGGAGAATATGTACTTATTATCAAAATCCTGCTGGATAGCGAAAACCCCTTCGGGGGAAATATTTCCTTCGCTAAGGGATTGCAGGGGATCGGATGTGTTTTCTGTTTTTTTGGGTAAGATAACAGTCAGGTTTGCAGCAGAGAGCGGGTTATCTAAAAAGGCGCCAATTGCATTTTGAACACCGGCGCCCATTATCATTTTAGGGTTATCCGGGGTGCCGGTATTAAAATCGCCCCGAATTACGTCGGCTGGCACACCACTCATACGCACAAAATTGCTGTCGACACCTTTTATTTGCACCACCGATTGTGCGTCTTCATTTTTCAATAAGGCCTTTTCTTCTGCTATACCCGATACCATAGCTATGCCCGGCACCTTTCGGAGTTTCGAGAAATCGGAAGGTGAAAATTCAAATGTTTTCCCTTGGGTGGGTACAATACGAACATCACTGTAAAAGGATGCGTAAAGCGATTTTACCAGGTCTTCGAAACCATTAAACACACTAAGTACCAGAACCTGGCAACAAGTAGCAAAGGCAATGACGCCTGTAGTTACCCAGGCAATGATATTTATGGCATTGGCTTTTTTCTTTCCGGTAAAATACCGCCAGGCAAAAAGCAGGTTCATGAGGTCTGGGAGTTATGTTGAATGTCTTCGTCTTGTTTTTTGATGTCTTTAAACAATTGTTCCATTTTGTCAACATATTCCAGGGTGTCATCAATAAAGAATTTCAATATGGGCATAGAGCGCAACTGGTGCCTAACCCGTGCCGTTAGTTCTTTCTTAATTTCCCATGCACGGTCTTCCACCTTTTTAAGAATTTCAGCGGGGTTGTCTCCTTTAAAACAACTTAGGTACACCCTTGCTTCGTAAAGGTCGGGAGTGATTTTTACAGCCGCAATAGAAACCAGGGTTCCATGGATCATGGCCAGGCCGAGTTTTTGAAAAATTTCATTCAATTCTTTTTCCAATACCGAGGCCACCTGTTTTTGCCGTTTTCCTTCATTCATAACTTTCCGGTTAATCCTTGTAAAAGTACTTACTTTGCAGGTTTCTCAGGTATTTTATACACATGAAGAGTTTGCTTTCTGTTTTCAGGTATATCCGAAATTATCCGGGGCTGGTAGTTAGTTATTTTTCATTTAACATCCTTTCAGCCATTTTTGGCCTTGTTTCCCTGGGTTTATTAAGCCCATTTCTGATGCTCATTTTTAAGCAGGGAGATGCATTTAAATCGGTTGCAGGTGGAGGTTCCTTTTTTTCAAAAGCAAATCCGGTAAATTATTTTAAAGAGTGGATGTATGGGCTAATTAGTCAGCCGGGAGGAAGTGTGAAAGCGTTATTGGTGATCTGCCTTGTAGTGTTAGGCGCCATTCTATTAAAAAACTTTTGCGCTTATATGGCCATGTATTTTTTAAATCCTATCCGCAACCGGATTTTAAATGATATGCGCAGCCACATGTACGGGAAGGTGTTGCAATTGCCGGTAGGATATTTTACAGAACAGCGAAAGGGAGATATTATGAGCCGCTTATCGAACGACCTGGCCGATGTGGAAGGTTCTACCGTAAGTGTACTCGAATCGGTATTCCGCGAGCCCATTACCATTTTGCTGTTTTTCCTTTACATGGTTATCCTCAGCCCACAGCTTACTTTGTTTCTGGTTATTTTTCTTCCCATTGCAGGTTTTATCCTGGGCCGGATTGGCCGGTCGCTGAAAAAGGAAAACCGACAGGTGTTGCAGCAGTTTGGGCTGCTTTTTTCCACTATCGAAGAAACGATTGGCGGAATGCGGATTATCAAAGCATTCAATGCAGAGAAACGTATTCAGAAAAAATTTGAAGAGGAGAATGAGAAGATGTTCACATTAAAGAACAGGGCCAATCGCCGGCGCGACCTGGCTTCGCCTGTTTCGGAGGCGCTGGGAATTACTGCCGTGCTTTGTGTACTTTGGTATGGAGGCAGACTGGTGTTGAGCAACGATCCGGGTTTTTCTTTGAATGCAGGAGATTTCCTGGCTTACATTGCCATATTTACTCAACTCATTCAACCTTTAAAATCGTTGAGTAATGCATCGTATAATATTCAAAAGGGTGCTGCCAGCATCGAACGAATTGAAACGCTGATTAATGAAACCGTTGAAATTAAAGAATCCGCAAACCCTATTGAACTAAAGTCCTTTACGGGTGCCATCGAATTTAAAAATGTGGGATTTGCCTATGGAGAGCATGTTATATTAAAGAATATCAACCTAAAGGTGGAAAAGGGCAAAACCATCGCCCTGGTGGGGAGCAGTGGCGCCGGAAAGAGTACCCTGGTTGATCTGGTACCCCGCTTTATTGATGCCGGAATGGGAGAGGTATTGATTGATGGAATCAATATCCGTAAATACTCGTTGAGTTCGGTTAGAAACCAGATGGGCATTGTAACCCAGGAGCCCGTATTGTTTAATGATACGATTGCCAATAATATTTTACTCGCTAAACCAGGCGCCTCCTTTGAGGAAGTAAAGCAGGCGGCACGTATTGCCAACGCCGCCGGATTTATTGAAGGCAAGGAGTTGGGTTATGATACGAATATTGGCGAAAGAGGATTAAAGCTAAGTGGAGGCGAGCGGCAACGCCTTACCATTGCACGCGCTGTTCTGAAAAACCCGCCTATCCTTATTTTAGATGAAGCTACTTCCTCGCTGGATACTGAAAGTGAAAGGCTGGTGCAGGATGCCATTAATAACCTGATGACGAACCGTACCTCCATTGTAATAGCCCATCGGCTTAGTACCATCCGCCATGCCGACGAGATTATTGTGTTGCAGAAAGGGGAGATTGTAGAACGGGGTACACACGAATCACTAATTATCCTGAATGGTTTTTATAAACGCCTTGTAGATATGCAGGAGGTAAAATAAATCCATCCAATTTCTTCAACCGGGATTTGGATTTTGGTTTGTTTGAAACGATCTAAGGTTTGCCTGCATAATTAATTATAAAGCTGCATTCGCTTCTATTCTTGTAAAATCGTTTTTAATTTTTTCCAGTTATCTTCCGAGAGTATTGGTTTGTTTATTACCCTGGCTTCCTTGGTTCTTTCGAGAATATACTCGGCTCGTTCTTTTGTGTCGGGGTGGGTACTGATCCAGGAAAGATACTTGGGTTCATCGCCTTGCTTTATGGCTATTTCATATAAGAAATTGGCAAAGGGTTCTGCACTGATATCGGAATTTTTCAGGTATTCTACCGCCTTCAGATCGGCTTCTTTTTCAAGCGACCTGTCATATGCCGAACCCGATAATTTTTTCAGTACTTCTTTAATGATCTCGGAATCGCCTCCGCTGGTTGAAATTGTTATTAAGGCAGAAAGCCCGATTTCCTTAATTAATTTCTTCATGATATGACTCAACTCAATATGGGCTATTTCGTGGCCAATTACCCCGCATAGCGCTTCCTGGTTTTGGGCAGCTAAAATTAAACCGCTGTAAATAATCAGGTGGCCATTAGGCAGGGCAAAGGCATTGATTTCCTCTGATTCAATCACATGAACTTTAATCTGCGACCGGTCTATTTGGTTGGCTGTACAAATTTTCGTTACTATACTGTCAATTGAATTGACCAGCAACTGATTTGTATTTTCCTTTTTCGATTTTTTAATAATATCCCAAAAGAAGTTTCCCAGTTTTTGTTCCAGTTTGTTGGATGTTTCTTCAACCTTAAAAGTTTTCATCCAATCGTTTTGTTGCAACAGGAACCAGGTACAAAAGAACAGGGCTATGAGGAGTAAAGCCTGGAAAATTATCCTTTTCATGGCCGGCAAATTAAATTGGTTAGGCTTCCATAAAACCACCATACCACGTGCTTTCCTTTTCTGGTTTGGATAGCAGTATAAATTGTGGCAATAAACTCAGACAGATTGAACAAGATAATAGTTAACATGTACGCTATATATTTACTACTGATGGTTTCTGAAGTAAATAGGATGGAGATCGTCCACCAGAATCCGTAACTGTTAATAAATAATAAGGAGAATTGTGAAAGCAAAGCCTGTGTACAATGCCAGCGTACAAAATAAGTGCCCTTTCGGTTGCCGATGTAGAAAAAGAAAGTGGCAATTAAATTAATGATGGGCAATGGCAACCCGGCCACCACTGCAATTAGGGACATTAAATAGCTGTTAGAGGCTTTTTCCGCTTCGTGTTCGCCGGGTTCGTAGGTAAAAGTAGAAACCTGAATCATAATCCTTTTGTTATATTCCAAACCCAGTTTGATAGGACCAGAAGGGAAAGGGTAACCGCAATTGCCGGCTTTCTAATTAATTCTTCCGCATTTAAATAAAAGTTCAAAAAAGTTTTCTTTCGTAATAAGTAATCCAATGCAATCCATAAGGGAGAAATAATTAAAATAGCACTAATGGCAATCCCTAATGGGTTTAGATATAATGCTTTAATAAAATCACCGTGCAGGAAGGATATGGCCGAACGGGTAACCCCACAGGAAGGGCAGGGGATATTGGTTGCATGCTTTATAAAGCAAAGATCAAACGAATTGGCTCCTGACCTAAGGTGGTGACTTACCCAGAAAAGCCAGGCATATCCTGCCGTACAGGCAAGCAACATCCATCTATACAACTTATTTTTAGTGATAGTCATTAGTAGAGAACCTGTTGAAGTTTCGCGATGTTCTTTTCGCGGGTGGCGCCCATTATTAAAAACCAGTCGATAATGGTCCAGATACCAAATCCACCGCAGGTTAGCAATTTCCCAACGCCCATTCCGGTATCTCCAATCAGGAATCGATCAATGCCTAAACTGCCTCCCAACAAAGAAACAATCAGGCTGGTAGTGGGGTCTTTAAACTGAAGGGTTTGCAGGTATCCCCACTTTGATTCATCGGCCTGAAGCAGTTTATCCCTGATTAAGCCTACCTGGTGGCTCTCAAAGAATTTACTGTTGGTCATGATAAACAGGTCAACTTTTTGTGCGTCCATTTTTGCAATTGTTTTGGTTTGAAAATGATTTTGATTTCTGGCTTTTCAATTTGATTTTGGTTTCAACCTAATATTAGCCAATTTTATTAATTCCTACCGAAGAATATTTTTTTAATGACTGATATCATAACCTTTTCATTTTATAGGGTGAGGGTTGGGAGGTGGTTGATTTGATTTGGATATTATTTGGTCTGCCTTGGGCAGTATAATTACATTTATTATTCAAATATGAAGTGACACCTGCTTTGTTTGCCTAATTAGCCGGGGTTTTCAAATTTTATAGTTTAACTGGTAAGGATGTGCAAAAAATCAGGCGGAGGTATAGGGAATAAAAAAAGGCAGCCCATGCAGGCTGCCGTTATAAAAAGAGGTGGTGATTATTTTACAATACCCATTTTAGCTTCAATGCTGAGGGTAGCATGAGGTACCGCCCGAAGCCTGGCTTTATCGATAAGTTTACCGGTAACACGGCAAATCCCATAGGTTTTATTTTCAATCCGCATGAGGGCCTTTTCCAAATGATCAATAAAAGTGATCTGGCGGCTGGCCATCTGGCTAAGTTGTTCCCGCTCCATGCTGAGGCTGCCATCTTCCATCGTCATATATCTGTTTTCACTTTCATCGCCTCCCAACTCATCTTTGCGGGTGATTAGGCCTTGCAGATAGGTTAATTCTTTTTTAGCTGCTTCCAGCTTACGCATGATCAATTCCCTGAATTCTTTCAGGTCGGCATCACTATACCTCACTATAGGTGCCCCTAAATCATGTTTAGGCTGGTCTAAAACGGATTTGGTGAATTCCGGATGATATTTGCGGGCGGTTTTAGTATTAATTTTGGGCAGGGCCACAGGTTTTGCCTGCGGCACTTTGAGATCTTTTGTACTGATAGAGGCCCTTGGGATTTTTGGAATGGCAGGTTTTGCCACAACAAGGGGCTTCGGTTCAACTTTTTTGGAAACGGGCTTGTGTTCAGCTACTGGTTTTGCCACGGGGGCAGCGGGTTTAGCCGGTCCTGTTTTTTTAACTTCCTTAACCGGATGCGTTTTTGCCTTAACAGGATTCTGTTTATGGGCAACTACAGGTTTTGGGGCCGCTTTTTTAGGAGCAACTTTTGCGGCTACCACTTTTTTTGCCGGTGCTTTAGCTGTTGCCTTTTTTGAGACAGGTTTGGGTGCTACAATTTTAGCTGCTGGTTTTGCCGCTGATTTTGCAGATGCTTTGGCAACAGGTTTCGCAGGCTTAGCAGCAGGTTTTGTCGCTTTTTTTGCGGGGGCTGCAGGCTTCTTGGTAGCCACTTTTTTTGCAGCGGGTTTTGCCGTTTTTTTGTGAACTGCCATACTAATCTGTTTTTTTAAGAATGTTAACGGTTAAGGGTGAATCGTTTACTTCAATTTGGGAACCATCCTTTAAAAGGGGCGCAAATTCAAGCGAGTCTGCCAAAATTTCGCGGCAAATATAGTCTTTAAATTGAATCAAAGACGACTGTAATTTTTCATTTGCCTTTACTCTAACAACTATCTTGTCTGTTAGTTGAAAATTGCTTTCTTTTCTGATATTTTGTACCCGGTTAACAAATTCCCGGGCATCTCCTTCCTGTTGTAATTCTTCGGAAATAGAAATATCCAGCGCTACGGTTATTCCTCCCTTACCGGCAATTTCAAACCCCGGAATCTGATCCGTTACTACTTCAATATCTTCCGGGTTAATTATAATATCTTCCCCATCCGTATTAAGCAGGTGATTTCCTTTTAATACGGCTTCTATTTCTACATTTTGAAATTGTTCTATGGTCTGCGCCACTGCCTTCATTTTAGGCCCCAGTTTTTTACCCAGGGTTTTATAATTGGCCTTTGCTTTTTTACGAATAAAATCATTATCAGCATCCAGGACTTCGATTTGCTTAATATTAGTTTCGGCTTTAATGATATCCTCAACCAGTCTAATATTATCGGCCATGCCCCTATTTAATGCGGGGATAAATACTTTTTGAAGGGGTTGGCGAACTTTGATATTTACCTTTTTTCGCAGGCTTAGGATAAGGGATGAGGCATCCTGTGCAATCTGCATCCGTGTTTCCAATTGTAAATTAATTGCCTTTGAATCTGCAATTGGAAAATCATTATGGTGTACCGAGGTACCGGGTTTCCTTCCCGTAATTTCATTCAGGTTTAAAAACAGCCAGTCTGCAAAAAATGGAGCAATGGGTGCAATTAGCAGGCTCAGGGTTTCGAGGCATTCGTACAAGGTCTGATACGCACAAATTTTATCATGTTCGTATTCTCCTTTCCAAAATCGCCTTCGGCATAACCTGACATACCAGTTACTTAGTTGCGAATCTACAAATTCCTCAATGGCTCTCCCGGCCTGAGTAGGTTCATAGTCGTCTAAATTAGCTGTAACCGTGTTGGTTAGGCTATTCAAACTGCTTAATATCCATTGATCTATTTCGGGCCTTTCTTTTAAAGGGATATAATTTTCATTGAATGTAAATCCATCCACGTTTGCGTATAGGGCAAAGAACTGGTAGGTATTATAGAGGGTTCCAAAGAATTTCCGTTGCGATTCTTTAATGCCCTCAATATCAAATTTTAGGCTATCCCAGGGGGAGGCATTGGTTATCAGGTACCAACGGGTGGCATCCGGGCCATAATTGGCAATCGTCTCAAAGGGGTCAACTACATTGCCAATCCGCTTACTCATTTTGTTACCGGCTTTATCTAAAACCAGTCCATTGCTAACTACTGTTTTATAGGCAACACCCGATACCTTGCCAGCTTTTTTCATGGCGGAATTTTCCCATAATCCAGCCGATTTTAACTCCTCCTCAATTGTATCTTTTAACAGGGATGCCAGGGCATGAAGGGTATAAAACCAGCCGCGGGTTTGATCTACTCCTTCTGCAATAAAATCAGCAGGAAAATTTTGAGCAAAACTTTCTTTATTTTCAAATGGGAAATGCCATTGGGCGTATGGCATGGCACCGCTGTCGAACCAAACATCTATCAGATCAGGAACCCTTTTCATCGGATTCCCTGATGGGCTTACCAGGATAATTTCATCTACAAAGGGTTTATGCAGGTCTTTAATTCCTTCTGCAATAAAGGACTGATTGATATGGCCACCCAAAACCTCTGCGGCTTTGCGCATTTCCCTGTTCAAGTCCTCCATTGAGCCAATACAAATTTCTTCCTGCCCGGTTTCTGAACGCCAGATAGGAAGTGGAGTTCCCCAAAAGCGGCTCCTGCTTAGGTTCCAGTCTACCATATTTTCAAGCCAGTTTCCAAAACGGCCCGATCCTGTGGATGCCGGTTTCCATTTAATATTTTTATTCAATTCCACCATCTGGTCCTTGGCAGCCGTGGTGCGAATAAACCAGGCATCGAGCGGGTAATAAATGATGGGTTTATCTGTGCGCCAGCAATGCGGGTAACTGTGTTCGTATTTTTCGATTTTGAATGCCCGATTTTCTTTTTTAAGTTTTACCGAAATGTCCACATTTACATCCTGGTAGGCCGGGTCGTCTTTGTAGTTTTTTACATAACGGCCACTAAATTCCCCGGTACCCTCAATAAATTTTCCTTGCTTATCAACCAGCGTGAGGATGCCGAGGTTATTTTTGTGTCCCACTTTAAAATCGTCGGCACCAAAGGCAGGTGCCGTATGTACAATACCGGTACCATCTTCCGTGGTAACAAAATCACCCAATATTATTCTAAATGGCTTTGCTCCGGGGCTTATTTCTTCAATTTGATGCAGGTTATTCGAATCAAACGGGAGTAATTGCTCATATTCAATCCCTTCAAAATGCGAACCTTTAAAAGTTCCCAGTCGTTTCCAGGGAATTATTTTGTCGCCGGGTTTATATTCCTGAAAGTTTAAATCCTGGGCTTCTGCTTTAAAATATTTGTTGAGCAGGGCGGAAGCCAACACCACATTAATTTCTTTAAAGCTATAGGGGTTGAAAGTTTTAACCAGGGAGTATTCAATTTGGGGTCCCACAGTTAGCCCCAGGTTGGAAGGGAGTGTCCAGGGCGTGGTGGTCCAGGCCATAAAAAATACTTCCTCCTCTCCCACGGCTTTAAATAATGGGGAGGAAAGGGTATTTTTAATTGCTTTAAACATTACAACGGCACTGGTATCCTTTACATCTTTGTACGTTCCGGGTTGATTAAGTTCATGAGAAGAAAGGCCCGTACCAGCAGCAGGAGAGTAAGGCTGGATGCTGACGCTTTCATAAAGGTAACCGCGGCTATACAATTGGCTGAGGCACCACCATAGCGATTCAATATAATTGTTGGTGAAAGTGATATAAGGATGCTCCAGATCTACCCAATACCCCATTTTTCGGGTTATTTCATCCCATTTATCCTTAAAGCGCATTACCGCTTCGCGGCATTTCTTGTTGTAATCTTCTACAGAAATTGATTTTCCAATGTCTTCTTTCGTGATACCTAATTCTTTCTCCACCCCTAATTCAATAGGTAATCCGTGTGTGTCCCAGCCACCTTTCCGTGTTACCTTAAAGCCTTTCATGGTTTTATACCGGCAAACCAGGTCTTTCAACGTGCGTGAAATCACGTGATGAATTCCCGGCATACCGTTGGCGCTTGGGGGACCTTCATAAAAAACAAAATGAGGGGAGCCTTCCCGTAGCGAAATACTTTTCGCAAAGGCATCACCGGAATCCCATTTTTTCAGGATATCCTCACCAATTGAGGGAAGATTAAGAGATTGATATTCAGTATATTTCTTTTGCATAACCACAACAAAGCATTAAACCGGGGCGCAAAGGTACGATATGGCTTTATTAATCCTTTCAATCCGGGTTTCAGAATCCTTAAAATAAAATTCGAATTGGGGAATTTTGGTTATGGGCATCCGCATTATTGATATGATTTTGGTTATTACCATTAAAAATTTCCAGGGTTGTTACAGTAAGATTGGCGAAGGCTAAAACTTATTTATGACTAAAAAATGTTAAAGGGTTGCTAGTTGTCCACAATTTTAAAATTTGGCATAATATTGGAATTATGTGGGAGCAAGTCCTATTCGATATTTATGAAGGCCAATTTTTTCTTTTTGAGATAAAGGAGAATCTGAGTCCCGCTGTAAAAGTCAATACCTATTAATAATACATTATTCCATGGAATTCCTGCTTAAAATACTGGTTAACACAGAGTTTTAAGCATTTTTTGGGTTACAATCTGATTGATTATAAATTTTTTGCTGGTTTAGGGTTTTATTAGGGTAAACAGGGGCATTCTTGCTCCTGTTCTTTATTACCTACCCACAGGTATTTTATCGACCTCTTCATATATTATCCTTTCTTATAAATTTTTATGCGGATAATAAGTATATGAAAATGGGCTGGGAGTGGTATTTCCCAAATAATTTATATACATTAAATGGAAAGATTAATTCCCGTCGGGGATATTAGCCCGAAGTAATAATTCGCAGGGCTTAATGCCGGTGTGCTTTTTAAATGCAGTGCTAAAGTGAGATATAGAGGAATATCCGAGAGAATGTGATACCTCAGTAACGGTTAACCCCTTTTCGCAAAGCAGGAATTTAGCGTGTTCCATTCTTTGTCCCTGGTAGAAATCGAAGATTGTGGTTCCAAAAATCTCCTTGAACCCCTTTTTCAGGTAACATTCGTTGATCGCCACTTTTCGGCTGAGGGCTTTGATAGTAAGGGGCTCTCCAATATGTTCCAGCAAAATTCCTCTAGCCCGAATGATCTTTTCGCGGTCATCCTGGTTTGCTAAAAACTTACTCTTAAATGCAGGCTCATCTTTTTCACCCAACAGGCAGTCCATACTGTATAATAACAGGATCTGCATTTGTGCATTTACATAAATATTGGCGTAACTGTCGGTATAATTATGATTCAGAAGGGCATTAAGGGTTTGCCTGGTTTTTGTACAAAGCGGGAGGGTTCGGGAGAAGGAACCGGGGTGTTGAAAGGCGATGATTTTATCTGATAAGCTACTGATCTCCTTGTCGTTACGAGTAAATTGGTGTAAATAGGCAGGAGAAAATGTAAAACTCAGTAAATCCACACTTTCGGTTTTTGCCCCACAATCGGGAGAAAAATTTAAACCACAATTGTTGCATTCTGTATTTTTTTCGCCGCAGTACATATTTCCACTTATGCAAAATCGAAGTTTTAAAGAATTTGCGTAAGGGTCGTTTTTTTCAACATGGTACACAATGGTCCCGGTATCTTCCAGGTTCCAGTTTTTTGATTTTTTGAACCTCCTTATTGAATATTGTACAGATCCGGGGACACATTTTTCGATTCCATAAAGCAAATCATTCTCATCGAGAGATAATACTTCTTTTTCGATATGGGGAGAAATGCCCGGGAATTTGATATTTTCTATCATTATAGTGCAAATATAACAAGCCTTTCGCTGTCTGGTTTATTATCCTGTTAAAACCACCCTGAGTCCCTTTTTTGAATAATCACATTTTTATTTAAACAGGGGATAAAATTGGCTGATTTTTTAGGGATAAAACCCCTTGATTTTATTAAATTTGCATAGGTTTTTTTAAGGCATATTGAACCTCCGAAAACAGCGGGTAAATTTCAAAAAATCAACTCCATTTATTTCGGCCCAAATGCCCTGATGGCCCGCTTCAATTAGTTCAGTTACAAAATAATTATGGATACAACAGAAGAGCTGGTTTCCCTGCCCAATGCAACCTATGGTGCCGATAGCATCCAGGTTTTGGAAGGGTTGGAAGCCGTACGTAAACGTCCCGCGATGTATATCGGGGATATCAGTGTGAAGGGTTTGCACCACCTGGTTTATGAGGTGGTAGATAACTCAATAGACGAGGCCCTTGCCGGTTATTGCACCCATATTGAGGTTACCATTCATGAAGACAATTCTATATTGGTTAAGGATGATGGACGAGGTATCCCCACCGGTATCAACAGTAAAGAAAAAAAATCCGCCCTCGAAATTGTAATGACGGTGCTTCATGCCGGCGGTAAGTTCGATAAAGGGTCTTATAAGGTTTCTGGTGGGTTGCATGGTGTGGGTGTGAGTTGTGTAAATGCGCTTAGCACCAAATTGCATGTATGGGTAAACCGCGATGGCAAGTCATTTGAGCAGGAATATTCCCGAGGTATTCCCGATTATGATGTGCGGCAAACCGGCAACAGTAATTTAACCGGCACTACAGTACAGTTTTGGCCCGATGATACCATCTTTACCACAACCACCTATAATAAAGATATCCTTGCCAGCCGCCTGCGTGAACTGGCTTATCTGAATAAAGGAATCCGCATCACCCTTACCGATTTGCGTGAAAAGGATGATGACGGCAAACCATTCTCCAAAGTTTTTTACAGCGAAGGTGGAATTGTAGAATTTGTTGAAACCCTCGATAAAAGCGGGAACCGTCAACCGTTAATTCCCAAGACCATCTACTGTGAAGGGCACGATAAAAAAAGTAATGTAATGGTGGAAGTGGCCATGGTATACAATGCCAGCTACCAGGAACATATTTTTAGTTACGTCAATAATATCAACACCATCGAAGGCGGAACTCATGTTGCCGGTTTCCGCCGTTCCATAACCCGCGTATTTAAGAGCTATGGGGAGAAGGAAGGGATGTTCGAAAAGGCAAAAGTGGCCATTGAAGGAGATGATTTCAGGGAAGGTATTTCCGCTATCATTTCTGTGAAAGTTCCGGAACCGCAATTTGAAGGGCAAACTAAAACCAAGTTGGGTAATAGCGAGGTGATGGGAATTGTGGATACAACCCTCAGTCGCGCTTTGGAGAACTATCTCGAAGAGAACCCAAGGGATGCCAAAACGATCATTCAGAAAGTAATTCTTGCTGCCCAGGCTCGTGCCGCTGCAAAGAAGGCCCGTGATATGGTGCAGCGTAAAAGTGTATTAGTGGGTGGCGGACTTCCAGGTAAGCTTGCCGATTGTTCAGAAAAAGACCCTGGAAAATGTGAACTCTTCCTGGTGGAAGGAGATTCGGCAGGTGGAACAGCCAAACAAGGCCGCGACCGCAGCTTCCAGGCGATTCTCCCATTAAGGGGTAAGATCCTGAATGTGGAAAAAGCCATGGAGCATAAAATTTACGATAACGAAGAAATTCGGAATATATTTACTGCTCTGGGTGTAAAAATTGGCACTTCAGAAGATAACCGGGCTCTCGATCTTTCAAAACTCCGCTATCATAAACTCATCATCATGACGGATGCCGATGTGGATGGAAGCCATATCGCCACGCTGATACTTACTTTTATTTTCAGGTATATGAAAGAGCTGGTAGAACAAGGGTATATTTTTATCGCCCAGCCTCCTCTGTATCTGGTTAAAAAGGGAAAGGATCAGGAATATGCCTGGAATGATGAAGAAAGAAAGGCTTTAATAAAAAAATTTGGACAGGGAAAAGATGATTCTGTGAATACACAACGCTACAAAGGTTTGGGAGAAATGAATGCCGAGCAACTATGGGAAACCACCATGAACCCGGCAACCCGAACCCTCAAGCAGGTTAGCATTGAAAGTGCAGCCGAAGCGGATCAGATATTTAGTATGCTGATGGGTGACGAAGTGCCGCCCCGCCGCGAGTTTATTGAGGCAAATGCCCGCTATGCAAAGATTGATGCGTGATAAATTTTCTTTTTTTATCAAAAGCAGGATTTTTTTGTAGCTTGTAGGCTATTGGAGGGTCAACCTTTTTTTATAACATTAAAATTTTAAAAGATGTCAAAAATGTTAACGGCCTATTGCATGAAAACAAAAGAGAAAAATGTTCCCATGCAGGATGCAGTGATCACAAAAACAGCACGCGGTGGTTATATGGCTCAGGGCCATGATGGAAAGGGGAATAAAATGACCACTATGCTATCAGAAGAAAAGGCCCTTCAAGCTGTAAAAGACGGAGTGGCTAAAAAGTCCTGGTAAAAACCGGTTACTGAAATAATTAAAAAGCCATCGGAGTATCCGGTGGTTTTTTATTTGGCAGGTTCAACCGCTGTAGCAAATACAAAAGCCCACATTTTTTGAAGGAAACTCCAAAGGGAATGCATATTGCGGATATCCTCTACAGTGAGAATACCATGTTTTCCCACCTGTTTTAATTTCCCCTTGTTGGTACCGGTTTGGAGAAATTGGAGTATGCGGGTAAATGTTTCACTTTGGAAATAAGGAGAATCGGGGTTACTCACAAAGAAACATTTCAACACCCCGTTTTTCAGGAATAGTTTTTCAAAGCCGAGATCAATGGCAATCTTCCGGGTACGGACCGTGATAAAGAGGTCCTCCACCTCAGGAGGTACCGGCCCAAACCGGTCGTTGAGTTCGTTATGGAAATTTGTAAGTTCATCTTCTGTTTCGCAGTTACTTAATCGGGAATACAGGCTTAACCTTTCCGTTATGCTTTCCACATAGGCATCCGGTATTAATATTTCGAGGTCGGTATCGATACTGCAATCTTTCACAAAATCATCCTGCTGTTTAATTTCTTCCTTAAATAAATCCCGGAAATCCTTTCGTTTCAGTTCGCGAATGGCTTCATCCAGGATTTTCTGGTACATTTCAAATCCGATTTCTGCAATAAAGCCGCTTTGTTCGCCACCGAGTAGATTTCCGGCTCCGCGGATGTCGAGGTCTCGCATAGCTATCTGAAACCCACTACCCAATTCACTATATTGTTCGAGTGTGGTTAGGCGTTTACGGCTATCCGTTGGCAGGGTGCTCATGGGTGGGGCCAGCAAATAGCAGAATGCTTTTTTATTACTTCTTCCTACCCGGCCACGCAACTGGTGCAAATCGCTTAGCCCAAACTGATGGGCATTGTTTACGATGATGGTATTTACATTGGGTATGTCCACTCCGCTTTCAACAATGTTGGTGCATACCAGCACATCGTATTTCCGGTCGATGAAATCCATTATAGTGTCTTCCAGTTCGGCCCCTTCCATTTGCCCATGTGCAAAGGCAATACTCAGATCCGGACATAATCCCTGAATGAAGCTTTTCATTTCTGCAAGGCCCTTTACCCGGTTGTGGATGAAGAATACCTGCCCCCCGCGTTCTGTTTCGTAATAAATAGCTTCGCGGATAGCATCTTCGTTGAAAACCATTACCTCGGTTTGTATGGGCTGCCGGTTGGGAGGTGGGGTGTTGATGATACTCAGGTCCCGGGCACCCATCAGGCTGAATTGTAAAGTTCTGGGTATAGGCGTAGCCGTTAGTGTTAGTGAATCTACCGTAGCCCTCAGGGTTTTTAATTTTTCTTTGGCTGCAACTCCAAATTTTTGTTCTTCATCAATTACCATGATACCCAGGTCTTTAAATTTCACGTCCTTGCCTAATAAAGCATGGGTGCCAATGATGATATCTATCTTTCCTTCCTCCAGTTTTTTCAGAATTTCCTTTTTCTCTTTTGCCGATTTAAACCGGTTAAGGAAATTGATGGTTACCGGGAAATCCTTTAATCTTTCGGTAAAAGTTTTATAATGCTGGTAAGCCAGGATAGTGGTGGGAACCAGGATTGCTGCCTGCTTCCCATTGGCCACGGTTTTGAATGCGGCCCTTACCGCCACTTCTGTTTTTCCAAAACCCACATCACCGCACACCAGCCTGTCCATAGGGGAAGGCTTTTCCATATCCTTTTTTACATCTTCTGTGGCCTTTGCCTGGTCGGGGGTGTCTTCATATATAAAACTGGCTTCCAGTTCTGTTTGCAGGTAGCCGTCGGGGTTATGCGCAAATCCTTCTTTTGCCTTCCGTTCAGCATAAAGTTTGATGAGATCAGAAGCGATATCCTTAACCTGTTTTTTGGTCTTGTCCTTCAGTTTAAGCCAAACGTCGCTCCCCAATTTGTTCATCTTGGGTACTGTTCCCTCTTTACCACTGTATTTACTTATTTTATGAAGTGAAGATATATTCACATACAAGAGGTCGCCATCCTTATATTGAATACGAACCGCCTCCTGCCAATGTCCGTTCACATCAATTTTTTGCAGGCCGCTATATACGCCCACTCCATGATCAATATGCGTCACATAATCACCCGGCGTTAATTCCCGGAGCGCTCTGAGGGTTAATGCTTTGTTTTTGCTAAATGCCTGTTTTACTTTGTATTTGTGGTAACGCTGAAATATCTGATGATCGGTATAACAGATTAGCCGAAGGTCGTTGTCAATAAACCCCTCATGTATGGAAACCGGGATGGGGGTAAATTGTACCTCTGTTTGCAAATCGGAAAATATACTATGTAACCTTTCCAACTGTACCGGGTTTTCCGCAAAAAGGAAAATGTTGAAACCTGCGGATTCCAAATCTTTTAGGTTTTGAATAAGCAGGTTGAACTGCCGGTTAAAGGCGGGTTGTTCTTTAGTGTGGTATTGGATAATTTCAGTCGGTTGCTTATGAGGAAAGCTTGCCTTTATCCCGAATTCAATTAAAGGTATTTCTTCGATTTGTTTTTGTAATTCAGGAATATCAATGAAGTCCTCCCTTTGGGAGTTAACGGTAGTTTCTGTTTCTTCTCCCACAGACGATCCATGGGTTGGCACCTGCCTTTTCAAATCCAGGAATAGACTCAGGTCTTCTTCCTGGATTTCCAGCCTGTCTTTAATGTATTCCCAGTCTTGCATCCAAACCATTGTTTTGCCTGGCATAAAATGTAGGAGGGAAACTTTTTCAGAGGATTCAAAGTGGGTATCTACATTCGGTATGATGCTTACCTGCAAAAGTTTTCTTTCGCTTAATTGGGTTTCTGCATCAAAAATCCGGATACTGTCAACCTCATTCCCAAAGAGTTCTATCCGGTAGGGTTTTTCATTGCCAAAGGAATAGATATCCAGAATTCCACCCCGAAGTGCAAACTGCCCCGGCTCATACACAAAATCGGTACGAATAAACCCATAACCAATAAATTCTTCTAAAATCCGGTCCAGATCCAAGGTATCTGCCTGTTTTATTCGAATGATATTTTCCGAGAGCGTTTTCGACAATACTACTTTTTCGAATATGGCTTCCGGATAGGTTATCACCACTTTCCGGTTTCCGCCGGATAACATCCGCGTTAATGCTTCGGTTCGAAGCATCACATGGCTGCTGTTTAGTAACCGGTAATTCTTTTTATTCTTAAAGGAAGAAGGGAAATAAAAAATATCAAGTGCCTTGTTGAGGTTTTCGAGGCTGTTTTGGAAATATGCAGCTTCTTCGGCATCCTTAAGGATAACCACGTGATTAAACCCGCGCATGCCTTCCTGTGAATAAACGGCATCAAATACAAATTGAGAAACGCTTCCATGCAAACCCGAAAGGTGAAAATGGCAGGGTTCGGTCAATAGACTTCCCTCCACAATCTGCTGATTGCGGGTGTCATTCCTGTAAAAATCCAACAACACATCCAGGTTCATCCGGTGCAAAGATAAACCAGGAATGCTCCATCTGTCAAAAATTGTGTTTCCTGGTTTTTTTGTATATATTTTTGAGGGAGAAACCGCCTGAATCAGAAGTAAATAAATATATGTCCGGAAAAAAAATTATCCTTACAGGGTTGCTGGCATTGCTAATTTTTCCAGCCATTTTTTGTCAGAATAATCCTTACCCCGTAAAACTTGCAAATGGAAATTTCCTGCTTTCCGGAAATATGGCAGCTAACAATCCAAAAGTTAGCAATGCGGCAAATTCCATTTTTAATGGTCGTTACCATGTGCTGGTTCAATTTGCTTCATTTCCTGGCTCAGCCTTAGTAAAGAATCTGGAATCCAAAGGAGTTTATCTTGGCCAGTATCTTAACAACCGAACTTATGAGGCTGTAATTGATACCAACTTCAATTTTCAATCAGCAAAGGAATACTCCATTCAATCGGTAGATGTTTTGCCAGGATCCTGGAAGATAGATAAGGTTTCGTTTGGGTTTCCCGCCGGAACAGGAAAAGCAGATCGGGTGTTTATGCTTTCTCTCTTTCATGCTTCAGATAAATCAGCGGTGATATCCCGACTGGCACAATTGGGAATTGGATTTGTACCACCAAAATTTACCCTCCCCAATATATTAGTAGTACAGGCAGACAGGAAGAAGCTTAACCTTCTCGCAAGTCTTCCCTTTGTTTCGTTTATCCGTGAGGTTTATGTGAAGAATACTGCCATCAACTACAACGATATAGCCACGCATGGAGTAAGTGCCCTGCAAAATCCATTTGGGCGGAACCTGCGAGGCCAGGGGATAACGGTTGGCCTGGGCGATAATGCCGATATCAATGCCCATGTGGATTTTACCGGAAAAGTGATTACCCGTATGCCCTGGCCTCCGGATTATCATGGCACGCATACAGGAGGAACCATTGCGGGCGGAGGATTTAAAAATCCGAAATACCAGGGAATGGCGCCCTCTGCACATTTAATAGACCAATGGTTTAGTGATGTAATTGTAAATGCACCTGTTTACCTGAATGATTACAATATGCCGGTTACCAATAACTCTTATCATTCAGCCGACCTGGGTTGTGCGGGTAACCAGGTGTATAATTTGCTGAGTTATTATGCGGATGACCAGGCGATAGCATTAAACCAAATGGTGCTGAATGTATTTGCTGCGGGTAACGATGGGGGTTATACCTGTGCGGGTTACCCTAATGCTTATGGCACTATGAAAACAGGATGGCAGGTTGCCAAAAACGTGATTACAGTAGGAGCAATGGACCAGGCCACCTATCAGATCGCCAGTTTCAGCAGTCGTGGACCTACCTTAGATGGAAGGATTAAACCCGAAATTGTGGCGAATGGGTTTGCTACCATTTCTACCTATCCTTACGATAATTATGCCAGCAACTATGGAACTTCCATGGCGGCGCCTGTGGTAACGGGAGTTGCCGCTTTGTTGCAACAATCATTCAGGAGCCATCACGGTGGCGCCACCGCGCAGTCGTCGCTTATTAAGGGAATATTATGTAACACTGCCGAAGACCTCGGCAATGCAGGTCCCGATTATACCTATGGATTCGGTATGCTCAATGCAAAAAGAGCGGTGGAAGCCTTAGAGAATAATCAATACTTTACGGGTACACTCGCTAATAACGGAAATTCGGAAAGTCACAGCATTTCTGTGCCTGCCGGCGCAAGGCGGTTGAAGGCAATGCTGGTTTGGGCAGATCCTCCGGGAGGTATTAATAGTGCAACAGAATTAGTGAACGACCTCGACCTTACCGTTACGGATCCCTCCTCTAATAATTTTCTGCCTTTTGTTTTAGATCCGCAAAATGTAGTGGCCAATGCCAGCACCGGTAACGATCGTATCAACAATATCGAACAGGTGGTAATTGACTACCCCCAGCCTGGTTCTTATTCATTGAAAGCAACTGCTTTTAGCCTTGCTTCCGGAAGTCAAAAGTATTATATCGTTTATCAGGTAGATATGAATGGTGTTTCTGTTATTTATCCTTCAGGTGGCGAAACCCTGGTGCCCGGAGAAACGGAATATATTCGTTGGCAGGGAAACGGATCTGAATTTAATGATTATACTATTTCCTATTCTTCCGATAACGGCAGCACCTGGAACAGCATAGGAACCGCGCCATTCAATGCACATTCTATCGCCTGGGTGGTTCCCGGTAATGCGGGTAACCAATACCGGGTGAAGGTATCCAGAAACAGCAGCAGTTACAGTGGCGTGTCGGATAATGTGTTTACCGTTTTGGGCCAGCCTGCGCTTACTACCAGCGTTCCCTGCGAAGGGTTTGCACAACTAAGCTGGGCCGTTATTTCCAATGCTACCAGTTACGATGTATTTCAATTGAAGGGAGACAGTATGGCACTGATAGGAAATACGCCTTCAACCAATTTTCTGGTTTCAGGATTAAATTCTGCTGACAGTATTTGGTTTGCGGTGGCCGCCGTTAATAATGGCGTTAAGGGAAGAAAAAGTATGGGGCAGAAAGTAAAACCGGCGAGTGGAGCTTGTGCGGTTTCGCAGTTTGATAATAATTTGAAAGCAATTGCTATCCTCAGTCCGGTTTCGGGTAGAGAGTTTACCAATACTGCCCTACCGGTAAACAATTCTGTGAAACTTCAGATCCGTAACCTGGATAATGCTCCCACATCCGGCACTTTTGATCTGTTCTACCGTATCAACGGAAATCCGGCAGTTTCTGCATCTTCTGCCGCAGTGATACCTGCTTTGGGAGATTTGGTGTTTACCTTCGCCCCAACGGCTTCCTTTTCTTCACCCGGTGTTTATAATATAACGGCATGGGTTAAACGAACCGGAGATAACTTTCCTACAGATGATACCGCCCGTATAACCATCCGGAACCTCTCTAATCCCATCCTTACCCTTCCCTTTACCGATGATTTTGAATCGGCATCCGAAAATACCTATGGAAATTCAATGGGTATTGATGGAGATGACCATGTAGATATTGCCACTTCTTCTTCCCGGGGGCGGGCACGGACTTTTGTAAATACCGGATTGGCATACTCAGGCAATAAAGCCATCACCCTCGATCAATACCCTTTTGGCAACCTGAATGCCGATAGTTTAACCATGACCTTTAACCTATCTGCCTACAACCTTAGCAAACAACTTCGCGCCGATTTCGAATATAAAAATCATGGACAACCCGATGAGCCCGGAAACCGGGTTTGGCTGCGAGGAATTGATAATGCCTTATGGACGAAGGCCTACGACCTTAATGCAAACCAGGCCGAATTGGGACAATGGAAGCATGGCTCCATCAATGTAAATGATGTGATGGATACCCTCCTGATCAATAAGATGGTTAGCTCCAGCTTCCAGTTGCGCTTTGGACAGGAAGCATTTACCTCCGCCAATGTAGTGAATCCTTATTTCGACCAGGATGATGGTTATACTTTTGATAATGTAAAAATTTCTGAAGCCATAAATGATGTAGCCCTTTTGAAACTGGTAAGCCCTGGGGTGCAGGCATGCGGATTGGGAGCATCTATTCCCGTTACTATCCGGCTAAAAAATTACAGTCCGGTTACTCAAACTAATGTTGTTCTTTCTTACCAGGTAAATGGAGGTTCGGTAGTTACTCAAACCCTTCCTGTTTTAAATGCTGGAACAACCCAGGATGTTAGTTTTTCTTCACCTGTTGATATGTCGGCTTTCCAGGATTATAATATCCGCACATGGATTGCATCGCCGGGAGATAACTACCAGTCGAACGACAGTGTACTTAACTTTTCTATTCATAATTCGCCGGTGGTTAATACCTATCCTTATCTGGAAGGCTTTGAAAGTACGGATGGGTATTGGTATGCGAAGGGCACAAACTCGTCCTGGCAATGGGGCCATCCCAATAAGACATTAATTAATAAGGCGGCCAACGGACAAAAGGCCTGGGTAACTTCTCTTGATGGGAATTATAACGATAACGAACAATCGTACTTATATTCTCCCTGTTTCGATTTGAGCGCCCTTGCTCAGCCGATGTTGTCGTTTAGCTTTATCTCCGATTTGGAAACTGACTACGATTTTGCCTGGATTGAATACAGTACCGATGAAGTAAACTGGCAAAAACTGGGAAGTATAGGCCAAGGTACCAATTGGTACGATTATACCGCCAACAATACATGGAATGCTGATAAGGATTACTGGCATGTGGCTTCCATACCACTTCCCGCGATTGCCGGAACAATTAAACTTCGATTTGTAATGCGGAGCGATGTGGGCGTTAGCCAGGAAGGGTTGGGGATCGATGATATTCACATTTTTGACCGTAAATCCATTTATACCGGCACGGATCCGGTGATTTCTCAATCAGTTAGTGGTACAGGCTGGATTGATATTACCAGTTCCGGACAACAGGTTATTTCCATCAATCCTATGGGGCAAGACCTCGGGCTTACCCAGTTTAAGGAATATAATTACGGCGGGCAGGTGAGGTCCAATAATGGACAATATTACCTGAACCGGAATTTTGTTATCCAGCCAGCCAATCAGCCAACTGGGAATATTAAAGTTCGGCTATACTTTACCGATAGCGAGGCTGAGAATATGCGAAATGCCACCGGTTGCGGTTCTTGCAACAATATTCCTGATGCCTATGTGCTTGGCGTAACAAAGTACACAGGCACTGTTGCTGATGAGAATGGGAACCTGGCCGATGACCAGGGCGGCTTGTTCCAGTTTATTCCGGGGCAATCGGTTGATATTATTCCATACAACGAAGGTTACTATGCCGAGTTTGTAATAAATAGTTTCAGCGAGCTGTGGCTTAGCCAGGCCGCTATACAAACACCGGCCATTTGTATTGGTAGTAATATTCAGTTTAATGCATCACAATCGGGAACAACCTACCAGTGGCAGGTAGATGCCGGAAGCGGGTTTCAGAATATTAATTCCGGACCGGTTTATAGTGGGTATAATACTGCCACGCTTCAGATAAATTCAGTTCCGGGTTCCTATACCGGTTATAAGTATCGCTGTGTGGTGGATGGTAATAATGGCCCTTCCATTTTGCTACGGTTCAAGAATGTGTGGACAGGCGCTGCAAATACCCAGTGGATGAATGCGACTAACTGGAGTTGCGGATCCATTCCCGGCCAGTACGATGATGTGTACATCCCGGGGAACACCTCCAATCAGCCGGTACTTAGTACGGCAACTTCGGTTCGCAGCCTGACCATTTACCCCACCGGGGCATTAAATACCATTAATAATGCCAGCCTTATTTTGTTAGGTGTGGATTAAATGATAAATAATGTATCTTATACCAAATTTCATCTATGTTATTACCCTGGCAAAAAGGAATTGTAACAAAAATTGAAGATGGGGCCGAAGATACACGCCGATATTGGATAGAAGTTTCTGAGTTGGCGTCATTCGATTTTAAACCCGGACAATTTGTAACCCTCGATCTTCCCATTCATGAAAAACCGAATAAGCGGTGGAGGAGTTATTCCATTGCTTCCTGGCCCGATGGTACCAATGTATATGAACTGGTGATTGTGTTAGATAAAATGGGAGCGGGAACACCCTGGATTTTTAATGAAATAAAGGTTGGTTCTGAGTTTACATTCCGTGGCGCCCTGGGCGTTTTTACCCTTCCGGAAGATTTGACCCAACATGATTTGTTTTTGATTTGCACCGGTACGGGTATTGCGCCATTCAGAAGTATGGTTAACCATATCATCAATCATAGTATCCCCCATAAAAATATCTACCTCATATTCGGCTGTCGTAAACAACAAAATTTATTGTATTACGATGAGATGAAAGCGCTCGAAAAAAAGGATCCTAACTTTCACTATTTACCCACTCTTTCAAGGGAAGAATGGGAAGGAAAGTCTGGTTATGTACATCCGGTATATGAGGAGCTATGTGTATCCCGGCCCGATGCAAAATTTTTTATTTGCGGTTGGAAAGGGATGATAGATGAGGCGAAGAAAAGAATCCTGGAAATGGGTTACGACAAGAAATCCATCCACCAGGAAATTTATGGCTAACTGATTTTTTCAAGCACCAGTTTTTTCACTTCCGAAATAGGAATCCTTTCCTGCTTCATGTCATCACGGTAACGGATAGTTACTGTTTTATCTTCTTTGGTTTGATGGTCGATGGTTACACAAAATGGAGTTCCTATCGCATCCATCCGGCGATATCTTTTCCCAATCGCATCTTTCTCTTCATAAAAACACATAAAACTTACTTTGCACTCTTCCATTAGTTCGCGTGCTATTTCCGGTAGTCCGTCTTTTTTTAATAGGGGGAGGATGGCCAGTTTGGTGGGCGCAATTTTTGCGGGAATACGAAGCACTATGCGGCTTTCCTCACTGCCATCTTCTTTATTCCATTTTTCCTCGGCATAAGCCAGGCTGAGGATGGTAAGAAAGAGGCGGTCTAAACCCACCGAGGTTTCCACCACATAAGGCGTATAGTTTCCATATGGTTTCCCTTCTTTATTGAGGTCGTTATCGAAATACTGAATTTTCTTTTTACTGTATTTAGCGTGCTGGCTGAGGTCGAAATCGGTACGGCTGTGTATCCCTTCTAATTCTTTCCATCCAAAAGGAAATTCAAATTCAATATCTAAGGCTGCATCGGCATAATGCGCCAGTTTGCTGTGGTTGTGGTAGCGCAATTTTTCGGTAGGGATACCCATACTTTCATGCCATTTTTTGCGCGTTTCCTTCCAGTAATTGTACCATTCCATTTGCGAACCGGGCCGAATGAAAAACTGCATTTCCATCTGTTCAAATTCGCGCATGCGGAAAATGAACTGGCGGGCCACTATTTCGTTTCGGAAGGCCTTTCCAATTTGGGCAATACCAAAGGGGATTTTCATCCTACCGGTTTTTTGTACGTTCAGGAAGTTTACAAAAATACCCTGAGCGGTTTCGGGGCGTAGATATACAATATTATCTTCCTCATTTTCGGATGCCACGGCGCCAAAGGCAGTAGAGAACATCAGGTTAAACTGGCGGATATCGGTCCAGTTACATGTTTTGCTGATGGCACAGCTTATTTTATGGTCTTCAATGAGTTTTTTTAGGGCAGGGTAGTCGTCGTTTTTCAATAATTCATCCATAAGGGCAAGTAGTGCATCTGCAGCGGCTTCATCCTTTTGTTTCAATTCATCGGCGTATCCCTCAATGAGGTGATCTACGCGGTAGCGTTTTTTACTATCCTTATTATCGATCATGGGGTCGCTGAAATTATCTACGTGGCCGCTGGCCTTCCACACGGTGGGATGCATAAAGATGGCGGCGTCGATACCCACAATATTTTCATGAAGTTGGGTCATGCTTTTCCACCATTCATCTTTGATATTCTTTTTTAATTGAGATCCTAACTGGCCGTAATCGTACACGGCGCTAAGACCATCGTAAATTTCGGAGGAGGGGAAAATAAAACCGTATTCTTTACAATGTCCGATCAGGGTGGTAAAAAACGACTGCTGATCGGTTGGTTTATTTGTTTCGTTTGCCATGGGCGCAAAGATAAATGTTCCGGGAGTTCTAAAAAAGGAGGAGAGGTGGGGGAATTAAGGGATGACTGAGTAAAATTTGAGTCCCTTTGCGGCCCCCTCCCCGGGGGTAAAAATACCCGCGTAAAAAATTAAAACAAAGAATTCTGGCTAAAGAAGATTTACCGGGGAGTTGAATTATTTTGGTTTCTTTTAAAGCATGATAGCAATTCAATACGTTGGGCTGATCATTAAATTGAATTTGGCATTCAGGTTGAAATTATTGTCCCGCTAATTAAGGTTTGAAATAAGCAATCTAAAATTCTACTTCAGGAGATTTTCCCTTTTTCAAAGTTGCATTTTATTTTTCCGTTGCAGGTTATCCTTTCAAGTGCTGTTGAATATCCATCCTTTGATGAAGGACTCTTATAACCTCAATATATTTTTCATTTTTGGATTTCCGATAAAATATGAGGTGCGACTTTACTTTGGTGCACCGGTAGTTTTTCCGAATATGGGTTAATTCCTTTCCCGATTCCGGATGCTGTGATAAATATTCAACCTCATCCAGGATTAAATTTAGGTACCTGTCTGCCTGTTCCATTGACCAGTTCTCAAAAGTATAAAGCCAAATAGATTCCATGTCCTCCATTGCTTTACTACTAATCTTAAAATTCATTTAGACTGGTATTTGTTGTGTAGCTTTTCAAGAAATACTTTTCGGTCGAATCCTTTTGCAAGTCCTGATTTTTCTCCTTTCTTTAATTCTTTAATAAGTTCCTTCTTGTTATTTTCCTCTTGCTCAAAAAGCCGTAATGCGGCTCTTACAACCTCGCTGGCAGAGGTAAAGCGTCCGCTTTGAACCTGGTGGTTAATGAAACTGTCGAAGTGATCTCCCAATAATATTGAAGTGTTTTTTGCCATTTATTAATAATTTGCTCAAAGGTACCAATAATTGGTATTATTTTTCTGTATTCCGTATTTAAAAGGACGATAAGGGCGGGTTCAGTTCATTTAGCTTTAGTTTATCCAGAGTATGTTTAGGTAAAATTTTATATTCACTTTGCTGCCCCCTCCCCGGGGGTAAAAATATGCACCAAAAAATTTTGAACCTAGAATTTGCAGTAAAGAATATTCAATCTCACTTTAGGAAATTTCATCTGGCTATTTGCTCCTGTATTTTGGAGAAGCTCTATTTGGGTATATTGTTTTAATGACAAAAACAGATTTGAATAGATAGGCTGTGGTGCCCTAGAATGAATAGTGGAAGGTAACCAGCAGGTTTCGGGGAGTAAGAGGGATTTGAGTTGAGGAGATGATGGGGAAATTGCTTGCCTGGGTAATAAAGTATCTGCTATTGCTAAGATTATAAATGTTAGCAGATACACCCCAGCTTCTATTTTGGGGTTTATAGTTTAGTGTAATGTCCCAAAGGAAATAATTTGATTTTCCCTGATTAAAAGAGTGGTTAGCGAAGTACCTTATTGAGTTCTTTATAAACCAGACTTTTCGTATTGAATATTTATAATCAAAATGGAAGATCGTCTGTGTTTGCCGGGAACTGCTTTCCTGAATGCCTGCTATTTGCTGAAAGTCGTTCCAGCTATATTGTAACCGGATGCCCACATTCAGGTCGTGCATTTTTCTTTTCCATTGTATCTCCGCTTCTGTGGAGAGTAAATTGAGCTTTGTTTTTATCACCTCATTATTATATTTTGACAGGTAACTATAACGATTGGCCGTGGCCGTTAGGTCAAGAACAGATTGTTTCCATAATGAAATGACGTTTGATACGGATATAGAATTTGATGAAGTAGGGCGGTTCATATATTCATAAATGGCAGAATGGTAGATCCGGTTATATCCCGTATTGTAAATAAAAGAGTTAAAGCGGGTACTATGGATCAATGAGAAAAGCAGGGAGTATTTCTTGCCAAAGTTTTTATTATAATAATAGGTTGCATTGAGTGAATTATTTGTAAAGTATCCCTTGTGCTGATACTGCATAAAGGCGATTGGGCTAATTGCGTATGTATTACTGCTCAACTCCTCCAGGGAAAGAGGTTGGTGGTTAAAGGAAAGGAATAAAGTCTGTTCCCAGGTTTTCTTTTTTAAGTTAATGTCCCATAAGAAGCTTCCTATTGGAGAACTTTTTGATATTGGGGATGCCGGGTCTGGTAGCATTACGTTTACTATTCCTATTGTAGCATTAAAGTTCCATCTCATTTTGCCTACCATAATGCCATAACCAAAATTTGAAGTATAGCTGGTTTGTTTTAATATCCTGTTTTGTGTGAATTCAGTCGAAATGGAGTCTGGGATTAACCTGGCAGCATCTGAAAATTTATAATCATCCAAAATCCGGATATTTTTATGGGATATTTCGAAAGAGGGGATGAGTAACCTTCGCTTCCATTTCTTATGAAGGGAAAATTTAAGACCCCAATTCGTGCCTGTTAGGTCACGCCCGGTGTAAATACTATTGTATTTTGGATTTGACAAGCTGGAAATCTCAGATATGGACGGGCTGAAAATTTCATACCATTGATTATTTTCCTGATGGCCAAGATTAAAATCAATGGATAGTGCAGTGGATTCTGTAATCCTGTTTGTATAGTTTCCTTTCAGGGTTAGAAAAAGGTTATTCCCGGATAGTTTATTGTTGGTAGTGTCAGAAATATTTTCCGATTCCTGGGTTTGCAGCGAATTTGAAGAGGTATTTATGTTTAATGCGTAAAGGGCAATATCTAAGTTTTGTTTTTTAGTTACCTGCCATTTAATTTTTTGTTGGATCCCCAGTTTAACTGGTTTCAGTTTTGAAGCTACCTTGAGCTGCCTGTGAAGTAGTATGCTGTCTGTTTGTATTTGCTCCTCTGTTTGCCTGTTGAACTTCCAGGAGTCGCTGTTAAAGATGAGCTCTGTTTCCGATTTTACATTTTTGCTAATAGGAGTATTTATTTTGAATCTAGTGTCCAGCAGGTTATTGTTGATATAGTACCGGAGATCAAGCCCCTGGATCTGCTCAAAAGAAATATGCTGAAAAGAAAAGGGATTTGTCCATTGTAGATTGGGCGGCTGTAACTCATCTCTTGAAGAAGCCGTTGCTGAATTACCTGTATTATTCCTGTTACCGATAAAGGCCGATTTGGCTTTTCCATAAAGGGAGAACAGTACAGGCGATATATTGTACTTGCCTTGGGTATTTATTCCGGCATCGAGGGCACCAAAGGTTTTAAGGAGTTTTACTTTCTTTAGCCCGAGGTTTACAATTGTTTTATTTTCTGTGGTTAAGCCTTTCAATAATGGATTACTGGTTTGGTTTTCTATTGCCTGGATGGTTTCGATGGCATCTGAAGGAAAATTGGAGAGCAACAATGATTTTCGATCGCTGAAAAGATCCTCTCCACTAACCAGTATGTTTTCAACGATTTTGTTTTTGTACAGGAGTTCGCCTTCCCTGGTTATTCTGAAATCTGGAATCTTTTCCAGAAGTTCAATTAATTTGTATTCTGTGCCATCACTAAAGGATTTTGCTCTGTAAAAACTGGTATCTCCTTTTTTCCAAACAGGGGTGTTGGTTACCGTTACTCCTTTTAAAAGTTTAGCAGACTTTTTCAAGTTACATTTCATAAAGACCTTTTGGGAGTTATGAAAATCCTGAAGGAGATGGATACTGTCTGCGTATCCGGGTTTCCCAATTATTATTTTAAGTATCCCATGCTGAGGGGCCGGAACAGTTAATTCGAATTTATTTTTCTCTCCGGTAAAAAAATAGCTGATCATTTTAGTTTCCAGGCTGTCGGTTATTTTTACATAACATGCTGTTAGTGGTTTACCCTGCTCATCAAAGATTTCGCCAGATATAAACCCTGCCGACTGCCCGTTTACAATACTAAAAAGAAGAAGGGTACAAAATAATAGGGG
>CAZYKA010000001.1:122545-124861 GCA_964647915.1 uncultured Ferruginibacter sp. | reverse complement strand
CTGCCGACTGCCCGTTTACAATACTAAAAAGAAGAAGGGTACAAAATAATAGGGGGATTTTATTCATGCCGGTTAAAAAATCTGGGGAAGTCAGGGTAATAAAAATAGGAGAACTATTTATTTCTTTTTAGATCTCGATATTTCTTAAACGGATAATTAAATTCTTTCGGCCAAAAAACCTCATCCGGGATATCAGAAGTGGTACTAAAAGATTTTAAGGAAAATGTTTCGTGTGTGCCAAAATAGGTAGCTTTTACAATTAAACCCGGCACGTTTATCAGGTTTCGCATCCCAACCGGCATTTCAATTTCAGGATTATACCATATTTCGGCTATGGGGGTACCATTGTCTGCTTTTAATATAGCTCTGTGGCATTGCATACCCTGTATGCTGGCTGTTTCATCTAATTTCTGCCATTGCCTGTAATCTTCGTCAAAGTAAAACCACCGATTATCATTTTCTTCAGACCCTCCTTCGGTATGAATCCTAAGAATCATTGAATCTAAATCGAAGTACGAGACGGCTTGGAGCGTATCCCTATATAACGTAAAACTATGCCCGATGCAGGAGCTTTCCCGGATATATAAAACCCCGCCTGGATAATCTTTTAAATAATCAGCTTTTAAAAAAGATATTACCCTATTGGCCTTTTTATAATAGTAACAGGTAAGGTCTACAGGCGGTACATTTAATTCCTTTGGAGCGCCCATCACCTCTCTTTTTACATCATATTGTGCCATCAGGTTTTGACCGTAGAGGTGCATTCCAAAGAAGAATATTATTATGATCAGGGGTATTTTTTTCATGCTTTATTACTCAAATCAAATGATTAGGTTTATAAGAAAGGATTAGTAGTGTTTTATAATATCCTTTTGCAATTATTAATTGATCAAAGCATTATTAAAACCAGGTTTTATATCTAATAAAAAGAGGTTATTTCTTCCTTCTTAGATCCCTGTCTTTCTTAAAAGGAGAATTAAATTCCTTAGGCCAAAAAACCTCATCCGGAATATCAGTAGTTGTGCTAAATGATTTTAAGGAAAATGTTTCGTGTGTGCCAAAATAGGTAGCTTTTACAATTAAACCCGGCACGTTTATCAGGTTTCGCATCCCAACCGGCATTTCAATTTCCGGGTTATACCAGATTTCTGCTACAGAGTTGCCATTGCCTGCAGTTATTATAGCCTTGTAGCAATTCATACCTTGTATAGTAGCGGTTTCATTTAGGTTTTGGTATAGAAAGAAATCCGCATCATAATATAGCCAACTGTTATCATTATATCCGAATCCATTTCCTAAATGCATTCGAAGGATCAATGAGTCAATAGCAAAATAAGAAATCCCTTGAATTGAATCTGTAAATAAGTAATTGCTATGCACTTCGTTATTATTCATATCAACGTTGATTACGCCGTCATGATAATCTTTTAAGTAATCAGCTTTTAAAAAAGAAATAACCCGATTTGATTTTTTATAATAAAAGCAAGTAAGGTTTATAGGAGGAATATTTAACTCTTTTGGGGCGCCCATCACCTCTCTTTTTACATCATATTCCACAAATAGATTTTGTCCGTTTATGAAATTTACGGTTTTTATTAGAAGAAGTAATAAGAAAAGTTTTTTCATTAGTTGAAATTGGAATTAATGAATTCAAAAATTTACATTGAGATAAAAATAGGCCTGGCTTTGTTAAATAAAATGTTTAAAATCAAATATTAATTGGAGGCTCTGGATCATCACAAGGAGGAAGCAAAGAAATAAACTTTTGCATATTGTATGTTGCTGTTGCTTTTGCACATTCATAAGCTGCCAGACTTGCAATTGTGCAATCTGCATTTGATACTGTGCAAGAGTTAGTGACAGTATAAATTGTTATAATTCCCCCACACGTTTGGTAGGCTTTTACAGAAGCTTCCCTTGTACTTGTGCAAAGGGGGCAAACCAAAGACTCAGCACTTAAACACGGATGGAGGGGGGGGTAGTGGCAGAATCCGCTGCCAGCGCGGCCACACTAAATAGCATGGAAAAAGCAATCATCATTGTTTTCATAATTTAAGTTTTAAAACCAGGCCTACGCCGAAGATACTAGAATTTCCTTTAGTTCTTGCTTTTTCTATTTATAGTTTTAATTGCTATATGTATAGTATTGATGAATGTTATTTATTGACGTTGGAAATGCTGCATAATTTAGAATAATTTTTATTGGCAAATCGCTTTTAGCCACGAATGCGTAAATGAGAATGAAAATGCTACAAATGCATGAATGAATGCAATACAAAACTCACCGATGTGAATGGTATGGGAACGGTTAATTCA
>CAZYKA010000001.1:113375-122445 GCA_964647915.1 uncultured Ferruginibacter sp. | reverse complement strand
AACCAAGGAATATTCCCGAAGAATATTTAGTAAAATCTGATGTTTCTTTTGCCTGGAATACAAGAATATTTCTCCTGTTTTTGCACGTTTATTTTTTCAAAATCAGAATTCATTCCTGTAAAAAGTTTCCGGCTTCTGGGAGTTCTCCATCAAAAGGAGTTTCTACAGTTAATAAATAATCTTTTCCTTTCAGGCCTTATTTAATCAATTGGTAAATCCATATCCTTTTCTATTATATCTTCCCTATTAAAGAAAAAATAATTATTTAATCCAGCGAGGGCTATCGCTGATACAATTAGTACCAGGTCGCCCCTTAATACTGCAGGCTCCAATAATCTACTATCGCCCAAAAATGGCCCATACCCTATAATATACAGAATAAGCGTACTTGCAAATGACAATAAATATCTTTTCTTCGGAGTTAATCGCTTTACAAAAAATTTAAGCATCGAGTATATCGCAAATAAGCATCCCGCTATGATCGCTGCATAAGGAAAATAAAATTCAAATGGGATATCAAATGCGTATGCTTCTGTTCGGGAAACGGCAACAAATCTTTTAAATATCTCATTAAAAAATAATAATGATAAAAAAACAGAACAATAAAAGGTTATAAGGAAGCCCCCCCATTTTATTAACTTACTTTTAGAACTACATCTCATTTCTATATTTATTTTTTAATTAGCTAACAGCCCATTAGTTGCCTTAACTGTTGAAATGTAATTTCCTTTCTTAGAAATTTTTCTACGTCAGACCAACGAGGCCTTGCTATGTATGAGCGTTGCCCGAAAAGTGAGGCTTGTCCCATGTTGGCTGGAAGTTTACAAAACTGTATAATCTGATCCTGAACTCCACTCCAAAGAGCATCTGTCTCATTAAACCCAAAATCCCGCTGATTGATAATGGCATCCCAGAAATCCCAGGTTCTATCCACCCCCATGGTAAAGAAAGTTCATTCGGTGGGATTTTCAATTGTGTTATATATTTCAAATCTACGATTTCCTGCTACAGGGTGCTCACCGTCGATTAGATTAAGAATCAGCGTTTCTATGAAAAGTTATTTTACTCATTTTGTGTTGCAGCACCGGTAATGCAACTGTAGCAATAAAAAATACTAAAAGATTCTTGAAAATATATAAATCAATTTTACTTGCGCCTGCCAATGCAGCGCCACTAATTGCAAAAATCAGGTAGGCCAAAATTATAAGTGCAATTTCAGTTCCAAATGAGGCATTAATTGTAAACGCTCCTTTTGTAAATATGTTTTTTATTAGTATTAAACACTTCGAATATGTAAAAATTAATATAATAGCAAATGCGCTTAAGGTTATTTGCTCAAAAAACGTCAATTCATATATATATGCATTTGCTGAATCTACTTTTATGAATCTTGTCAATATTTGATTTCCTAAAAACAGTAATGCTGCCGAAAGAAAAATGATGATCAGGAGAGATACTATATTGGTAATTAAGAAATTTGCAGATCGATTCATAGCAGAAAATATAAATCGACTTTTTTTAGGAAAAATAAAATCCTTCATTTTGTGTTCCAATATAGGCAACGAAACCGCTGCTATAAAAAACACCAGGAGATTCTTAAAAATATATAAATCAATTTTATTTACTCCCGCCAATCCAGCGCCACTAATTGCCATAATCAGAAATGCTACAATCACAAATGCAATTTCTGTTCCAAATGAGGCATTAAACGAAAGCACTCCTTTTACAATAATATTTTTTAATAAGATTAAACATTTCCAGTAAAAAGTGATTATTAGCACCCCAATAGAAATATTAATAAAATGTTCTAAAAGAGGAAAATGGTAGTAATAATAATTTTCAGGATCTACTGGTATGATTCTAACAAGTAATTGGTTGCCTAATATTGATAATAATGTAGAAAAAATAACAATTAATAATAGAGATACAATATTTGTTAGTAATAATTTCAAAGTATGATTCATAAGATCCTTTTACAAATTGGCAAGCACTTTTTGAAGTAAATCTACTAACCTTTACACTTTTGTTAACCTGGTTCAGTTTTAGTGAAATTTTCAGGCATTTTGCTGCCCCCTCCCCGGGGGCAAAAATAAGACCGAAAAAAATTCGGACAATAGTATTTCCCTGATGTATATTTCGTTTAACTGAATTTTATTTTAGGGTATGCATTCATGGAGGTTTGTATGGCCCTGGTTTTATGGTACATTTATTTGAATTAATGCTAAGGCATAATTGCTAAAATAAATACCATCCTCCTTTTAATAAAAAACCACCGGTGGTTTCCGGTGGCCTTTTGTACTCATCTAACCCTTTTTATTTTTCTAACTACATCCCAGGCTATTGCCGCAGTTCAAGCATTTGTAGCAAGTGCCGCTCCGGATGGTGATATGGCCACAAACATTACACGCCGGTGCATCGCCCTGCATCGATTTGTTGGCAGCGTTAATTCCTTCCATACCCGAAACGGTGTTTAGTGGGGCCATTTTCTTTGCAGGTTCATGTGAAGTGTTGCTTACTACTCTTAACTCGCTTATTTCATGCTTCCGGTTGCCAATAGTTGGCGTTTCTTCATCCCAGGGTTCATTACCTGTGTTTTCCACCAAGGGTTTATCCAACACATGCACCAGGTCAGTACGGCCCAGATATTCATAGGCCAGTGAGCGGAACATGAAATCAATTATAGAAGTGGTGGTTTTTATGTTGGGGTGCTCTACCATACCGGCAGGTTCAAAACGGGTAAACACAAATTTCTCAACATATTCTTCTAATGGAACCCCATATTGCAATCCGATTGATACCGCAATGGCAAAGCAGTTCAGCATACTGCGCATGGTAGCCCCCTCTTTGGCCATATCAATGAATATTTCTCCCAGGGTACCATCACTGTATTCGCCGGTGCGGAGGAAGAGCGCCTGGCCGTTAATTTTAGCTTTTTGAGTAAACCCACGGCGTTTTGCCGGCAGCGACCTTCGCTCCACAATCATGGCCAGTTGGCGTTTCAGGGAGGTATCGGCGCTGCTCTGCACCCTTTTGTTGATTTCTTCCAGTAATTCATCTACCGTAAGCTTGCCCATATCAATGATAGATACTTCTGTTATGGATTCATCAGAAATATTTTCTTCTGATAGCGTAGCTGTTTTTTTCTTTTTGTCTGATTTGTTGCTTAAAGGCTGACTGAGTTTCGATCCATCACGGTAAAGCGCACATGCTTTTAAACCAAGCTCCCAGCTTAAACGGTACGAATCAGCAATTTCTTCCACCGTGGCTTCATTAGGCAGGTTGATGGTTTTGCTGATTGCTCCACTGAGGAAAGGCTGCGCAGCCGACATCATGCGGATATGGCCGTGCGCGTGAATAAAGCGTTCTCCAATCTGACCGCATTTGTTGGCGCAATCAAATACCGGTAGGTGTTCCTCTTTAAGATAGGGAGCGCCTTCTACCGTCATGGTTCCGCATACATAAATGTTGGCGGCTTCAATTTCCTCATCACTAAAGCCAAGCGCTTCCAGCAGGCTCCATCCAAAATCATTGTATTGATCGGCGGTGAAACCAAGTCGTTGGAGACAAGCCTCTCCCAGGGTGAACACATTGAATACAAATCCGATTTCGAAAGCACTGCCCATGGCTGCATTTAACTTTTCGATTTCGTTAAGCAGTAATCCCTTTTCCAAAAGCGTTTGTTCGTTAATGTAAGGGGCACCGTTCAGAGTTGCATGTCCTTTGGCATAATTAACGATTTCAGTTATTTCCTTTTCTGTGTATTTGAGGTTACGCAAGGCCTGTGGTACGCTCTGGTTGATGATCTTAAAATAACCACCCCCCGAAAGTTTTTTAAATTTCACCAGTGCAAAATCGGGTTCTACGCCGGTGGTATCGCAATCCATCACTAAACCAATGGTGCCGGTAGGGGCAATAACGGTGGTTTGGGCATTGCGGTAGCCATATTTTTCTCCCAGTTGAACCGCACTATCCCAGGCCTTGGTGGCCGATTTTAATAAATAATCGGGGCAATATTTCGCGTCAATTCCAATGGGTTTAATTTCCAGTCCTTCATAAGCATCTGATGCATCATAGGCCGCGGCACGGTGGTTACGCATTATCCGCAACATATGTTTCCGGTTGGCTTTATATCCGGCAAAGGGCCCCAGGAAGGCAGCCATTTCTGCGGAGGTTTTATAGGAAATACCGGTCATGATGGCGGTAATGGCGCCGGCAATTCCACGGGCCGGATCACTATCGTATGCAATTCCACTCACCATCAGCATACTTCCCAGGTTAGCATATCCAAGGCCCAGGGTGCGGTAATCGTAGCTTAGTTGAGCAACTTCTTTGGATGGGAATTGCGCCATCAACACAGAAATTTCCAAAACCACAGTCCACAATCGGCAGGTGTATTCAAAACCGGGAACATCAAACAGATTTTCCTTTTCATCAAAAAAGCGGCGAAGGTTCACACTGGCCAGGTTGCAGGCAGTGTTATCTAAAAACATGTATTCACTGCATGGGTTAGATGCCCGGATGGGGCCGCCTTCCGGGCAGGTATGCCATTCGTTAATCGTGGTATCGTACTGGGTTCCGGGATCGGCACAACGCCATGCGGCATAATTAATTTGATTCCAGAGGTCGGCAGCTTTCACCTTTTTCATGGTATGGCCATCACTACGGGCCTTCAGTTCCCAATCGCCTCCTTCATCCATTGTTTTAAAGAAACTATTAGGGATGCGAATCGAGTTGTTGCTGTTTTGTCCGCTCACGGTGCGGTATGCCTCTCCTTCATAATCGCTGGGATAACCGGCAGCAATAAGGGCGGCTACTTTTTTCTCTTCCTCCACTTTCCAGTTTACAAAGGATTCAATTTCGGGATGGTCAATATCGAGGCAAACCATTTTTGCAGCCCGGCGGGTGGTGCCACCACTTTTTATAGCCCCTGCAGCACGGTCGCCAATTTTAAGGAAACTCATCAGTCCGCTGGACGATCCTCCTCCGCTAAGTTTTTCACCTTCACCCCTAATACTGCTATAGTTGGTACCTACACCACTGCCATATTTAAATATGCGGGCTTCTCTTACCCACAAATCCATGATACCACCTTCATTCACCAGGTCGTCTTCCACACTTAGAATAAAACAGGCATGAGGCTGTGGCCGTTCATAGGCAGAGGTTGATTTTTTCAGCCTTCCATCCGCAGCATCTACATAATAATGTCCCTGGGGCTTCCCGGTGATGCCATATACTTCGTGCAGGCCGGTATTAAACCATTGTGGGCTGTTGGGTGCACAGGACTGATTGAGAATGGAGAATACCAACTCTTCATAAAATACCTGGGCATCCTTTTCTGATTCGAAATAATTATTTCGCTCTCCCCAAACTCTCCAGCAATGCGCAAGGCGATGGGCTACCTGTTTTACACTGGTTTCACGCCCGGTAGTACCATCCTCTTTAGGTACCCCTGCCTTCCTGAAATATTTTTGTGCCAGGATATCGGTGGCAATCTGGCTCCATGCTTTGGGCACTTCCACGTTATCCATCTGGAATACGACTTCCCCAGTGGGATTTTTGATGACCGAAGTCCGGTAATCGTATTCAAACATATCGAAGGGGCTTACTCCCTCTTTCGTAAAATGACGGCTAAACTGCAGCCGCTTCGTAGCTTGCTTCTTTGTTGGCATGGCAGGAATAAATTAAACCAGGTTAGTAAGAAAATAGATTTAGGGTCCCTAACGGGAGGAAAACGAAAGTATCCCCTGTACAGCAACTTTCATAATCCGATGTTTCCCCATATTGTGGACAAAATATATATTAAAATAGGCAGGTCAAATGGGGGTTGAATTTGCGGGGTTTTTCACCTTTTGTGGAAAGAAATTATTTTTTTTTGTTGAAAATGATATGTAATCTAAACACATTTCCGGGTTACCGGATTGCACGGTATGGGTTAGTGAGAAATATTGAATAGCGTACTGTTCTTCCGTTTTAAATTTAAAACAAATTTTCCCGGTGATGATAGCCTTTCGTTTATCGTGTAACCGGATACACTAACTAGGAAAAGCCATAAGGAATGTTCCACCGGGAATTTCCTTTTATATTTTTTATTTTAACTAACGTTAATGGACAGTTGCCAATAAATATGAAGTTGAATTAAGTTGCTTCCTTCCACCAATCTCAGGCTTTGGATAATAAACAAACGGTGAATTTTTTCTTACAGCCACTTTCTTTTATGTGCAATATTTACCACCTGCGAACGGTTATTTACGTGGAGTTTGGTGTATATATTGGCTGCATGTTTGCGTACCGTAAGTGGGGAGATGAAAAGTTTTTCACCTATGGTTTTATAATTTTTTCCGCTGGCCATTTCTTTTAAGATTTCCATCTCCCGGTCGCTGAGCCCTGCATTTTGATTGTTTATCACTTCATTTTCCTCCTGTTCTTTATACCGGTGCATGGGGATCTCGCGAAGGATATCCATCGCTTTACGGGCAATGGCCGGGCTCATAGGGATGCCGTTGTATTCATACACCGAGGTGAGTGCGTCTATGATATTTACCGCCTGGTCGTCTTTTAACAAGTATCCGCTTGCGCCTGCTTTTATAGCTTCAAAAATTTTATTACTGTCCTCAAAAATGGTGAGGATAATGTATTTAATTTCTGGATGGATGGAGGTGGCCAGAAGAATGGTATCTATCCCGTTAATCCCCGGCATTTCGAGGTCCATTAACACGATGTCGGGTTTGGGAGTCTGTGTATTTATTTTATGAAGGAACTCCTCCCCACCAGAGGCTTCCAGTACGATTTCAAATTCTTTGAACCCAAAAAGTTTTTGGCGAATGGTTTCGCGGTTAATGGCTTTGTCATCTACTATACCCACCTTTACATGCATGGCTTAAAGTTCGTTTTTACTTTTTTTTACGGCAATACTCTCCTAAGAGCATTTTTTTTGTATGGTTAACCGGGTTCCGGATCCCGGGCGGCTTTGGATAGTGAATTCTGTTTCAGCCTGTTGTGCCCTCCATCGCATATTCTTAAATCCATATCCCGACTGTACAGTTTCAGGATCAAATCCGGCCCCATCATCTTCAATTTCAACTATCAGGGAGTCCTTGCATTGCATTCGGTAGGTCATATTTTTCGCCCGGCTGTGTTTAACTACATTTTGTACCGCTTCCTGTATGAGGTTATTTAAGTGCAGGGCATCCGCAGAAGTCAAATTAGCATTTATAACTATTTCCTCTTCAACCTTGAATGAAATGCCTTCGAAGTTTTGCAAAAGTTTAAAGCAATAGTTTTTGATATTTTCATGTAAATTTTCAACGGTTACTTTTTGGCTATTTAAAATCCAAATTGTATTTCTAAGGCTGGTTAAAATCTGTTGTGCATTTTTCCGGATTCGGCCGGTAGTTTCCCCAATATTATTTTCACCCTCTAACCGATCTGTATTGGCTAATAAAGCAGTGGTATAAGCGCCTATGTTGTCGTGAAGATCCCTGCTGATTCGTAGTCTTTCCTCATCCAGCGCCTGTTGCATTTGCAGCCGGCGTTGATACTTCCGATGGTTAAACCATTTGGTTAGAACCCAAACAAGGATGCCAGAGGCTGCCAGTAAACCAACCATAAACCAGCCCTGGAGGTAAAATGGGTTAAAAATATTTATAGATATGGTCTGGTAGCTAATAGCTGCCGGATTGGATTTTTCGAAAACTGCTATCTCAAGAATGTAGGCCCCAGGCAATAAAGCAAGTTTCAATTCATTGGTATGGTAGAGGTTTTGCCAACTGCTTTCCAACCCTGTAATTCTGTATTGATACTGGTATGCGCCAGATGGTAAATTTCCAATTGCAGACAGCGTGAGTTGGATCCTGTTTCGACTAACCGGTAAATCCAGTTTTTTAATATTCCAATAGGAAGTATCATCATAAAGATTGGTCTCATTCACCCGGATATGAGTAACCCGGAGGGCCAGCTTATGGAAATTTTGATTCAGTTGACGGGGGTAAAAACTGTTAAGCCCGTTGATGCCGGCAAAGAATAACTGGCCTTCTGGAGTAGAAAGGGCAGCACAAAAATTAAATTCATTATCCTGCAATCCGTCTTCCTTCGAGTAATTTTGAATTTCTCCCTGCCGGGAGATCCTGGATAACCCCAGGTTGTGGCTGCACCATATATTCCCCTCCCCATCACCTAAAAGCCCATAAATAACCTCATCGGGCAAACCTTCCCTCACGCCATAAGAACGCAGCAGTTTTGTCTGCTTATTAAAAACAAATATGCCTTTCGCTGTACCTAAAACTACTTCATCGTTCAATGGTAAAATGATATTAGCTCCTATTTCGCTTAACCCCGCTTTACCTAAACAGGAACTGATAAAATGTTCGCCAAAAAAGGGTGCCAGACCCTGCCCCTTGCAGGATAGTGGCCTTTCGGGTGGCAAGGATAGTTTTGTGCCGGTAATTAAAGTGTCTATATGAAGGGTGTTATTTAGAAAGGAAAATTTTAAAGGCCCCAGGTTAGTTTCGTAATAAAAATTATTTTTTCCCACCGGAATTAGTTCGGCATAATACCCCGAATTAAAATCCCAGTTGCTGTGGTTAATAATGGGTAGTTTTTTGAAAGTATTGTTTTTGTAATTCAGCAGGAAAGGAGAATTGTAACCATATAACAACACGATGCATTGCCAATCGCCGGCTTGCACCATCGAGGTAACGATATCCGATTTCTTTAATTTGATTTCATTCAGCAGGGTCCCGGCGCTGTCATAAATTTTTATACCGCTTCCATAAGTACCACAAAGTACCCGGTTAACCTTTTTATCAACCAAAAAGCATTTCACAAAATTATTGTCCTCTCCCGGTGTGGAAAAGAGGGTAAAATATGGAGGTTCCAGATTTACCCTGAATAATCCATTCAGGTTGGTCGAAACCCATAAGTTCTTTTGGGAATCCAGGTACATTTTTTTACAATACCCCTTTTTTATAAAGCCTTCTCCCTTTAAATTAACAAGGGTTTTGGAGAATGCCTTCCGGTTAAGGTCGAGCTGCCAAACCTGGTTATCCAGGATTACCCAAAACTTTCCTTCCCC
>CAZYKA010000001.1:86683-113275 GCA_964647915.1 uncultured Ferruginibacter sp. | reverse complement strand
TGGCCATCGAAATACTGCAGATGATTATCGGAGATCATCCAGATAAATCCGTTTTTATCTGAAGTAATATCCTTGATTACTGATCCCGACAACCCTTCGCTTGAATTGTAATTTGTTACCCTGCATCGTTGGGTCTCCTGAGCGTTTATTCCCAACGAAACCAATATAAATAAAATAAGTAACGCTGCCCTCATACTTTCTGCTGCTAACAAATATTTGGAAAAATAATACAATGGCGTCAAATACATGCAATGCTTCATTAGCCATTTTGTATCCTTATTTTTGATACCGCTATGCGGGTTATTATTCAACGGGTAAGGGAAGCTTCGGTAACTATCTCCGGCATCGTAAAATCTTCCATTGGTATGGGGCTATTGGTATTGCTGGGTATTGAAAATGCAGATACGGATGAGGATGTATCCTGGCTTTGTGACAAAATTGCCGGTCTCCGGATATTTGATGATGATAATAAGATTCCCAATTTGTCGGTTACGGATATAGCGGGGGAGGTGATGGTAGTTAGCCAGTTTACCCTCCATGCTTCCACCAAAAAAGGAAACCGTCCGGGATATATGAAGGCATCCAAACCCGAAAAGGCCATTCCTCTTTACCATTCTTTTTTGAAAAAATTGTCCGAAAAATTGGGCAAACCGGTTGCCAGTGGAGAATTTGGTGCCGATATGCAGGTCTCATTGATAAATGACGGCCCTTTAACCATTTTTATTGATACTAAAAACAAGGAATGATGGAACCAGACCAGCTAACTATCGCTGAAGCACAAACGAAGGTAGATGAATGGATCCGCCAGGTTGGGGTTCGGTATTTTAATGAATTAACCAACCTGGGTATTTTGATGGAAGAGGTAGGGGAGTTATCCAGATTGTTGGTTCGTAAATACGGGGAGCAATCGTTTAAAGAATCGGATAAAGGAAAAGAAATCGCAGATGAAATGGCAGATGTGCTTTGGGTGCTGATTTGCCTGGCCAACCAAACGGGTGTTAATCTTACCCAAGCATTAGAGAAAAATTTTGAAAAAAAAACAAAACGCGATGCAGCCCGCCATCACCGGAATCTGGTGGAAGGAAACAAGAATGAATAGTTGTTTCCGGGATGGAAGAAAATTGCCTGCTATCTTTGCGTATGGTTTCAGCATATTTCACCTTTGAGAAAGGGAAGGTTATCCAGGCGCTCCGGTACCATTTCATCAGCCGGAAGGAAATTAAAATAATGATTGTTTTGGTAAACGTGTTTGCCCTCGTTTCGGCTGCATTGTATTTTTTTAAAAAAATTCAACCCCTTCCGTTTCTGCTGAGCTCGGTGATGTGGTTTATTTTGATGATTACCTTTTGGTACCTGTTGCCCTCCTCTGTATATAAGCGGTCGCAAACCTTTAAAGAAAGATTTAGGGTGAGGCTGGATGAACAACGGTTTACCCTTGAGACGGAAAATGGATCTAAAAGCTGGGAATGGCCGCAGTTTTCGGGATGGATGGAAAGCCCTTTATATTTTCATCTGTATTTCAATAGCCGGACTTTCTTTATTTTTCCGAAAGAGGCGTTTGAAGGGGATGAGGAGCATGCTATCCGAAAGCTGATCGCTTCCCATATCCCAAAAGGATAATTAAAGTGGCTTTTCCATGATCCGGTGGGGAAGGCCAACTTCCACAAAGGGTTCTCCGGTAATACGATAGCCGAATTTTTCATAAAAACCAATGGCTGTTTCGCGGGCATGCATCATAAGTACCCGGCATCCTTTATCCCGGGCAATATTTTCAATAAAACCCATGAGAGAAGCCCCTATTCCCTTGCGCTGCAGGTTTGCCGAAACCGCCATTTGCCGTACCCGCATTTTTTGGGGCCCAATCCAGGACAGAATACAACATCCCAGCATGTCCTCTTCCTCAAATGCAGCAATCAGGATATCTTCCTTCTCCCTGTCCAATTCGCTATTGGAAAAGGACAATCCAAGAGGAGCACGCAAAATTTGATACCGAAGGGCCACCATTTGGCCATATTCTTTAGTACCGTGGTCAATTTGCTTTAATCCCATGGCCGAATTTTAAGGTTTCAAAATCATATAACAAGATACATTAAATTCTCTTTGGCAAATCGGCGGGGTGCCGGATTTTAATTCCGAAACAAAAATTGGCTCCAAACCCTGATTTCTAATTGAAAATTAACCCTTTCCGGCTCCCTCCAGTATTTCTTTGTAATTAATCCAAAAGATATATTTTTGCACCGATTAACTAAATTTTACAATCATGTCAGACATTGCAACAAGAGTAAAAAAAATCATTGTTGACAAATTAGGAGTGGATGAAGCGGAAGTTACCCCTGAGGCTTCTTTCACAAATGATTTAGGTGCCGATAGTTTGGACACCGTAGAATTAATAATGGAATTTGAAAAAGAATTTAATATTTCTATTCCCGACGAACAGGCCGAAACCATTACTACCGTAGGCCAGGCCGTTTCTTATTTGGAAGAAAACGCCAAATAACCCCTTTCAATCATCACAGGCAAATTATGGCTTTAAATAGAGTTGTCGTTACCGGATTGGGCGCACTCACACCCCTGGGAAAAACCCTCCCCGAGTTTTGGGGCGGGTTGCAGAATGGGGTTAGTGGATGCGATTATATCCAGCAGTTCGACGTATCCAAATTTAAAACCCGGTTTGCCTGTGAGGTTAAAGATTTTGATCCAACCCAATACCTCGAAAGAAAGGAGGCAAGAAAAGTTGACCGCTACTGTCAATTCGCACTTATAGCCAGCGATGAGGCCGTAAAAGATGCCGGTATTACCAAAGAAAATGTGGATCCCGACAGGGTAGGCGTAATCTTTGCCAGCGGCATTGGGGGGTTAATTACTTTCCAGGAAGAGGTGATCAACTTTGCTTCGGGCGATGGTACTCCCCGTTTCAACCCCTTCTTCATTCCCAAAATGATCCTTGATATTGCCGCAGGGCAAATCTCCATGCGGAATGGATTCAGAGGCCCCAATTATGCGGTGGTTAGCGCCTGTGCATCATCCACCAATGCAATTATTGATGCATTTGATACCATTCGTTTGGGGAAAGCAGATGTGATCGTTACCGGAGGATCGGAAGCGGTGATCAGCGCCGCAGGCGTAGGCGGATTTAATGCCATGAAGGCTTTAAGTGAACGAAACGACGACCCAAAAACCGCCAGCAGACCATTCGATAAAGATCGGGACGGTTTTGTGATGGGGGAGGGTTCAGGAGTTTTGATTCTCGAAAAGCTGGAACATGCCCTTGCCCGGGGGGCTAAAATTTATTGCGAAATTGCCGGAGGGGGCGCCACGGCTGATGCTTATCATATTACCGCACCTCATCCGGAAGGACTGGGAGCTAAAAATGTGATGAACGACGCCCTTCGCGATGCCGGAATGAAACCGGAGGATATTCAGTACATCAATGTACATGGTACTTCAACTCCCTTGGGTGATATTGCGGAAACCAAAGCCATCCTTAGCGTTTTTGGCGATCAGGCCTATCATCTCAATATCAGCTCAACAAAAAGCATGACTGGCCATTGCCTGGGTGCTGCCGGTGCATTGGAGGCGATTGCCTGCATCCTGGCAGTTACAAAAAATATAGTTCCGCCTACCATCAATCACTTTACAGATGATCCGGAACTGGATCCTAAACTTAACTTCACTTTTAATACCGCACAGGAAAGGGAAGTGAATGCTGCCTTAAGTAATACTTTCGGATTTGGCGGCCACAACGCCTCCGTAATCATCAAGAAGTATAAGCCCTGACCCAAGACCCATTTCTTGCCCGATTTAATGGAAAAAAATTAAATTCAGGTACAAAACTTCATCACGTGGAGTTCATTATAGCATTTTTTGAATTTGATAAAAAGAAAAAGGAGTTTCGAAAGCAACTCCAAAATGTGCTGGGTTTTTCACCCTCCGATTTATCTTTATATAAAACCGCATTAAGCCACCGCTCGGTTCGCGAAGGAGCCGATGAGAATAACGAACGGCTCGAATTTTTGGGAGATGCCGTGTTGAGTTCGGTCATTGGTCATTATCTGTTTCGAAAGTATCCGTACAAAGGGGAGGGCTTTTTAACGGAAATGCGGAGCAAAATGGTAAATCGCCACAAACTCAACGAAATTGCCCTGAAAATGGGGTTGAAGAAAATCACGTTTTATAATAAACTCGATAATGCCCTCAAAATTTCACAGATTTTTGGAAATACGCTGGAGGCATTAATTGGCGCCGTTTACCTCGATAAAGGATATAATAAAACCCAAAAATGGGTGGAGGATTATATCATATCCCCGCATCTTTTTACCGATGATCTTGAAAGCATAGAAATAAATATCAAGAATAAACTGTATGGATGGGCTAATAAAAATGGAAAACAATTAGAGTTTGAAACCCTTGAAGAAAAATTTGAAAACGGACGCCGCCTGTTTACTATTGGGGCTACCGTGGATGGTGAACTGCTTTCTCAGGCAAAAGGGTACAATAAAAAAGATGCAAGCCAGATAGCCGCACAAATGGCCGTTGAAAAACTGGGTTTATAATAACTTCGGGTATTAATCAGCAATCATGAAATTCGGAATTCTTGGAAGCGGAAGCTGGGGTACTGCCCTGGCAAAAATCCTTACAGATAACGGAAACCATATCCACTGGTGGAACCGGAGCGAAGCTGCTATACGGCAGTTCAGGGAAAAACACCACAACCCGCAATACCTCTCTTCTGCTAAATTCAATATGTCGAAACTTTCCCTGAGTGCAGACCCCCAGGTGGTGGTTGATAGTGTTGATGTGGTATTAATTGCAATTCCATCTGCTTTTGTAAAAGAAGCCTTGAGTAAAATAAATACCGAAAGCTTCCGGGGAAAAAAATTTATTTCTGCTGTAAAGGGGATCCTGCCCGAACAAAATATCCTGCTGAACGATTACCTGCGGGAGAATTTTAAAATGGATATGCTGCAGTATTTTACAGTGCTCGGCCCTTGCCATGCCGAAGAGGTGGCCGCCGAAAAACTTTCTTACCTCACTTTTACGGGGTTGGATACGGAGGAAACAAAAAAGATCGCCTCTCATTTTCAGTGTTCCTTTATTAAAACCATTGTAAACCGGGATATTTACGGGGTACAGTATGCCGCGGTTTTAAAAAATATTTATGCCGTAGGTGCCGGTATTGCCCATGGGTTAGATTATGGGGATAATTTCTTAAGTGTTCTTATTGCTAATAGCGCCGATGAAATGGCGGGCTTTCTCCGTAAAGCCGGAATCATCAATGCCGAAGTGGGATACCTGGGTGATACAGAATCTCAATTGCATGAAGCTCACCACAACTATGCCGCCTCTGTTTACCTTGGCGATTTACTCGTTACCTGCTATTCGTTATTTAGCCGTAACCGCACGTTTGGGAATATGATTGGCAAAGGCTATTCGGTACAGTCGGCTAAACTGGAGATGAATATGGTGGCCGAAGGATACATGGCCAGTCGATGTATGCACCACATCAATCAAACGGTAAAAGCAGAAATGCCCGTTGCTAAAACAGTGTATGAAATTTTGTGGAATGGAAAACCTGCCACCCAGGCTTTTGAAGAACTGGAACCCCTGTTGGTTTAGGATGCAATGGGGCCCTGTTTTTAAACAGGTCAAACTTATTTTTCATTCCCGGTCAATTAGGAATTTATAAGTTTAGATTTATCTTCTAGAAATAAAATGGGTTTAAACTGTAAATAGGTCTGCGGCAACAGCATCTGCCATCAGCATGCCTTCTTGTGTTAGCACCAGGTTTTGATTTTTTATTACCAATAGCCCCCTTTTTAAATATCCCAAACAGGCTTTTTCGATCCTGCTCTTGTTATGAATTCCCCAGGAATTTTCAAGATAATCCAGGTTTAACCCTTCCATGGTTCGAAGCCGCGTCATGATATATTCATTTAGAAGTTGGGTTTCAGTTAACTCTTCCCGCTCAGCAGGGAGTATTCCCAGTTCTAATTGTTGGGTGTATATAGCATTGTTGGCAATATTCCAACTCCGGATATGATGGCCGTTATAACTATGGGCAGAGGGGCCGAACCCATAGTAAGGCAACCCGTCCCAGTAACTGCTGTTGTGGCGGCTACGCATTCCCGGTAGGGCGTAATTACTCAATTCGTAATGTTCATATCCATGCTCCTGCATCCAGTTCATTACCAAAAGAAATTGCCGGGCTTGCTTTTGTTCATCCGGGAGCTGGTCCTTCCCCGATGTAACCAGATGATGAAGTTTGGTTTTCGGTTCTACAGTTAAGCCGTAACAAGAAATATGGGGAACAGAAAAACCGGCTACGATTTCAAGATTCTGCAGTAATTGTTCATCACTTTGCAAATTGGAACCGTAAATGAGGTCGATCGAAAAATTCTTTATTCCGGAAACTGTAACCAATTCCAATGCAGATACGGATTGTTTGGCCACATGGGCGCGGTTCATCCAGCGCAACTCTGAATCATCAAAAGATTGAATCCCAATACTGAGGCGGTTAATGCCCAGTGCCTCCCAGGCAGCCAGCGTTTCGCGGCTGATGTCATCCGGATTTGCCTCAAAGGTTATTTCTGCTTCTTTATCAACCGGAAACTTTTTCCGAATCAACCATAATATTTCATTCAGCTTTTCAGGTCTGATTATGCTGGGCGTGCCACCCCCAAAATATATACTGCAGATAGATTCTGTATCCTCAAAACGGGGGGTAAGTTCTATTTCCCTGCCAATGGCATTCAGCAGCCGGTCCTGGTCTTTTTGCCTTGTTGAATAATGAAAATTACAATAAGTGCATGCCTGCCTGCAAAAAGGAATATGAATATATATGCCAGCCAATCTGCTCCTTTATTAATTTTGAATGTTACCCCGCTTTGCCGAGTATGAAATTATATTACCTGATGTTCCTGGTTGCATTGGTTTGTAATTATGCAACGCCCCTGTGTGCCCAGGAAACAAATACCATAAAAAAATCATGGATGCTCGAATACCGGCTGAGTGGCAAAGATAGCCTGTTTAGTCCGGCAGGATTGCACCTTCAAAACGAATTTGAAACAGAAAAGGAGGTTTTTGAATACCTCCGAAAGGTTCCTGAAATGCTGATTAATTATGGCTACCTCGGTGCATCCGTCGATTCGCTAAAGACAGATTCGGCCAGGAAAACCGTTTACATTTTTCCAGGTAAACGGTATGAGTGGATAGCGGTATCTACCGACAGCCTGGAACAACCCGCCCTGGATGGCATCCGATTTTTCTCCAGAGATTTTAAAGGCAAACCGGTTAGCCCGGCCCAATGGAACCGGTTGCAGGAACGGCTTTTGGGATATTATGCCAACAACGGGTATCCTTTTGCAAAGGCATATCCAGACAGCATTCGCATTATCGGCGACAAATTGCAGATGCACCTGATTGTGCAAAAAGGTATTTATTACCCAATCGATAGTATTCGGATTTTAGGTAAAGCAAAACTAAACGCGCATTTCCTCCAACGTTATTTAGGTATACCAAACGGATCTCCGTACAGCCAGGATCGATTGGATGATGTGGATCGGAAGCTCAAAGAATTGACCTATGTGCGTACGATTCAACCCGCGAATTTAACCATGTTGGGAACCGGCGCTGTACTTAACCTGTATCTCGATCCCAAAAAAAGCAGTCAGGTAAATTTTTTGCTTGGGTTCCTCCCAGCCTCCGGAAATGAAAAGAAATTCCAGGTTACCGGGGATGTTAATCTCGATTTAAAAAATATGCTTGGTTCCGGCGAAACCATACTTATTAAATGGCAACAACTCCAGGTAAAATCTCCCCGCCTGAATCTCGGTTACAATCATCCTTTCATTTTCAACAGTGCCTTTGGTTTTGATTTTTTATTTGACTTATTTAAGAAAGATTCCAGTTACCTGCAGCTTAATGCACAGCTTGGAGCCGATTACCTGATAGGGCAAAATCAATCAGCAAGAATTTTTGTGCAATGGCAAAGTTCATCGTTGCTGGAAGGAGGGATTGATACAAATCAAATAAAACAATCAAAAACCCTCCCTCCCAATATAGATGTGAAATCAACCAATATTGGACTGCGTTATGTACTTCAAAAGACCAACTACCTGTATAATCCCCGAAAGGGAACTGAAGTTAATATCAGCGCCACCGTAGGTACCAAAAACATCAGCCGGAATAATGATATTGTAAATTTAAAAGAACCCGGATTTGATTATGCCACACTGTACGATTCATTAAAACTTAGAGTTTACCAGTTGAGGGCCCGGGTATGGGGCTCCCAATTTTTTCCCTTGGGAAAATATTCCACGATCCGGGCAGGCTTCCAAGGTGGATTTTATTCCAGTCCCTCTGTATTTAGAAACGACCTTTTCCAGGTGGGTGGTTCCCAAACGCTTCGCGGTTTTGACGAAGAGAGTATATATGCTTCTCAATTTGCAGTAGTTACCGCCGAGTACCGAAATTTACTTTCGCTCAACTCATACCTTTTCTTTTTTTCTGACCTGGGCATTACCCAAACCAAATACCGGCAAGTTAATGCCAGTAACCGGTTTCTGGGCCTGGGCCTGGGCCTTGTTTATGAAACTAAGCTGGGGTTATTAAATATAACCTATGCCATGGGAATGCGAAATGATGTTCCATTTAATATCCGGGGTGCATCCAAACTTCATTTCGGATATGTAAACTATTTTTGATTTCAGAAACCATTTCAGGCTGTGAAATTATTTTTGCTTTTTCCTGTTTTTTTTATTTTCCTCCCGCCCTGGATATCTGCACAGGTGCCTGATAGCCTGGCCAGGAAAGATAGTATTCTCCTTTTGCAGGATTCTTTGGTTGCCCAATCTGATTCAACTTTAGTTTCTGCAGATAGCTTACAGGTAATGGATTCTGTTTCGATGCATCCGCTGGGAAATACAGAAAAATCGGAAACGCCTGTTCTGAATGAATTGTTATTGAAGAACAAATTTCTAAATGCCGGCAACAGCCCGGTATATTTTGTACAGCCGGTGCGCTCTTCCTCTGAACCCAATTTTCTTTTTTATTACCTGTTTTTAATGTTGTTGATTTTTGCCATTTTGAAAAGGGTATACGCAAAGTATTTTCAAACATTGTGGCGGGTATTCTTTAACACTTCCATGCGGCAATCCCAGCTTTCGGAGCAACTTAAACAGGCCGGACAGCCGTCTATGTTTTTCAACCTGCTGTTTATTTTAACTGGATCCTGGTACGTGTTCCTGCTGATGCGATTTTTTAACGGCCCCGAAAACTCGCTTTCTACCCTCGAATTTTTTGGAACAATATGCCTGGGCATTTTGGGAGTTTACCTGGGGAAATTTATTATCCTGAAATTTTTTGGATGGGTTACCGGATATTCGGGCGAAACGGATAATTATATTTTTATCGTTTTTTTGATCAACAAAATTTTTGCCATTTGCCTTCTCCCGGTTTTGGTGGTAATTGCTTTTGCTTCCCCCGCATTAAGCCAGATTGCCATCAGCGTTTCCTTTGTATTGATTGGGTTGATGATATTAATGCGGTTTATAAGGTCTTACGGCACATTTCAGGGGAAATTTAAAATTAGCAGCTTTCACTTTATGCTGTATATAGCCGGGATGGAAATAATCCCGTTGTTACTACTTTATAGGGTCGCCATCCTGTATCTCAATAAAAAAATATAATTTTGCAACACCTTAGGGCGAAACACCCCATATGAGCAAAAACGATCCGATTAAACCAGAATTTACTCTGAAAGCTGTAAAAAAAGTGTTGATTTCCCAGCCTAAACCGGAAGGCAGCAAGTCGCCCTATAACGAGCTCGCTTCCCGGTACGGTATTGAAATTGATTTTCACCCTTTCTTAAATATTGAAGGGATTCCCGCGCGTGATTTCCGTAAGCAGAAGATTGATATTGGCAATTTTACCGCTGTAATTTTTACCAGCCGGAATGCGATTGATCATTTCTTTCGAATCTGTGAAGAATTGAAAATTTCAATTTCTCAGGAAACCAAGTATTTCTGCATCACCGAAGCAGTTGCTCTTTATCTTCAAAAGTTCATCCTCTACCGGAAGCGAAAAGTATTTTATGGTGCCGACGGGCTCAATAAAAGCCTGTTTGATGTGATTAATAAACATAAGGATAATGAAAAGTTCTTATATCCATGCTCGGAGTCCTTCGATAGTGATATCACCAATTGGTTAAAGGATAACCACTGCGAGTATGCTACCCCGGTATTATATAAGATCGTAAGCAACGACCTGAGCGAGGTCATTCAAAATAATTACGATATCATTTGTTTTTTCACTCCGGGCGGCGTGCGTAGCCTGTTCGATAATTTTCCAAATTTTAAACAAAACGGAACCCGGATCGGGGCATTTGGTGCCAATACCTTTAAGGCTGTTGAAGAGGCCGGGCTCACGCTCGATATTAAAGCGCCAATGCCCCATACTCCCAGTATGGTAGCCGCATTGGATAATTACCTGCATGGCGTAAAAAAGAAGTAACCCCCGGATCTTTCGTAATTTCAGGGTATGCATGCATCGGAGTTTTCCAACCAGCTTATTGGCGAAACCAGCCCTTATTTACTTCAACATGCTCACAACCCGGTAAATTGGTATCCCTGGGGAGAGAAAGCGCTTACACTTGCCCGTGAGCGAGACCTGCCTATTTTGGTCAGTATCGGATATTCTGCATGCCATTGGTGCCATGTAATGGAAAGAGAAAGTTTTGAAGACAGGGGAACAGCAGAAATAATGAACCGCCTGTTTATTAACATCAAAATAGACCGGGAAGAACGGCCCGACCTGGACCATATTTATATGGAAGCCGTGCAGGTAATTTCTGGGAGCGGAGGCTGGCCATTGAACGTATTCCTTACTCCCGATGCTAAACCATTTTATGGAGGAACCTATTTCCCTCCCCAGCCTGCATACAACCGCCCTTCCTGGAAGGAGGTGCTTTTATCGTTAGGGCGGGCCTGGAAGGAAAGAAAGGCAGAAATTTTACAACAGGCTGATGAACTAACGGAGCATATTACCCGAAGCCATAGGCTGTTTACCCAACAAATACCGTTGGTACCTGGCGCTGTATCCGAAAATCATGCCGGTAAAACCATAGCGCAGACACTTTTGGATTCAGCAGATACCCGGGAAGGCGGATTTGGCCAGCCTCCCAAGTTTCCACAGTTTGCCCTGGTCCGATTTTTATTAGCCTTTGGTCATTATAAAAAACAAGAAGACGCTTTGCATCACGCACACTGGAGCCTGTTAAAAATCATTAGAGGAGGGATTTTTGATCAGGTTGGTGGCGGGATGGCCAGGTACAGCGTAGATGCCCAATGGCTGGTACCTCATTTCGAAAAGATGCTTTATGATAATGCCCTGTTGCTTCAAATTTTGGCAGAAGCCTACCAGGAAAACCAGGATGAAGAATACAAAAGAACAGCCTATAAGACCATTGAATGGCTGGAAAGAGAAATGAAAGGGAAAAATGGAGGGTTTATTTCATCCCTTGATGCCGACAGCGAGGGAGAAGAAGGAAGGGTTTACCTGTGGAATAAGGAAGAGATAGATGACGTGCTGGGTAAGGATGCAGCATTGATTGAAAAATTTTATGGGGTAAGCGCCGAAGGAAATTTCGATGGAAAAAATATTTTGTTCAGGAAGTACAAGGCAGAAGAATTTGCCCTTGAAAATGGCCTTTCACCTGAATCCTATTTTGATACATTAAATAAGGCAAACCACTCCCTGCTTCATCGCCGGAATGAGCGGATTGCTCCTTCGGCTGATGATAAAATTATCCTTTGCTGGAATGCCATGTTGGTTTCCGCATTTATTAAATGTGGGTTTGCTTTTAAAGATGAATCCCTCATCCGGCGGGGAAAAGAATTGTTTGAATTCTTGAAAATTCGCTTTTCTTTAACCGGCAACCTGGTAGCCCATGGGTTTAAAATGGAGAATTTTCCTATTCCAGGCTTTATAGACGATTATGCTTTTATGGCCGAAGCAGGCCTGCTGTTATATGAAGCAACAGGCGAATCTTCTCTTCTTGAATATATTAACTCATTAATGGCTAATGTTTTAGATTTATTTAAGGATAAAGAAACCGGCTTATTTTTCTTTACATCCGCATCACAAAGGGATCTCATTACCCGGAAAATTGAAATTTTTGACGGCCCCTGTCCGTCCGGAAATAGTATCCTGTCTGGGCTCCTTTTGCGTCTTGGGGCCATAAACGGCAATAAGGATTGGGAGCAGTTTGGTAGGAGAAACCTGCTCCAGATGCAGCCTTTAGCTGAAAAGCACCCCAATTCCCTGGGCAACTGGTGCGTAGAAATCCTGGCCCTGGAACTGGGGATCCCCGAAATAATTATTACAGGCAGGGGAGCGAGGGAAAACAGCAGGGAAATTTTAACAACATTTCTCCCGTTCCGGGTGCACCAATGGGCTGAAGAAAGTCCGGATATAACGCTGTTCCAGGGCAGGGGAGAGGGCGAAAATGCTGCATTTTATATTTGCCACAACCAATTTTGCTATTTGCCCTTAAAGAATGCTTCGGAAGCGGATTTGCTGCTAAAAAAGCTGGTATGTTAACATTTGGGTTTACAATATTTAAATAATTTAGCCGTTACTAAATTGCTAACGTAATTTTTGTCCGATAAAATATTAGCAAAAGCAGTTTTTGCTTTGTTTTATAAATCGAAATAATTATTACATTTGCCCATTACCCTCAAAGTTTAAAAACAATGACGAATCGGTTATTATGTTTGATAGCTATTGCGGCTATCGCTTCTACATCTACGACCAGTTGTAGAAAAAATAAGTCCGGTAGTTCCCTGCCGAACGACGGCCAGCTCCACGGGGTAGCCCCTGCGGCCCGCTGGAACCTGACAAAACCACCTGGCATGGTGTATATTCCGCCTGGCACTTTCCACATGGGCCCAAGCGATGAAGACATCAATTATGCTTTTACGGCTCGCAACAAACAGGTTTCAATCAGTGGGTTTTGGATGGATGCAACTGAAATCACCAACAACGAATACCGTCAGTTTACCAACTGGGTACGAGACTCCATTGCTGCCAAGCTGATGGGTTTTGTAAAACAGGGCGCTGATGGCAATGAGTATGTGGATTGGAAAAAAGCAAAAACCATCAAATGGGGTGATAAAGCCACCATCGAAAAAATAGATGCCATCATCGTAACTCCCGATAATCGCATTTTTGGCAAAAAGGAACTGGATGCCAAAAAAATCGTGTATCAGTCGGAAGTATTTGATTATAAAGCCGCCGCTCAGAACCGCGATGTAACCATTCCGCGTTCGGCCTTCATTGTTAAACAGCAGATTCCTGTGTATCCCGATTCGCTCTGCTGGGTTAGGGATTTTTCCTATTCTTATAATGAACCCATGGCTAAGAAATATTTTAACCATCCTGCTTTTGGTAATTATCCTGTAGTAGGTGTTTCCTGGAAACAGGCTACCGCCTTCTGCGAATGGCGTACTCATTACCTGAATTCTTATCTTGAGGGAAAGAAAAGAGCCCCGGAATCCGATTTTCGTCTTCCTACAGAAGCTCAATGGGAATATGCTGCCCGTGGCGGACGTTCACAAGCACCTTATCCCTGGGGCGGTCCTTACCTGAGAAACAGGAAGGGTTGTCTGTTGGCTAATTTTAAACCCGGTCGGGGTAATTACCCCGAAGACGGTGGTTTTTATACCGTCCGTGCTGATGCTTACTGGCCCAATGATTTCGGTCTTTATAATATGGCGGGGAATGTTTCCGAATGGACTTCCTCATTATACTATGAAGGTGGGTATAATTTTCAGCACGATATGAATCCGGATATTCGTTGGAATGCCAAGGATTCTGATCCTCCACGGATGAAACGTAAGGTGATCAGGGGTGGTAGCTGGAAGGATGTGGGATATTTCCTGCAAACCAGCACCCGTGCATACGAATACCAGGATACTTCTAAATCCTACATTGGTTTCCGTTGCGTGATCGATCTTCCTCCCACTCCAAAACGCAGGAAGTAATAATAACATTTAATTGATCTAATTATAGAAATAACCCGTTTTTATTAATAAAAAACGGGTTATTTTTCCGAAGATTTTAAATACCAATTATTCAAAACAATCCCAATTAAAATTTAAAAACAAAAATCAACATGGCAGTTAAGATTCCTTCAAACGTAGCTAAATGGATGGACGTAGGCGTATCTATCGGTGCATCAGCTGTTATTTTTGGAGCGTTACAGAAAATTCTTCATACACCCATCGCCGACCTTTGGTTGAAGATTGGTTTGTACACGGAAGCGGTTATCTTCCTTATTTATGGTGTGGTTTATATCATCTACCCCGCAGTTACAGAAGAATACGAAGGGAAAGCCAAAGCGGCTCCTGCTGCCTCTCCCCTAAAAAGTATGGATAAGATGTTGCAGGAAGCTGATATCACTCCCGCAAACCTTAAAAAATTGGGAGAAGGTTTCCAAAAACTGGGAACAACAGTTACCGGAATTTCGGATGTTAGTGATGTAGTAAAAGCTACCGGCGACTTCAATGCAAAAACAAAAGAAGCTACCGCCGCCATTGGTACCATGGCTACTGCATTCAACAGCAGCGCATCTACCATGCAGTCATTTAATAATGCATCCGAAAGCGCCCGTGGTTTCCACGAACAGGTTCAGGTACTTACCAAAAACCTGGGTTCGCTTAACACCATCTACGAACTGGAACTGAAAGAAAGCAACAACCATTTAAAAGCCCTGAACAGCTTCTATGGTAAAATGGCTGAAGCCAGCGAAGCCATGATGGCAAGCGTTGATGATGCCGCAAAAGCAAAAGACGAAATCGGAAAACTTGCTTCTAACCTTGGCCGCCTGAATTCCGTTTACGGCAATATGCTTAGCGCAATGCAGGGACGCTAATACCGGCCTTGCCGATTTAGCAATTCATTGATCCAAACAAATTTGACAAAAACAAAAAACTGAATTTACCATGGCTTTACCTAAAGAGCCCAGGCAGAAGATGATCAACATTATGTATCTGGTGCTAACCGCACTCCTTGCATTGAATGTGTCGTCTGAAATCCTGAATGCATTTAAAGTGGTGGACAAGAGTTTGGTAACGTCCAACTCAAACCTCACAAATGCAAATGAGACACTCTATAAGTCTCTGGCTGATAAAGTTGCTGATCCAAAAACCCACGATAAAGCATTGATCTGGGATGAAAAGGCCAAGCAATCCAAACAATATTCCGACGACCTGAATAAGTTTATTGACGGTATTAAAAAACAACTGAAAGACGAAGCCGGCTTAAAAGTTGTTGAAGGAAAGGAAGAATTTAAAGAAGATGACCTGGAAGCGGCGACCCGCCTTTTTGGTAACGGACCCGGTGGAAAAAACCTGGGGCCCGAACTTCAAAAAAGGCTCAACGATTACCGCGACAAAATGCTGAATATCGATCCTAGTATCAAAACTTCTTTCGAAAAAACATTCCCGGTTGATAATATCAACAAAATCGTTGGCCAGGATGGTAAAGAAAAGAATTTTACAGAAGCCTATTTTCACATGACGCCTACTGTAGCTGCGCTTACGCTTCTCAGTAAGTTTCAAAACAATGTGAAAAATGCAGAAAACCTGATCACTTCTTATTGCCACAATCAAATTGGACAGGTAGAAGTACACATGGATCAGGTTGGTGTTTTGGTTGGGCAATCCTCCAGTTATGTAATGCCCGGCGAAAAAGTGACCATTACCGCCGGTGTAGGTGCGTATAGCTCGGCTGCGAAACCATCCATTTCCATCGGAGGTGCTTCCGTAGTGGTGAATGGCGGTCAGGGTTCTTCTGAAATTACCGCCAGCGGTAGCGGCGAACGCTCCGTACCTGTTACCATCACTTTCGTGGATGAAAACGGACAGACTCAAACCAAAACAGAAACCGTTAAGTATACTGTGGGGACTCCCGGTGGTGCAGCGGTGATGTTGGATAAAATGAACGTATTCTATATTGGAGTAGACAACCCGGTAACCATTGGTTCACCCACCGGTTGGGATAAGACCAATGTATCTATGGCTGGTGGTTCTATCTCAGGCCAGGGTTCAAAAAGAATCGTAAAAGTTTCCACATTGGGCGCTGCAAGCATTACGGTGGTGGCAGATGGTAAACCCTCTAAATTTGAATTCAGAGTTAAACGTATTCCGGATCCGGTATTTAAAGTGGGTTCCGGTAAAGTACGTATGCCTGCTGTTGAATTTAAGAGCCAGCAGTTTTGCCGTGCCGAACTCGAAAACTTTGATTTCGATACACGATATAACGTAGTGAGCGCAACAGTATATTTCTCCGGAGCTAATTTCCCGAATGTGGTTCAGTTACCCTTAACTGGAAATAACCTGGCTTCCCTCCATGCAATGATGCAACGTTGTGGCCCAGGTTCCGTAATTACTTTCGATAACGTGAAGGTATCTGGCCCGGATGGAACAAGAACAATTGATGGAAAATCAATCGCACTTTATTAAAATATAAACTATGAAAAAGCAGTTTTTGAGGTGTTTGTTTTTGGCGGTTCTTTTTGGCTGTGTTGCGGTTTCTGCCGAAGCACAGAAGCGTAGTTCCAAAAAGAGGAATACTACCCGCAAAACAACCAAAACAAAAACGAAGGCCAATATCAAGTCCTCCGTTCCCACAACTGATACCGTAAAAGTTGCCGCGATTCCTGCACCGGAACCACAAAACGACAGCCTGCCGGTTAAAACCGTAAAAAAATCGCTACGTCCGGATGAAGCAGTGGAAACCACTACGCTTCGCGACCGTACGCCACTACCATACGAGCACCTCCGTGCCGATGATGCCGTGTATCGTCAAAAAATCTGGCGCGAAATTGATATTCGGGAAAAGATCAACCAGCCCTTCCGTTATTCTGCCGATGAGAACAATGGTAACCAACGGTTTATTTCCATCCTCCTGCAAGCTATCCAGGACAGCCAGGTAACGGTATTCAATAGTGTAGACGACCGGTTTACCACACCAATGACTAAAGCCGAAGTGGCAACCGCTATTGCAGGCGACTCGGTACCGGTTCCCCAATACGATTCGTTGGGTAACCTGACTGGTACGGTTTACAAAAGGAACGAAATTAACCTGGATTCTATTTACCGTTTCCGAATTAAGGAAGAAGTGATTTTCGACAAAGAAAGTTCAAGGCTTTTCTGGCGAATTTTGGGAATTGCACCTGTAAAAAGTGTGATTACTTCAATGGGTGTTAACATTGGCGAAACCGAACTGTTCTGGGTTTATTATCCCGATATGCGCCCCATTTTTGCCCGATACGAAGTGTATAATGGCAAGAACTTTGGGGCCCGCATGAGTTGGGAGGAACTTTTTGAGAGCCGGATGTTCCATGGAAGAATAATCAAGAGTACCCTGGATAATCCATTGGATCTGTCTATCAAGAACTATAAAGGATTCGAAGATAATGGCATCCTTCAATTATTGGAAGGAGAACATGTAAAGGAGAAGATCTTCAATTACGAACAGAATTTGTGGAGTTATTAATTGGCTTTACAAGTTTTAAATAAACGAATACCCCGGTCTTCCGGGGTATTTTTTTGCCTTTTCCGAGGGGATGCTTGTGCTAACCGGATGGAGAAATTTATATTTAATGGCGACTTATTTTTAACTTTTTTATTATTCGGGTGTCAATCGTTTTATTCTGTAATACCTTGTTTATGAATTTTGCCAAACTATTATTGCTGATCTTTATTCCCTTAGTTGGTTGTAATAAAAATAATGCCCAGGGCCCCTCACATCCGCCGGAAACTATGTATTTCCCCTCGAATAACAGCAGCATTTGGGAAACCCAATCTGCTACCTCCTTAGGTTGGGATACCAATGCGATCCAACCCTTATACGATTTTCTGGCGGCAAAACATACCAAATCATTTATGATTCTCGTAAATGGCCGGATTGTATTGGAACAATATTTTAATGGTCATTCTGCTACTGCTACCTGGCAATGGAATAGTGCAGGTAAAACCCTTACTGCTGCCACCATAGGCATTGCACAGCAGGAAGGACTTTTACAAATCAATAATAAAGTTTCCCAATATTTGGATACCGGCTGGACCAGTGAATTATTAGAAAAAGAAAACCTGATCACTGTCCGCCATCTGCTTTCCATGACATCGGGTTTGAATGATGCCAGTAATTTGGTAATAAAATCAAATCTTACCTACCTGGCAGATGCCGGCACCCGTTGGTCGTATAGTAATGTTTTTCAAAAGTTAATGGATATTGTTGCTTCCGCTTCCGGCCAGGATTTTAGGGATTATTATGCCAGTAAGTTAAGAGACCGGATTGGAATGGAAGGTACCTGGAACTTTGGACCGATATTTAAAATTTATTACAGTAATACGCGCAGCATGGCCCGCTTTGGCTTATTGGCTTTGAATAAGGGTAAGTGGAACGGGGAGCAGGTTTTAAATCAAGATTTTTTTAATTCCTGCATTGCTTCTTCTCAAACCATCAACCCTTCTTATGGATATTTGTGGTGGCTAAACGGCAAAACCAGTTATATGGTCCCGGGCGGCCAAACCGTATTCCCGGGGGCACTTGTTCCCAATGCTCCATCCGATATGTATGCGGCCATGGGCGCAGCCGACCAACGGATTTATGTGGTTCCCGGTAAGGAGATGGTAGTTATACGGATGGGAGATGCCTCTGATCCAAATAATCCATCCTTTGCTTTATCCGGATTTGATAATGCCCTTTGGGAAAAGATTAATGCAGTTATTCACTAATCAGGTGTGCATTATAGTTAGTAATTAATAGGATCTGAAAACCAGGGCAGTAAAACTTTATTTTATTGAATCATTGGATCATCCGCCGCATTAAACTTAATAGTTTTATTGTAAGGGTTAATATATTATCCAAAAGCCGGATGAAGAATCGACAGCGATAAATTTTTTTGGAGAAAGCAGAATTGACGACCGGCTGCCATTTTGAAAGAAAAGCTATTCCGGTTTTATTTTTGCTGTTGAAGGATGAAAGTAAGTAAAGATAATCCTGGCTTTTGATTTACCGGAAATTTCTGCAATTTCACTTTCGGAAAGTTGCTTTAACTTATTTACCGATTTAAATTTTCTCAATAATTCATCGGCAGTTGATTTGCCGATCCCATGGATTTGTTCCAATTCATTACGAATGGCTGTTTTGCTTCGCTGATCCCGATGAAAGGTGATTCCAAAGCGGTGTACTTCATCTCTTATTCTCCGTATCAGTTTTAGGCTGTCAGAATCCCAAGGTAATTCAAGGGAAGCACTGTCGCCCGGATAAAATATTTCTTCCTTATTTTTTGCCAGTCCAATTAGGGTCATTTTTCCCCTCAGGTCCAATTCATCCACACTTTCCAGGGCTGCGCTCAATTGTCCTTTACCTCCATCAATGATTACCAGTTGAGGAAGCGGTTTGCCCTCATCTCGCTGGCGCTTATATCTTCGGTAAACGATTTCTTTCATGGAAGCAAAATCGTTAATGCCTCCAACCGATTTGATATGAAATCGGCGGTATTCTTTTTTTGCAGGTAAACCGTTTTCAAAGCAAACCATCGCTGCAACGGGGTTGCTCCCCTGAAAATTTGAATTATCGAAACATTCAATTTTTACCGGGAGATTCGGAAGCTGTAAGTCTTCCTGTAGTTTTTTGAGTATTGCCGACGTTTCTGCTTCCGTCTTTTCTTCGAGATTGAGCATTTTTTTTGTTCTGAGTTCCTCCTTAAAGTGGTTTACATTTTTTTCTGAAAGGCTCAGCAGGCTTTTCTTTTCTCCCTTTTCCGGAATTGTTACCAGAACGGATTCATCGGGGAATGGAATGGGAAACGGTGCAATGATTTCCTGTGCTTCACTTTCGAAGGTCTTTCGGAGTTGAGCAATTGCGAATGCCAGTACTTCCTCTTTTGTTTCCTCTAATTGTTTTTGCAGGGTGATTGTTTTTGTACGGATAATACTTCCATTGTTTACCGCAAGGTAATTTACATAAGCGGTGTCTCCTTCTTCCAATATTGAAAAGACATCCACCGTTCCGGTCTTAATATTTATCACCTGCGACTTGGTTTGCAATTTTACTACCTGGTCAATTTTATATTGAACGGCGGCTGCTTTTTCAAACTCAAGCTGTTCCACGTACTCTTTTAATTGCCTTTTATATTCCTGGAGTATGGGATTAAAATTTCCTTTAATGAAATGTTTTATCCTTTCCAGCCCCTGGTTATAATCTTCTTCTGTTTGCAAGCCTTCGCAAGGTCCCTTGCAATTACCCAGGTGATATTCGAGGCAAACCTTAAATTTTTTCTTTTTGATGTTTTCTGCCGACAAGTTCAATTTGCAATTCCGGAGCTGGATATTTTGCCGGATGAATTCAAGGGCATCCTTCACTACCATAACCGATGTAAAAGGTCCGAGGTAGGTGGATCCGTCATTTATTTTTTTTCTTGTAAAAAATACCCGGGGGAAAGGCTCATTTTTTATTACAATGTAAGGATATGTTTTGTCATCTTTCAGGCTGATATTAAAGACCGGTTTGTTTTCCTTTATGAGGGTGTTCTCCAGGAGAAAAGCATCATGCTCACTGTTAACAATTGTAAATTCGATTCGATGTATTCGGCTAACCAATACCGTTGTTTTATGGTTAGCCTGCTTTTTGGTGAAGTAACTGCTTACTCTTTTTCTTAAGTTTTTTGCTTTGCCAACATAAATTAGCTCACCGGTATTGTCGAAATATTTATATATACCGGGCTGTTTGGGTATTCCGGATGATATGGTTGAAAATTCTTCCTGGGTCATGATTTAAAAATCCCATTTCACCTGTTCCTGGCTGATGATGGCGGCATTCCCGTCTTTATTGGGATCCAGTTCCAGCATTTTGCACCATTTCCCCGATTGCCAGGTTAATTGTTGCAGATGGCCGGAGGGTAATTTCCTGACAAGGTAAATCCTTGTTACTTTTTGAGTTTCCGGATCAATATAAACATCCCATCTCCGGAGAGTGGCGGAATCCGGAAGGACCGTCCTTGGGTCGTAAGAAAACGTAATGGCATTAATGGTTTGATCTACAAAGGATTTTTCAACAAAGGTTCCCGATTGGTTTGTACTATCAATTACCGGCACCAGGAATGGCTGAAACAACGAGTCAAAATCTTCACTTTTTACCCAGGATGAATCTTGCTTTTGCCGGATGGTCCTGTACAAAATGGGATTTATTCCCTGATTTCTTAAATCCGCAATCTGGCCTTTTAAATAGGAGGTTACCGGAAAAAAGTTGTGTACCTCTTCTTCCTGTTGAGCTACAACGGGAGGAGAGGGCGGGGTCTGCTTTGTTTTGGTTTTGCAACCCAGGCAAATAATGATTATCAGGAAGAGAATTGTACGATACATAAACTCAAATTTACTAAACCCTTCAGCGTAAAAAAAACGCAGCACCATGGCTGCGTGAAAAATGATATAGTAAAAAAGTTAAAACTTCTTAACTACCCCGATCTTCAACCCCAGGTTATATAGATTTTCTTTAAAACTATATTCGTTTGAATAGCTTGAAAATACCTGGTACCTGAATTGGGGTCCGGCTAAAATGGAAATTCCACTCTGGGTTTTGTACGCGAGATATGATTCAATACCGGTATTCAAGTTCCATTTACGGCGAAGGCTGTTATCAGAAATATAGTATTTGGTATCTGCTGAAATCAATAAACTGTTACCGCCAAAAACAAGCCCGGGTTGAATGGTAGCCCCTGCGAACCATTGCAGGTTTCCATTGCCGGCAAGCCGGAAATCAAGTCCCAAAGGGATTGATAGCTCATAACTATCGTTGTTTTCGGAGGTGGCAGCCAGGCCACTGATGTTAGAGAGGTTACTCGATTTTGAAACCAGGTATGGAGAACCGGAATTAAGATCGTTCAGTAACAGCGAAGTAGCAGTGGAATGGTTCATTTTGGTTGCCATCACCAGATAATTGGTATAGTTAAATTGTACCCCGAATTTTAATAATATCTTACTTGATGTATGGTATCTGGCAACCGCCCCCGCTTCGAAGTTGAAGGCGGGTAGATGATCTACTTCCGGATCTTCTGCATTCGAATTAAATAAAGGTACTGGTGTTGCCGTACGTGAAGAATTTTTAAATCTCACATTTGTTTTTAAACTCCTGTATCCAATAGATGGTGTAACATAAGCTTCATAATCCACATTGGTTTTCCAGGCTTTGAGTTTGGGCTGATTATGAAAAGCAAAGTCTTCCATCCATTCTTTTTGGGAAGTTACCAGGTTGGTAAAATCCTTCGCAACAAATGAATTTTTCTTCTTTATGGCCGGAGTGGAAAGTGAAGTGAAAATATAGGAATCAGAAATAGTTCTATTTTTCAATACCGAAAATAATGGCTTTTCCGATTCACTTTCATTCATCGAAGGATCAGTTTGAACTGCATTTCGTAAAGTATTGGGGGCCGGTTCACTAAAGCCCGCTATGCTGGAAGGAATTATGGAGATATGAAAGGCTTTATTTTTATTCCAATTGGAGATTCCTTTTGATTCCCTTGAACGTATAGGTTTGTCCGAATTATTTTGTGATGCTTTTTCAATATCGGTTTTTGAAACTTTGTTTTTATCCGGCAGTAATTTGATATTGGGATTTACTGCTTTGCCTTTTAAAACGTGATGATTTATGTCGACATCATTAGACGAAACCGACTGGTCGGGGGCGGTTAAGTTAGCCGAATACAAAAGTTGTGCATTTTGTGCTGTTTCCCTATTTGGATTTACCTGGTTGCTATGGGTAATTCCAATGTAAAGCAGAGAAAAGATAAACAGCAACATCACGGTAAGAGAAGGCCAGCGCCTTCCGGGGTGCATACTGTTGTATATTCCTTTCCATACCTTACCCGATGGATAAATCCTGAAATTTTCCACCGAGTCTTTTAGGTAGTTCTCAAATCCGTCCCGAAAAAAATGTTGTTCCATCTTTCACAATAGTCATTTTGGTCTGGTGTTTTCAATCAGTTCGCAGCGATGTTAACGGGGCGAATCAACAACGGCTCCATAATTCATTTTCTGCGATGGCTTTAATAGGATTTTTCGTTTTATCAGTAGTTCTTCAAGAATAGCTTTTGCCCGGGTGTACTGGCTCCTGCTTGTACTTTCCTCAATGTCTAACAGACGGGCAATTTCCTTGTGCGAATAGCCTTCAATAGCGTACAGGTTCAATACCGTTCTATATCCCAATGGCAGTAACCGGATACTCTCCACCACTTGTTTTGCCTGCATTATGGAGGGTATCATTTCCTCCTTCACATGGATATTATTTGCATAAATAATATCTACACTTTCAGAAAACTTCTTGTTCTTTTTGAGAATATTAATGCAAGTATGTACTATAATCCGGCGAATCCATCCTTCCAGAGCGCCTTCATTCCGGTATTGATGTAACTGGGTGAATATTTTTATGAACCCTTCCTGAAGCATGTCTTCCGCGTCTTCCCTGTTTTTGGCAAAGCGGTAACATACACCCAGCATTTTTGGGCTGAACCTGTTGTACAAAGCTTCCTGGGCAACAGCATTATTCTTAATACTTCCGGCAAGCATTTGCTCTTCCGTCATTAGTATAAGTTTTTGTGCCTCATAAATATATGACATTCAGGAATACGGCTGCGCTGCATGGTGACAAATGCTGTAAAATTAACAGTGGATATCCGTGTTAATTAGCCTTTTTTTTTCTCATTAGGCTGTCGGCCGGATAAATCAATTGCATGCTGTCTCGGATGGCAACCGACCATTTTATCAAAATTTCCTGCTGGCTCTGAGTGAGCTTACTTGATCTGTGTATCAGCGCATAAGATTTTAGCGGCATTTCTCCATCTTTTACCGTTTCTTCCACTTCTTCCATCTTATGGAACTGTCTGCGGAGGCTGTAATTGGCAAACTCAGAAAAATTAAGTTCCTTTTTTCCTTCATCAATATGCCGGCCTAAGAACCAGGCAACCGGTTGTATTTTGGAATACCAGGGGTAATTGGTGTTATTACTATGGCAATCGAAGCAACTGCTTTTAAGAATGGTTTCTACCTCCGGACTGATTGCATGCAGGAGTCGAATATCTGCAGATGAAGTTTCTGTCGATAAATTTTTTCCGGGTTTGGGAATAAACTGAACCAGGAGAAATAATATAACGAGGATAAAAAAAATTCTTTTTAGCAGTTTCATATAAATGGAATAGGCTGTTAAGTTAAGATGTTTCCGGTCATTTCTTTTGGTATATTGACATTAATCATAGATAAAATAGTGGGTGCAATATCGCCAAGCTTTCCTGGTTTAATATTCCCCTTCCAGGTATTATGTATTATGAATAAGGGAACCGGATTAAGGGTATGTGCGGTATTGGGGGTGCCATCTGCATTTATTTCATAATCTGCATTGCCATGGTCGGCCGTCAGGAATATCAGGTAATTGTGATTTAAAGCCGCGGTTACTACCTTTTCCACACAACCATCTACGGTTTCCACAGCTTTTATTACAGCCTCCCAAACACCCGTATGTCCAACCATATCGGCATTGGCAAAATTCAAACAAATAAAATCCGGCTGGCTTTCATTTATCTCCTTAACTACGGCATCCGTTACTTCCACTGCACTCATTTCAGGTTTAAGGTCGTAAGTAGCCACTTTGGGAGAGGGGATCATGATGCGCTTTTCTCCATCAAAGGGCACTTCACGGCCCCCGCTAAAGAAGAAACTTACATGTGGATATTTTTCAGTTTCTGCAATTCGAAGTTGGGATTTATGGTTAGCTGCCAACACTTCCCCAATCGTGTTTTGCAGGTTATCAGTTTCAAAAATTACCTGAACGTTCTTGAAATTCTTGTCATATTCCGTCATGCTGGTATAATGTAACTGCAACGGATGCATTCCTTCGGCAGGGAATTCCTGTTGGGTTAATGCCATGGTAATTTCCCGACAGCGGTCTGTCCGGAAATTAAAACAGATTACCACATCCCCGTTTTTTATGCATCCGCTTTTTGCCTTTTCATTAATAATGGGTTTAATGAATTCATCCGTAACGCCGGCATCATACGAATCCTGGATGGCTTCAATCATATCATTTGCCAGAACGCCTTTTCCATTTACCAATGCGTCATAGGCAATTTTTATCCTTTCCCAACGGCGGTCGCGATCCATGGCATAATACCTCCCGATAATAGTTGCCAGGGTTCCGGTAGTACTTTCCATGTGCCGGATGAGGGATTGGATAAATCCTTTTCCTGATTTTGGGTCGGTATCACGGCCATCTGTAAACGCATGTACGAAAACATCTTCCAGACCCTGGGATTGGCATGTACTTAAAATCGCTTTCAGATGGTTGATGTGGGAATGTACCCCGCCATCACTCACCAGGCCTATAAGGTGCAGCCGGGCAGCATGGGTTTTAGTAAAATTGATGGCTTCCAGCAATACCGGGTTCTGTTGCAGTTCCTTATTTCGAATGGCCACATTAATTCGCTCCAATTCCTGATATACAATACGCCCGGCACCCAGGTTTAAATGCCCTACTTCACTATTCCCCATCTGCCCATTTGGCAGCCCTACCGCTTCCCCACAGGTAACCAGGGTCGTATTGGGATATTTTTTATATAAGGAAGAAACAAATGGGGTATTTGCATGCAGAATGGCATCACTTTCAGGCACTTGCCCATGCCCCCACCCATCCATAATAATAAGTATCGCTTTTTGATTTTCCATAATGTAAAACTAAAATATTGGCTTGACTTTGACCTGGATTTATTGTATTTTGAAAATGCTAAAAAAGGCAATTTTGTTTTATTGGGAACGTTTTTTGTTTTGTCTTTATCAGTAAACCGGTCAATATGAATAAAATATTTACCCTTACGATGTTGCCAGTGGCAATCTTCCTTTCCAGTTTTGCCTTATTGAATATTGATGAAGTAGTAAATGCTTTAAAAAGCGGCAATGCCGAAGGGATAGCCAGGTACTTTGATAATACCGTGGAAATTACCCTTCCGGCAAAAAGCGGCAGTTATAGCAGAGGGCAGGCAACCGCCGTACTTACCGATTTTTTTAAAAATAATCCGGTGCGAAATTTTGAAATACTGCACAAAGGCGAAAACTCCGGATCTCAATATTGCATCGGTACCCTGGTTACACGGAACGGGAATTACCGTACCACTGTTTTTATGAAACAAAAGAACGGGGTGCACTCATTACAGGAAATCAGGTTTGAAACGCAATAATTTTAATCAGGCTTAATTGTCCCCGCTTGTCGGGGATTTTTTTTTGCCATTAGCGAAGTTTAGTTTTGCCAAATGGAGTACGATAATTTATTCAATATATTAATAAAGAATGCTCTGCAGGAGGACATTGGACCAGGCGATTATTCAACCCGCAGCAGTATTAGTAAGGAGGCCCGGGGGAAAGCCGTTTTAAAAATTAAACAGCATGGAATTTTGGCCGGGGTGAATGTGGCCGAAAGGATATTTAAATACATGCAACCTGAAATTAGGTTTGTTCCCTTCAAAAAGGACGGGGATCCGATGGA
>CAZYKA010000001.1:81555-86583 GCA_964647915.1 uncultured Ferruginibacter sp. | reverse complement strand
TTATGCTGAAGGATAACCATATCGATTATTGCGGAGGGATTACCCCTGCCATTCAAAAGGCCAATTCCTTTCTGAAAGAAAACCAGTTATCATTGCCCATAGAAGTGGAGACCCGAAGTTTGGACGATGTAAGGGAAGTACTTCGTGTAGGGAATGTCAGCCGGATTATGCTCGATAATTTTACACCCGCTGAAATTGCCAAGGCTGTATTGTTGATTGCCGGCCGGTACGAGACGGAAGCCAGCGGTGGGATAACACTCGATAATATCAGGGAGTATGCCCAAACCGGGGTGGATTTTATATCCAGTGGCGCTATCATCCACCAGGCCCAAAGCCTGGATCTTAGTTTAAAAGCAGTAATCGAAAAATAAAAATGGCTAAAAAACATTATCCGGGTGGAATCGTTTACTCAACAAACCCCGATTTTAAGTTGAATGAAGATAAACCGGAACCGGAGGAAGCGATCTCCCCTTCAAATCAAGTGTTGAAAATTAGGCTTGATACTAAGAACCGGGGAGGAAAAGCAGTTACCCTGGTTGAGAATTTTTTTGGCCCTCAATCAGAAATGAATGAATTAGGTAAGAAACTAAAATCATTTTGCGGAACGGGCGGTTCTGTAAAAGGGAATGAAATTATTATTCAGGGCGATAACAGGGAGAAGATATTTCTGTGGTTGCTAAAGAATGGGTTCTCAAAAACAAAAATGATATGAATCAGGCTATGTGTTTAAATATAGAAATGCCATACAGTATGGAAAGCAGGAGAAATAACTGGTTTTTTGTTAAAAAGTTGAATTTTCCATGGTTGGTGGGTAATCTCACAACTTTTTGAGTATTTTGAATTAAAATGAGGAAGTCATGACTTCGAAAATTTCAGGTGGCGTAAAGGTGAGTGTTGAAACCTATTATCAACCGGAGTATAGCAATCCGGTGTCTCATGAATTTATGTTTGCATACCGCATCCTCATTCAAAATGAAAACAGTTTCCCGGTACAATTATTAACGAGGCATTGGTTCATCTTTGATAGTGAGGGAAGCCGTAGGGAAGTTACCGGAGAAGGAGTGGTAGGCGTTCAACCCATTATAAAACCTGGTGGCGAATACCAATACATTAGTGGCTGTAACCTACGATCGGAGATGGGCCGGATGTTTGGATATTATACCCTGAAGAATTTATCAAATCACCAGCAGTTTGAGGTAGGAATTCCGGTCTTTTATATGACGGCACCCATGAAGTTAAACTAATCAGGGTTTGTATTTAGCTTCCCTGAAAATAGTTTCTGCGGGGGTATCCATCAATTCTTTTAAGGAAATTTTTGAATTTGCAGCAGCAAATTTTTTAACGATTTGCCAACCCGTAAAACTACCGATATTCCCCGGCGAACCGTCCCCCAATTCCTGCGTTTTGGGACTTTCCCCTACATAGTTTTTTATCAGGTTATAATCTACCGATTGCAACAGGTTATTTTGGATAAACAGGTTCCATATCTGGGCTTCCCCATCATACGATTTTTCTAATTGTAATTTGGTATAGCCAATGATTAAATATTCATCCACATCCGGTAACAATTGTTGCATGCAATACAGTTTCTTGCCATTTTCCACCATTTTTACAATCAGGCTTTTGTCTTCTCCCGATTCGGGGTACATATCGTTAACTATATTTTTAATGGCATTAACCGGAATGTATTCGGGCGCAAATCGACGGGTAATGTAGTCTGCATAGATTTGCTGCACCCAATCCATTTGGTACATCGAAAAATCGGCACCCATGTGCTGCTGAAGCCCTACAACCAAAGCGCTGTCGGTGATGATGTCGCCATAACCGTCCACCGGCCCTATATAAGTAATAACCTTATGGGGTATCCTGTATTTTGGAAAATAATATTTAACATACCGCAGCCCCTGCTCAATTTCATTCATTTCATCCTTAAAATTTGGAAACAGCGATTCAGCGCTGTCGTACAAGGGACGGTAAGAAGTTAGGAAGCCCTTAATATATCCGGCCGTGGTATCCGAAGGCCAATGCGGGTCTAAATTTAAGATACGGGTAAAATAAACCGGTGCAAATCCGGGATATTCCCTTACAAGCCGGGTCATAGATTCGGCAAAATGTACCGTGTCCATATTAAACAGCGACTTTTCAAACCTTTCTAATTTAAGGGTTACTTTAATTCCGGAAACGTCGGGCCTATTGTTTGTACTACAGGAAAAAAGAAAACTACAAATGATAATTCCCGCCAGGATGCGCATGGGGTTAATAATTTAACTTTACAAAAGAAAGACATTTCTTAAGAACAGCAGCCTCGATGAAAATTTTTTTAGCCCAGCAGAACTATCATATTGGAAATTTTAACAGCAATACTGCAAAAATCATATCCGCCATCGAGCAGGCAAAAGCGAACGGTGGCGATTTAGTTGTGTTTAGTGAGTTGTGTGTATGCGGATACCCGCCTGCAGACTTTCTTTTTTTTAACGACTTTATCAATTGTTGCGATGCAGCAATAGAGAAAATAGCTGGTTATGCGCATGGGATTGCGGTTATTGTTGGGGCTCCCCAAAAAAATGGTACCCTGCAAGGCAAGAATTTATACAATGCTGCGTGGTTTCTGGCAGATGGTAAGGTGAAACAGGTTGTTCAAAAGACCTGCCTGCCCACCTACGATGTGTTTGATGAAGATCGCTATTTTGAGCCTGCTTCGGATTGGAATGTTGTAGCATATCAAAATAAACGTATAGCCCTTACCGTTTGTGAAGATATTTGGAACCTGGGTGCCGATCCGCTCTACACCCATTGCCCTATGGATTTCTTAAGTAAACAATTCCCCGACCTGATAATTAACCTTTCTGCCTCCCCATTTGATTACACGCATGAAGAAGACCGGAAGGCCATTCTCAAAGCTAATGTGTTAAAATATAGCCTTCCTGTTTTCTATTGCAATGCAGTAGGCAGCCAAACAGAAATCGTATTTGACGGGAACTCTCTGGTATTTGATAAACAGGGAAATATTTGCGGCGAACTGCCTTCCTTTGCCGAAGGACTTGAGGGGTTCTTATTCCATGATGACGGCACCGTAACGGGGAACTGCTTTATCCCAGCCTCCCATGTTCCAAATGAAGAATTGGCACCTGAAGAACTGGATTCAAAAATGAATATCAGCCATGTGCATGATGCGCTGGTATTGGGCATCCGGGATTATTTTACAAAAATGGGATTTCAGCGTGCCATTTTAGGGAGCAGTGGGGGCATCGACAGTGCGGTCACTCAGGCGCTTGTTAGCACAGCCCTGGGCGCTGAATCTGTCCAGGCCGTATTGATGCCCTCTGCTTTTTCTTCCATTCATTCGGTTGAGGATGCGGTACAACTCAGTAAAAACCTGGGTAACCCCTTCGTGAAGATACCCATCAATCCGGTTTACGAGGCTTTCCTATCCACCCTTCATCCCTTGTTTGAGGGTATGCCTTTTAATGTAACTGAAGAGAATATTCAAAGCCGAATTCGAGGTAACCTGTTGATGGCTATGGCCAATAAATTTGGAAATATTTTGGTTAATACCTCTAATAAAAGTGAACTGGCTACCGGGTATGGAACCCTATACGGAGATATGGCCGGTGGGTTGGGGGTTTTGGGGGATTGTTACAAACTGCAGGTGTATGAACTGGCAAAATACATCAACCGGGAAAAGGAATTTATTCCACTTACTATAATAAATAAGGCCCCATCTGCCGAACTCAGACCGAATCAAAAAGACAGTGACAGCCTTCCGGATTATGGAATTCTGGATCGGATCCTGTACCAATATATTGAACGCAGTTTAGGCCTCGAAGAAATTAAGGAAATGGGGTTTGACCCGTCGCTGGTTGATCGTGTTTTGAAAATGGTGAATTTAAATGAGTATAAACGCAACCAGTTCTGCCCTATCATCAGGGTGTCTCCCAAGGCATTTGGTAAAGGAAGGCGAATGCCTGTGGCTGGAAAATATCTTTCTTAGCTACAGAAAAATATTTCAGGTAAAGAAGTATTTACGGCTAAGTTTTTGCTAAACTGTTGACATAATTTGTAATTACCGGCATTGATTATGCAAATTTGCAGAGAAAGAAAAAATTATTGCCAGTATCCCGACAGGGAAAAACGAGATTAATATATGCTACAAACGGCAGAAGACATCCGGCTACTAAATGAAAAAATTGGTTATTCCTCCGGATTTTTATCCCGGATTAATGATGAGATCAGTAAGGTAATTGTAGGCCAGCACGATATGGTTGAACGGTTACTGATTGGCCTGTTAAGCAGTGGCCATGTATTGTTAGAAGGAGTTCCCGGATTGGCCAAAACACTATCCATTAAATCATTGGCCACTACCGTGAATGCGGGATTTAGCCGGATTCAGTTTACCCCCGACCTCCTCCCGGCAGATGTGGTGGGCACCATGATTTACAACCAGCAGAAGAATGAGTTCTTTGTACGGAAGGGACCCATTTTTTCCAATTTTATTTTGGCTGATGAAATCAACCGGGCCCCGGCTAAAGTGCAAAGCGCCCTGTTGGAAGCCATGCAGGAACGGCAGGTAACCATTGGCAATACCAGCTATAAATTACAGGAGCCCTTTTTGGTTCTGGCAACCCAAAATCCCATCGAACAGGAAGGTACTTATCCATTACCCGAGGCTCAGGTAGACCGTTTTATGCTGAAGGTGGTGGTGGGTTATCCATCAAAGCAGGAGGAGCAACAGATCATCCGGCAAAATTCGTTGGGCAATGTGTTACCTAAAATTGAACCGGTTGCTTCTACCGCCGAAATTATTGCTGCCCGTGAACTGGTACGCCAGGTATATGTGGATGAAAAAGTGGAGAATTATATCTTAGATATTGTATTCGCTTCCCGCTTCCCCAATCAATATCAGCTTTCAAAACTGGCTCCGTTAATTTCCTTTGGCGGATCTCCCAGGGCCAGCATTAACCTTTCCCTTGCCGCAAAAGCAAATGCCTTCCTTAATAAACGTGGATATGTGGTTCCGGAAGACGTACG
>CAZYKA010000001.1:73626-81455 GCA_964647915.1 uncultured Ferruginibacter sp. | reverse complement strand
CAAAAGCAAATGCCTTCCTTAATAAACGTGGATATGTGGTTCCGGAAGACGTACGCAACATGGCGAAAGACGTGCTGCGGCACCGTATTGGACTCACCTACGAAGCCGAAGCTGAGAACATGAGCGTTGAGCATATTATTGATGAGATACTAAGCGCAGTTAACGTCCCTTAAGATTGAACCATTGCTGTTTTTTAAAAAAAATAAGAAGACCCAACTCCCTCTACCCGATACCGGGTTGCCCCTGCTTTCTACCACCGAGTTGTTGAAAAAAGTAAGGGAACTGGAAATCAAATCGAAAAAAATTACCACGCATCTCTTTTCGGGTGAGTACCATTCCGCATTTAAAGGGAAAGGAATGAGTTTTAGGGAGGTTCGGGAGTATGCCGAAGGCGATGATGTGCGATTTATAGATTGGAATGTAAGCGCCCGGTTTTCGCATCCCTTCACCAAACTCTTTGAAGAAGAAAGGGAACTCTCGGTTATGCTCCTGATCGACCTTAGCCAAAGCAATCTCTTTGGCACATCAGGGAAAATCAAACGAGAATTAATAACCGAAATTGCATCCGTAATTGCATTTAGCGCAGTTTCCAATAATGATAAAGTGGGGATTATTTTTTTCAGCGATAAGGTGGAGAAATACATCCCTCCCAAAAAGGGAAGGCCGCATGCCTTGTACCTGGTAAGAGAGCTGCTCTCGGCAAGGGTGTCCGGCTCAGGTACCCACCTCGATGAGGCGATCCGGTATTTCAATAACATTACCCGGCAAAAAAGTATTGCTTTCCTGCTCAGCGATTTTTTGGATGATGGGTATCAAAACGATTTAAAAGTAATCGGAAAGAAGCATGATGTAATTGGAATTAAAGTATACGATAAAATGGATATCGACCTGCCGGATGCAGGGCTCCTTCAATTGGAAGACGCAGAAACAGGCAGAATCAGGGTGGTTGATAGTTCCAATTCCTCAGTGCGCCAGGCTTACCATCGGGCATTTTTTGCACAAAACGATGAGGCTATTAAAAATTTCAGGCAGGCCGGTGCCGATTTACTACATATCCGTACCGATGAAAATTATGTAAACGTGCTGCAAAAATTTTTTAGAAAAAGAAAGTAGCTGGTGGTTAACAGGAATACAATAATAATTATCCGGACAATTTTTTTGTGTCTTTTTCCTTCCCTTGTTTCCTATGCTCAATCGGTGGGAGTAAAAGCAGATCGCGACCATATACTGATTGGGGAAAGGATCCAATACGAAATACAGATCAATCTTCCCGGACCCGGGTATTCCGTAAATCTCCATTTGCCGGATACCATTCCGGATTTTGTGCTGATTGAGACCCGGCATTTCGATACCACAAGAAGTAATACGGGCCTTCAGTTGCATAAGGCAATGCTGTTAACCAGTTTCGATTCCGGCTCAAGAGTCATCCCCTCTTTTGATGTAGATTTTGCTTTTGGAGGGAAGAAGAAAACAATTAAGACCCGGCCCCTGCCCGTTGAGGTTGGCTTTGCTGCTTCGGATACCACGGGCCTCAAAGATATAAAACCCAATCTGGGTGTAACGGTAACCAATAACCGTTGGATTTATATTGTTGCTTTTATCCTGGCAGTTCTGGTCATTTCGCTGCTTGTTTATTTCTATTTTAGAAAAAGAAGAAGGCGGCCCCCGCCTTTATTTCAATCGAAGCTACCGGCCTTAGAAGAGGCCCTTCAAACGCTCGACGGGTTGCAATGGAAAGGAAATAGCAGCGCAGAGGTTTTGGCATTCTACGAGGTGCTGACGGCTTGCTTTAAACGGTATTACAGCCGGCAGAAGAACACGAAAATGGGGACTAAAACAACCGGCGATTTGCTTTTGATGATGAAAGGGGATCATATTGAAACAGGGGTCGTTTCTGAAATTGCAGCTTCGCTGAGAGAGGCAGATGCAGTTAAGTTTGCAAAATTTATTCCTTCGGAGGATCAGGCAGAGCAACAAAAACAAAGTTTAAAACAGGCCATCCGGCAATTGAATCTATTCCTAACCCATCCTTCTGCATAATATGATATTTGCGTATTTCGAAAATATCAGTTTTGGGCGCCCTTGGTGCTTTGCGCTTTTTCTAATTATACCGGTAATGATTGCATGGTATGTAAAAAGGCAGGCAGGCAGAAGGGCCTCGATACGGTTATCCCAATTACCCCGGAACGACCTTGGGTCCTGGCGAAATATTTTCAGACACAGTTTATTCGTACTCCGGCTCCTTGCCATTTCGCTGATCATTCTCTCCATGGCCTTACCCCAAACGGTAAACGAAGTACAGCACGCAGAAGGAGAAGGTATAGATATCGTTCTGTGTATTGATGTGAGCGGAAGTATGACAGCCCAGGATTTTACCCCCAACCGGTTAGAAGCAGCCAAACAGGTAGCCATCGAATTTGTAAATAAAAGGCCCACCGACCGGATTGGTGTTGTGATATTTTCGGGAGAGAGTTTTACTCTTTGCCCGGTAACCGGCGATCATGATGTGGTAATTGCAGCCATTCAAAGCATTCATAATGGCATGCTGGAAGATGGCACAGCCATTGGCTCGGGGCTAGCTACAGCGGTGGACCGGCTAAGGAATACTTCCTCCAAATCGAAAGTGGTACTGCTACTTACCGATGGAGAGAATAACGGAGGGCTTATCGACCCCAAAACAGCAAAGGACATTGCCAAAACATTTAATGTTAGGGTTTATACAATTGGTATGGCATCTGAAGGGTATGCTCCGCAACCGGTGAATACCCCATTGGGCATCGTTATCGACCGGCAGAAAATTTCAATCGATGAAAACATGCTGAAAGAAATTGCAAACGATACGGGTGGACAGTATTTTAGGGCAAAAGATAATGGGAGCCTGTCTCAAATATATGCAGATATCGACCAAATGGAAAAGTCGAAGGTAGAAATCATCCATTCTGTAAAATTTAATGATAAATTTTTACCCCTGGTACTGGCTGCTTTATTTATTTTGATGCTGGAAATTACCCTTAATTATACAGTATTTCGCCGCTTCCCCTAATTTCAATCTCCTTAAATTGCGCCAATGAGGGCACTCGTTTATAAATCGACAGGAAGTTGGTACCTGGTAAAAAATGAACAGCATGAATTTCATCGGGCCCGAATTAAAGGGAAGCTGAAGATAGAAGGGATTACCTCCACCAATCCTGTGGCGGTTGGTGATATAGTTAACTTGGAGCCTGACCCCGGAGAGGAAACAATGATGATAACGGAGATATATGAACGCAGGAATTATATCAACCGTATTTCTCCCCATAACCGGAACCAACACCATATTGTTGCGGCAAACCTCGATCACTCCCTGTTATTTGCAACCCTGCGCGAACCGAAAACATCCACCGGATTTATCGACCGGTTCCTGGTAACATCAGAAGCATATCATATTCCGGTTTCCCTTGTTTTTAATAAACTGGATCTTTACCGGCAGAAGGAACTCTCGGCATTGCAGCAAATTCGGAGCATGTACGAGGATATTGGGTATCCGGTTTATGAAATTAGTTTGCAAACGGGAACAGGATTTGAACCGGTAGCAGGATTACTGAGAAATAAAACTACCTTATTGAGCGGACATTCAGGGGTGGGGAAATCTACCTTTATCAATCATATTCTTCCCGAAAGGGAATTGAAGACGCAGGATGTAAGTGAATGGAGCGGCAAGGGGATGCATACCACTACCTTTGCCGAAATGTTCGATTTGCCGGGTGGTGGAAGAATTATTGATACGCCCGGGATCCGGGAAATGGGCCTGGTTGATGTTTCAAAAGAAGAACTGGCACACTATTTCCCTGAGATGCGGAAAATAATGAGCCAGTGCAAATTCAATAATTGTATTCATGTAGAGGAACCCGGCTGTGCCGTGAAGGCAGCCGTGGAGCAGGGAGCCATCAACATGGAACGTTATTTTAGTTACCGGAATATCCTGGATACAATTGAAAAACCAGGGTATTAGTGTTTGTGACGTTGCAAAAATTTTGCAACCTCCATAATCACTTTACTACTTTGCTTTCCTTTTTTTACCTGCTGCGGATAGATGCTCACTCCGTTAAATATGTTGTAATGCAGGGTAATGAAATGGTCTTTGTATTTGAAATCCCATTCCAGCGAATCAGCATCATCAATTTGATTCAGGAACTTAACATGAAGCCGTTCTGCAAGGGTGTTGGCAATAGCATAAAATTTGGAGATACCGCAATTGTCATCGATAATCGTCTCCGTTTCACCCATTTGGGGGTTTAATGAGTAGTACATAGGTTTGGGTTTTATAGTGGTTAAGGGTAAACCTGCCGTTGCCTAGTAACTTTTTCTCCCTCCCTTGTACTTTGCTTTGTTACTGGCTTTAATTGCTTTTTGATCGCCCGAAAGGATTCGTTCTGCTCCAATATTTCTGCCGTTGGTGGGGCAACCGCGTTTTTCTGATTTGCGGAATATGGAACAACCACTAAGAATGGAGAGGATAAATAAGGCCAGCAACAGTTTCTTCATCGGATAAAGATAACCAAGATTTTAATTGAAGGCCTATTTGGCCCCCCTGAACCAATTGCTGTACTTAAGGTAGTTTTCGGCTATCCGGTTTATCTGGCCATGGAGGAGTTCCTGGCTGATGTCTTTGACCTTTTTGGCCGGGACACCTGCATAAACCGTACCGGCTTCCACCACGGTTCCCTCCAGTACAACCGCTCCGGCTGCAATAATGCTGTTGCTTTCCACAACGGCATTATCCATTACGATTGCACCCATTCCAATCAGTACGTCATCTGCTATAACGCAGCCATGTGCAATTGCATTGTGTCCGATGCTCACATTATTTCCAATGAGGGTCCTGGTTTTCTGAAAAGTACAGTGGATTATGGCGCCATCCTGCACATTTACCCGGTTACCCATCCGAATGCTGTTTACATCGCCCCGGATGACTGCATTAAACCAGACGCTGCATTCATTGCCCATCACCACATCGCCCACTACCGTGGCATTGGGTGCCAGAAAACAATGCTCACCCATTTGGGGAAATACGCCATCAACCGGTAAAATAAGTGCCATTTATAGGAAATTGTGTGTACGGCAAAACTATAAATTAACTTGCACTCCCTATTATGACAAACCGTGAACTTTTTTTGATGCATGTGGGGCAAACCTCTGAAGCGCCCCTATGCCTTAATATTGTAAAAGCAGAAGGCAGCCTGATGTGGGATGCCGATGGAAAAGAGTATATCGATCTGATAGGAGGTATCAGCGTTTGCAATGTGGGCCACCGCCATCCTAAAGTACTGGAAGCCATAAACCAACAACTTCAAAAATACCTCCACATCATGGTATATGGCGAGCTGGTAGAGAACCCACAGGTTTCCTATGCCCATGCTTTGACAAAACTATTGCCCTCAAGCCTTAATTCGGTATTTTTTACCTCCGGAGGTTCTGAGGCCACGGAAGGCGCCATGAAACTGGCCAAAAGATTTACCGGCCGTACCGAAATTATTTCGTTCAAAAATTCATACCATGGAAGTACCCAGGGTGCACTCAGCATCATGGGAAGTGAGTATTGGCAACAGGCCTACCGACCCCTGCTTCCGGGTATCCGACAATTTGATTTTAATAGCGATACTGTTTTTGATGCAATTAATTCTAATACCGCCTGCGTTATCATGGAAACAATACAGGCAGAAGCGGGTGTGGTTAAGCCAAAACAGGAATGGATAAACGCAGTACGCAGACGATGTTCGGAAACCGGTACACTGATGGTACTGGATGAGATCCAGTGCGGCTTTGGAAGAAACGGAAGCCTTTGGGCTTTTGAACAATTTGGGATAGTTCCCGATATCCTGCTGCTGGGTAAAGCGCTGGGTGGTGGTATGCCCCTGGGTGCGTTTATTAGTAGCCGTGATATTATGCAATGCCTTACCCATAACCCGGTACTGGGGCATATCAATACTTTTGGAGGCCACCCGGTGAGTTGTGCAGCCGGACTGGCGGCTTTAAAAGCCCTGTTGGAGGAAAATATGATGGCAGAGGTAAACCGAAAAGCAGATTTATTTATCACCCACCTGCATCACCCCAAAATTCAGCATATATCCGCTTCCGGATTGATGATGGCAGTGCAGTTCCCCGATTTCAACTATAATAAAAGAATCATCGACCGGCTCATTGAGAAATCTGTTTTCACCGATTGGTTTTTATTTGCCGATAACTGTTTCCGAATAGTGCCTCCGCTAAACATTCCGGATAAACTCATACTTCGTGCATGCCAAACCGTGAATGAGGCGTTAGATGAATTAAGCTGAAGTTGATTTTGGGCGTGCCCCGGCTCTATGGTCATTGAGCCGGGTCGAGCTATACGCCTCTACGACCGTAGAGGCTGCTATCCCTCACGCGAAATAGTATAAAACAATGGAGCCTATAGTTTTCTCCAGGCGGCCTTATGTCAGGTTTTATTTTTTGAAATTAATTTTCCCAGACCAATGAATAGAAAGAAGAGGATAACAAAGACCCCAAACAGTATCAGGATATTGCTGATGGTTTCTGGCCACCCTAATTCAGTTACATTGATGAAGGGATAAGGGTAAAATCCGGATATACTTCCCCTGAGTAAAATAAAGGCCAGGTAGCATAAAGGATAAATCAGAAATGTTGGTATGCTTTTCCAGTTTAATTCCCTTTTTCTTTCATGAAACAACCAAAAGAGAATAACCATCGTGGGGATGATAGAATGTAATAATTCATCTACGATCATTTGGATTCCCTCAGGATGCCAGATATGTCTTAGAGCCACCTGGTAAACTAAACCAACTACCGTTATGTAAACAGTTACCGCAGTTAAACTTCCCGGGCGGGTTAAATTTTTACCACCCGAATTTGTTGCAGTTAAAAGAAGACTTGTAAAGTAAACCGAAACCAAAATATTGGTTAGGATAGTAAAGAAGCTGAAAAAACGAATGATCATTTCCTGAACCGGGGTGGTTCTGTTTATATACATCAATACCAATTGTGCAATTACTGCAAACCATCCTGTAATACTGATTACTAACACGAAAAATCTTTTCATTGGGACTGAATATTAAATTCAATGAGAATGTTGAATTGCTATCATTGAAATCCAAATCTATTATTTATTTTAAATGATGCTGCAATCATATAGGGTGAAATCTTATTCCCCCTACTGGCGCAAGTCTTCGGCTTTAGCCGGTCACTTGATGCCGGTTAGTCTTGCCCTGATTGCATCGGGGATTTGAAAAACAAAAGATGAGTTTATTTACCTAAGTTAAATCTGTATTCCGATGTCTTCAAAATATTTAGTAGGAGATGATGCATTGGCTCATCTTGACCCATCTGGCACAAGTCAAAAGCGATTGAGTTTTTGTGGTGCTGATCCAGTATCTTTTTGTTTCGTGCTTCACGAACCAAGGCGGAGAGAAATCGAAAAAAAATCAGGCCCTTTGCTGCCCCCGCCCCGGGGGTAAAAATAGTGCCGGAAAAAAATCGAACAAAGAAATTTGACTGATGAATATTCAGTTTGACTTTATCCCTGTTTACTTTTAAGTAGAATGGAGAATTATCAAATGCCACGAATGCACGAATGAAATACCCATAACCACGAAAGCACATCTGGCACAAGCCATTCTGCAGAACACTTGCGCTAGTGGGGGAATTATTAAATGCCACGAATGCACGAATGAAATACCCATAACCAAGAAAGCCCATCTGGCACAAGCCATTCTGCGGAACACTTGCGCGAGTGGGGGAATTATCAAATGCCACGAATGCACGAATGAAATACCCATAACCACGAAAGCCCA
>CAZYKA010000001.1:0-73526 GCA_964647915.1 uncultured Ferruginibacter sp. | reverse complement strand
GAATTATCAAATGCCACGAATGCACGAATGAAATACCCATAACCACGAAAGCCCATCTGGCACAAGCCATTCTGCGGAACACTTGTGTCAGTAGAGCCAGTAGAGAGGGTTTGTGAGTGCAGGCAACAGGCGATAGGTATTCCTGGGTAGAAATGTAATAGTTTCCTGTAAAACAAAGGTTCTTAAAAATCCAATCCCAGCGATACATACATCACCGGCCTTCCTTTAAAGAATCCGTTCATGGGCCAGCCCACATCATATTTTAAAAAGTATCCCAACAGGGTAGAGCGGGCGCCGAAACCATATCCGGCAGCAAAGGGCCCAAAGCCACCTGCTTTTTTTCGTATGGAAACCGGGGTAGGTTGCCCGCTGTTATCATAATCCTGGTAAACAATTTCGGGTCGTTTAAAATCATCATAAGCGCCGTTCCATGCAGTGCCAATATCAATAAACTGGGTGAGCATAAAATTTCGGAGAAAGGCATTATTCACCGTTTTATCGAAGAAAGTGGAAACAACAGGAAGTCTCAACTCACTATTAATAACCACTGCATTGTTTCCATTGGCAATATTTTGCAAATAGCCCCGCATATTTACGGCAAGGCTTTGGAATGCATAGTTGTTGTCGGGATCAGGCGTATTGCCATTATAAAAATATCGTTCGCGTTGGTTACCGTTACGGTCCACTTTCAGATTGTCGCCAAACATCATCCAGCCATCCATTCCTCCCAGGTAGTAAATAATTTTCTGGTTGCCCCAGCTAAAGTCTCCTGCCGCACGGCCAGCCCAAATAAAGTTCCGGTAAATAGGATAATAGTATCGCGCATCAAATCCAAAATTGAACGTGTTTCTTCCTACCGCATTCTTAATCTTACTCACCTGTGCATTCCAGTCGAGATATACTTTATACCGCAGTCCATTCCAAATATTAAGGGTAGGGTTAAGGCTATTATCATAAACAAATTCGAGATGATTTACTGAGTATTGCGTTTGTTGATCCGGGAGCGAATGGCTCAGGTTATCTACCGACTTCACCACAAACTTATCGGAGCGGATACCGGTAGTTAATCGAATACTCTTAACCGGATCAAAAGGATAACCAAGGGAAACCTGGTACAGGTTCGTAAATAATTTTCCAGGATAGCTGGCAATCGGGTTGCCTGTTGAATTGTCATATACCAGGGCATTTATTCCCTGGGAGTTTCGGTAATAACTTAACCCCCAGTCTAACCGGCGCTTCAAATTGCTAAAACTCAGGTACCACTCATTATCCTTGAGGTTGGTGCTGAGCTTAAAAGCGCCCATTACCCGGTAATCCTCCAGCAGTTCCGAAGTGCCAAGGGTAATCATCCCATTTAAGGGTGTAGAACTGTTTAATTTGATGGGTCCAGAGCCTCCGGTGTAGGGCTGGAATCTGTTAATGAGCACCATGCTGTTAAAACCAATGGAGCCAAAGTCGGCAGAAAATTTAACCGGTTTATACCGGTAAAGTTTGGCTGTTTCCAGCACCGACTCTTTTTTCCCCGATAGTGACTCCAGGGGAATAGGAACCAATTCACCAGTTGTACTGTCTATTTTTTTCTCGGGCTCAAATTCATTTTGAAAGAAATCATTTTGTCGCTTACTCGTATCCGTTACTTTCGGGCCCTCCATTTTGGCAGGTTTATTTTCGGTAAGGGTACTTTCGCGCATGAGTTTCTTCATGTAGGCGGTAGGTTGAGCAGTTACGTTCCTGTTCCGCAGGGCATATTCGTCGATTTTTAATTTGTACAGGGTTTTCTCATCGCTTTGGCGGGTCACTTCGCTTACCTGGTTATTTTCACCGGCAACGCGGGTTTCGGCCAATGAACTTTGGTAATTAGTGATGGGGAAAGTATAAGCAGAATCTTTAGTGATGGAAACTACGGCAACCGAATCCACCTTGATTTTATCATATACTTTCAGGGTGCTGTCTATTTGTTCCTGGTTTGGGTTGCGCAGGATGTCTTCACCAATTAGCACCAGGGTGTCCAAACCTTCTTTTTGTGTGGTAAAAAATCCTGCCCATCGATTACCAACTCCGTTTTCATCACTCACAAAGGTGAAATGGTTGCCATTGTATTGCATTGGGTAACGGGCATTTCCATATTTCTGGTTCGAGAGCTGAGTAATCTGATTTAAGTCTGCTTTATCCCCAAAATCGGTAACCATAAAAATATTGAAACGGTTTTGGCTGGGTAGTGAAGTGTCGGCCCCTTTGGCTGAGGCATTGGGTCGGTTACTCGAAAATATGATCCCTGTTTTATTTGGGAAAGCTACAAAAGATGGATCAAGATCGTCGTACACATCGTTGGTAACCTGCATCGCTTTTTCTTTATCCAGGTCGTAAATGTAAATATCGGTGTGGCCGTTTTTAACTGCAGATAAGAGGAGCTTTTTGTTGGTTTGGTAATACTTTACATCCTGCACCTGGTCAAATTCTTTGGTGAGGTCTAATTTGTATTGTTTTACCCGGTTCAGAATATCATACACAAAAAGTTTCAGTTTTCCTTCTGTTGAATAGATAACTGCAATTTGCGATCCTTTCGGATCCCAGGCCATCATGGGGTAGTTGGGGTTCATCTGTCTTTCGTAGGTGCGTACCCCATATTTTAAAAGGGTTTTATTTTCAAAATCCACGTTGAGGATTACCCGTACAATCCCTTTTTTGAATTGGGTAACCACATAAGAATTATCGCGCTTGTTGGGATTCACATTAAAACGGTAGTAGTTTAACCGCGGGCTAATATCGAACCCATCCACATAACTACCTTTCGGGTATGCTTTACGTTTGGTTATATCCTGGTAATACTTATCTTCCTCATACTCCATAAATTCTGCAAGCAGGTCGTTAAACTTCATTTTGGTGATCTGCATCGAGGCTTTGTTCAGGCTTTTATACATCCGGGTGAGGTAGAAGAAATAGGTAACATTTTCTTTTTTATATTTTTCTTCAATAAAGTACCAGAATGCGTGCCCTGCAATTTTTGGGCGGGCAAAGGCAAAAGATGAAAATTTGGAGTAATTTCCAGAGAGCATTTCCGATTTCAGTTCGTCATCCAATTCGGTGCTCCAGTTTTGGGCGAGGTAAGCAACGTAGCCATCAATCAACCATTGGGGGAGATCGAGGAGGGTCTGGTTGCCGGCAACCTCACCAAAATCACTGCCAAATAACACGTTTTTAGTGATTACTTCTGCAATACCTTTCCTGATTTGCAGGTTGAGGTTGGCATGGTTCGCATCAAAGTAGAGAATCATTTTATTATTGACCAACTGGATATCCCCTCCTTCGGTGATGAAGTCGGTCTGTAACCCGATATTGGTTTGCTGCATTTCAGCGTAATCGTTATACAATACGATATTAGCCCGCCGTTGCAGGCTGTATTCGGCTGTTGTTTCAATTTTGGGAAGTTCCTGCTCAGCGGCCTGGGCAACAAATTTGGCCAGTTCCTGCCCATCCTGATGATAGAAAACATTGAAATTTTCGGTTTGATAATACCACCATTTGAACTTTTTATACTGTACTCTGTTTTTCCCAAAGGTTACAGAGTTTACCTGCGCTATTGAAAATTGCGAAGAAAAAAGGAGAATCACTATAATCAAACAAAATCTACCAAACTTTGCCATATACAATTTGAAATAAGTAATAAAATTACCGTTTTAAGCCAAATGCACGAAAACCGCTGGAATTTTATATTATGTTGAAAATTAAATCCTTCGAATTTAATCCCATTCAGGAGAATACCTATATACTTTATAACCGGTTTAACGAATGTATCATTATTGACCCGGGTTGTTATTTTGATAATGAAAAAGATGAACTGACAGCCTTTATCAGCGGTAATCAGCTTACTCCTAAGATTCTCCTTAATACCCATTGTCATCTGGATCATATTTTCGGGAATAAATTTGTGGCTGAAAAATATAAACTTACTCCCTGTATCCACAAAAACGAACTCCCCGTATTCCAGTTCGCCCCTGCAAGCGGGCTCATGTATAATCTTCCCTTTGACAATTATTCCGGAGAATTTATTTTTCTTAAAGAAGGGGAGGAGATCAAACTGGGGGAGGATTTCCTAAAGATATTATTCACACCCGGGCATAGCCCGGGAAGTTTGAGTTTTTACAACAAAGAAGGAGGATTTGTATTGGCAGGCGACGCACTGTTTAAGGGTAGTATTGGCCGCACCGACCTGCCCATGGGAAACTTCGAACAACTGATCAGCCGAATTAAAAGCGAGTTGCTTTCACTTCCGGGAGAAACTATTGTTTATAGCGGGCATGGCCTGGCAACTACCATTGAAGCGGAGAAGAAGTTTAACCCTTTTTTGCAATAATCACCCAATTTCCTGGCAGAGCTCTATTAAAGTACCCATCGTCCCTTTCGGATGAAGGAAACAAACCAATTTATTATCGGCCCCCATTTTGGGTTCTTCATTTAATAAAATGAATCCCTCTTTTTTTAACCGGTTCATTTCGGCCCGGATATCCGTTGTTTCAAAAGCTATATGATGGATGCCTTCTCCCTTCTTTTCGATAAACCGGGCAATTACCCCTTCCGGGGTTGTACTTTCCAATAATTCAATTTTATTTGGCCCCTGAGAAAAAAAAGCAGTAGTTACTTTCTCAGATTCCACGACTTCCTTTTTATAACAAGGGCTGTTTAACAACTTTTCATATAAAGGAATAGCTGTTTCAAGGTTTTTTACAGCAATCCCTATATGTTCAATTTTTAACATATTTAACTTTGAAGGGCTTTGGTTTACGAATTTGGTAAATAGAATCCCGAAGAAGCCTTCAACGCTAAAAGTAGAACCTTTTGCAGTAATTTTGTGTTATCCGATTACACAAAATACAGGCTTATAGTATGTTAAAACTGCCCATCTACCTAGATAATAATGCCACAACCCCAGTGGATCCGCGCGTTTTTGAAGCGATGACCCCCTATTTTCTCGAACATTTTGGGAATGCGGCATCTCGTAACCACCCCTTTGGCTGGCAAGCCGAAGAAGCCGTTGATTATGGCCGGGAACAGGTAGCAAAACTGATTGGCGCTGATCCTAAGGAAATTATTTTTACCTCCGGTGCTACCGAAGCAGATAACCTGGCATTAAAAGGGGTATTTGAAATGTATGCTTCAAAGGGAAATCATATCATTACTGCAACTACCGAACATAAAGCGGTACTGGATACCTGCAAGCATATCGAAAAACTGGGTGGAGAAGTTACCTATCTTCCGGTTGATAACCAGGGTATGATCAACCTCCAGGATCTGGAGGCCGCAATTAAACCCACCACTATTTTAATTTCCATCATGTATGCCAATAACGAAATTGGCACCATCATGCCTATTAAAGAAATTAGCCAGATAGCCAAAAAGCATGGGGTGCTGATGTTTACAGATGGTACCCAGGCAGTAGGGAAAGTACCTGTGGATGTGAACAAAGACGGGATTGACCTGATGGCATTTTCTGCTCACAAAATGTATGGTCCTAAAGGTGTTGGAGCGCTGTATGTGCGCAGGAAAGGGCCCAGAGTAAAAGTAACTGCGCAAATGGACGGTGGCGGGCACGAACGTGGTATGCGCAGTGGCACGCTGAATGTACCAGGAATCGTTGGCTTTGGTAAGGCCTGCGAACTTTGCATGCAGGAAATGAAAACAGATACCGAAAGAATTGGAAAACTTCGTGATAAACTCGAATCTTCTTTATTAAAACTGGAAGAAGCCTATGTAAACGGAAGCATCGAACACAGGCTTCCACATGTAGCCAATATTTCATTTAAATATGTGGAAGGGGAAGGGCTGATGATGGGCTTTAATAAAAATATTGCTGTTAGCTCCGGCTCTGCCTGCACTTCTGCATCGCTCGAACCCAGCTATGTACTTAAAGCCTTAGGCCTGGGCGATGACCTGGCCCATAGCTCTCTGCGATTCGGACTTGGCCGATTTACTACCGAAGACCAGATCGACTATACCATTAAAGCCGTTAGTGATACCGTTAATAAACTTCGAGACATGAGCCCGCTTTGGGAAATGTTTAAAGAAGGGGTGGATCTTAACAACGTTGAATGGGCTGCTCACTAAAAATTTATAATCATATTTCAAAACCATCATCATGGCATATTCAGAAAAAGTTATCGATCATTACCACAATCCCAAAAATGTGGGTACCCTCGATAAAGGAAAGAAAAACGTAGGCACCGGCCTGGTTGGTGCACCCGAATGCGGCGACGTAATGCGCCTGCAAATTGAAGTGGATGAAACCTCAAGGGTAATTACGGATGCTAAATTTAAAACCTTCGGATGCGGTTCGGCAATCGCCTCCTCTTCTCTGGCTACAGAATGGCTGAAAGGCCGTACTGTGGATGAAGCGCTGAAAATTGATAACATGGATATTGTAGAGGAGCTAAATCTTCCTCCTGTTAAAATCCATTGTAGCGTGCTGGCCGAAGATGCAATTAAAGCCGCCATCAACGATTACCGTGAAAAGAACGGCATGGAAAAACTTAAGTTCAAAGAAAGTGTAGTGCATTAATCCCATGGCAGGAGCAGAAAACGCAATATTTATTAGCGATAAGGCACTGGATAAAGTCTCGCAATTGATGAATGATGCCGGTATCAAAGAAGATAGTTCTTATTTTCTTCGGGTAGGCGTTGTGGGTGGCGGTTGCAGCGGGTTGAGTTACAAAATGGATTTTGATAATGAAGTGAAACCTATGGACCAGGTTTTTGAAGATAAAGGAATCAAAATTGTAACAGATCTTAAGAGTTTTCTTTACCTGGTTAATACCGAATTGCAGTTTAGCGATGGCTTAAATGGAAAGGGATTCTTTTTCAGTAATCCCAATGCCAGCCGGAGTTGCGGTTGTGGTGAGAGTTTTGCTGTTTAATTAAAAAAATGACTGAATATACTGCCGGCTGTCCTGCCGGCATTTTTTTTCTTCCCCCCTAAAGGGAACCTGAGTCCCCGATAAAAAAAGCCCCTTTAAAAAGGGGCCCAGTAGGTTTTGGTAAACAAAGGAAAATTTGACCAGAGAAAGATGATTTCCCAAAAACTCAAATTTTAACTGCTTTTAATGATTAGCATAGAAATAGACAGTTCCCTTCGGATTATTGCTGCATCTATATTCCCGATTTTGGGAAGAAATCCCGATATTATTATCTATTCGCTTGTGAAATAGTAAATTGCAACAATTTTAATTTCGATGTGGAGCGTTTGTAAGAAGGAAATAAATCAGTTTTTCTCCAGCCTCACCGGCTATATTGCCATCCTCCTGTTTCTTCTGGTGAATGGGGTATTTCTCTTTCTATTAAAAGGCAGTAGTATTTTCGATTCAGGATATGCCAGCCTTGATAAATTTTTTGAACTCGCTCCCTGGATTCTTATTTTTTTAGTGCCCGCTATTACCATGCGCAGCCTTTCGGAAGAATATCGGGAAGGCACCTTCGAACTCCTGCAAACCATGCCTGTTACCAATTGGCAGATTATTCTGGGAAAATATTTTTCTATCCTGGTAATCATTCTTTTTGTGATCGTACCAACCCTGTTGTATGTGTTCACTATAAAGACCTTAAGTGTTGCTGGTATTGATTCGGGAGGTATTGCCGGCAGCTACCTGGGCTTAATGTTCCTCGCTGCTACTTTCGCTTCAATCAGTCTTTGCTGTAGCGGGTTTACTAACAATGCAGTAGTGGCTTTTCTCATAAGTGCCTTTGCCTGTCTTATCATTTATTTTGGTTTTGGGGCACTTAGTAAACTGGGTGTTTTTCAGGGGAATGCTGATTATTACCTTGAAATGCTGGGCATCGATTTCCATTATCAAAGCATTAGCCGGGGAGTGGTGGATAGCCGGGATATTATCTATTTCCTTTCGCTTATCTTCTTTTTCCTATTGATTACCGTTAAATCCCTTCACAAGCGATAATGAAGAATTTGAAAAAATGGTGGTGGCTATTTACAATTCTTATCCTTATTCTGGTTAACTGGGGCGCATCGGTTTTTCATTCGCGCATCGATCTTACAAATGATAAACGATTTACGCTTACCCCCGCAACCAAACACCTGCTTGCTTCTCTTGATGAGGAAGTAGAAATTAAAATTTTTTTAAAAGGTGAGTTTCCGGCTGCGTTTAGGAGATTGGCAAATAGCACACGGGAGACCCTGCAGGAATTTAAGGAAGTGGCCGGAAAGCATATCGTTTTCAGCTTTGTGAATCCGGCAGATAAGATGGAAGGTACCCAGGTTTCCTGGGCCGATACCCTAACCGCCATGGGTTTATATCCCATCAATTTAAAATCGCAACTCGCACAGGGTGAACAACAGCAACTGGTTTTCCCAATCGCTCTGGTTAAGTATAATGATAAAGTGGATGCCTTCCGGCTTTTTAATGGCGTACAGGGCCCCGGAGGAAATGAAATGATCAGCCATCAGGATATCAATAATGCAGAAGCCATGATGGAATACCAGTTTGCCAACAGTATTTACAAATTAAGGGAAACGCAAAAGCCCCTTATTGCGTATGCAACAGGAAATGGAGAGCCGGAAGACGCCCGTACTTACGATCTTGTTGAGAATGTGCTAAAGCCAAACTACGATCTCCGGGTTATTAACCTGCAAACCTTGCCCTTTATTGAAGACACTTTTAAGCTGGTGCTGATAGATAAACCTTCCATCCCTTTTAGTGAGTTTGAAAAACTAAAGCTCGACCAATATGTTATGCGGGGCGGCAGATTGTTGATGTTTATTGATCACCTCAATGCCGAAATGGACAGCCTCCGCATTAAAAATGAGGTGATAGCTTACGATCGTAACCTGGGCCTCAACGACCTGCTGTTTAAATATGGCGCCCGGCTCAACCCCAGCCTTGTCATGGACCTGCAAAGCGACAGACTGCCCTTTGATGTAAATGGAAATGGCCAGTACGAATTTCTTTCCTGGAATTATTTCCCTGTTTTTGTTTCAAAAAACAATCACCCCATAAATAAAAACCTCGGATTTGTTTCGGGGCGTTTTGTCAATTCAATCGATACAACGGAGGTGGAAGGAGTGAAGAAAACAATTTTACTAAGTTCTTCTCAAAATTCCCGAACTATAGCAGCGCCTGCCCTCATCAGCGGTAAAGAAAATGTAAATGCACCGGAAGATGAAAAATTTAAGCAGGCGGATATTCCGGTGGCCGTATTATTGGAAGGAAAATTTTCTTCTATGTTCCGCAACCGACTTTCCACCGCCTTAAATGATAGCCTACAGAAATACGGTCAGGAATTTATCCCACGGGAAACTTCTTCCAATAAAATAATTGTTGTGGGTGATGGAGATATGATCCTTAATGAAATTTCACAAAACCAGCCCCTCCCTATGGGTATGAACTCTTTTACAATGGGATCTCAGTACGAATATCGCTTTGCCAATCGGGAGTTTTTGGAAAACTGCCTCGAGTATCTCATCAACCAGTCGGGGCTTAGCGAAGCAAAATCAAAAAACTTTACCCTTCAATTGCTGAATGGTAAAAAAATAAAAGAAGAGGAATCGAAATGGCAGGTCATAAATATATTAGTTCCTGCTTCTGCTGTCATTGCTTTTGCATTGATCTTTCAATTCATCCGCAGGAGAAAATACCAGGTTTAAACCGGATTTAAATAATGAATACGACCCAATTAATATACCTTGTATTTGGAATTGTACTGGTGGTTGCCTTGTTGATCGACCTTGGCCTGATGAGCCGGAAGAATCACAAAATCAGCCTGGGAACGGCCCTTATTCAAACGGTTTTCTGGGTGTTATTATCCATGGCATTTTGTGGTTTTATCTGGTACGAACGGGGAAAGACAGATGCCATTTCTTATTTATCGGCTTATCTGTTGGAGTGGTCTCTCTCGGTAGATAATATTTTTGTTTTCATCCTTATCTTCAACTTTTTTAAAGTGGAGGAGATCCATTATTCCCGGGTTTTGTTACTGGGTATTCTGATGGCCATTATTTTCCGAATAATTTTTATTACAGTAGGTAGTGAGTTGGTGGCACGATTCGACTGGATCATGTACATATTCGGAGGCTTCCTGGTTTATACCGGGTTTAAAATTCTGGTGGCAAAGGAGGAACATGAATTTGACCCCGGAAAAAGTTGGGCATTCCGGTTTATGAAAAAATTTATGCGCACCAGCACCGCTCCCCACGAGGGAAAATTTTTCATGCGTATTAATGGAAAGGCTTTTGCCACCACATTAGCCATGGTGGTAGGCATGCTTGGGTTGATAGATATCGTATTTGCCGTGGATTCCATTCCTGCCGTTTTTTCAATCATTCCCGATCCCCGCCAGCGGCTCCTCATTTATTCTTCCAACATATTTGCCGTACTTGGGTTAAGGAGCCTGTTTTTTCTGCTTCACGGGGCTGCAGCGCGTTTCAGTTACCTGCAGCATGGAGTGGCCATCATCCTGATTTTTATTGGCCTGAAAATGCTGGTTGAGCACTGGTTGCATATTCCCATCTGGGCCTCTCTCATGGTAATTATTGTTTGTATCACCGGCTCAATTCTTTATTCTATATTTAAGATGGAAGAAGAGAAAGAATCTCCCGGAGAAATTATCTGATATGCATGCCCTCAGTTTTTCACATATAACCGAAATTTTGCAGTCCGGGGTATGGCAAGCTCTTCATCCCAATAATCCGATTGAAGTTTTGCTAACCGATAGTCGCCGGCTTTCTAACCCGGGGAAAACACTCTTTTTTGGGATTGACGGAGCCACTCGCACGGCTAACCGCTATGTTGATGAAATGTATCAGCAAGGGGTACGGAATTTTATCCTTAAAAAGGATTTCCCGGTTTCCGAATTAAAAAAATTGAAGGAGGCGAATATTATCCTGGTGGAAGATGTAATCCGCGCATTACAAAGGGTAGCTGCCCACCATAGAAAGGCATTCCATTATCCTGTAATAGGCATTACTGGCAGCAATGGAAAAACGATAGTGAAAGAATGGTTGTTCCAATTACTGTCTCTCAATTTTCAAATTGTACGAAGCCCAAAAAGCTACAACTCTCAAATTGGGGTGCCATTAAGTGTGTGGCGCATGGATGGAAGTTTCAATTTAGGAATTTTCGAAGCCGGGATATCCACTTCCGGAGAGATGCAAAACCTGGAGAAGGTGATTGCCCCCGAGTTAGGCATCCTTTGTTTTATGGGAGATGCCCATGCGGAGGGATTCACCGATTACAGGGAAAAAATTCAGGAGAAACTTCAACTTTTTATTCATTCCCGGGCATTGGTTTTTTGTGAAGATGATGAAGTAGTATTAAAGGAGGTGAAACGGTTTAAAAGGGAAGTAAATCCGGGTTTAAGATTGATGGGATGGAGCAGGATGCATCCTTCATTCTTAAAGATTGAAGATACTTCGTTTGCTAATGGATATACGAATTTTAACCTGAAGAAAGAGGGCGAAATAATTCCTGTTCAGGTTCCTTTTACCGATGCGGCATCCATCTATAATGCCATTACTGCGTTAACTGCATCCCTTTATTTTGATATTCCCCACCCGGATTTAGCGCATGCGGCCAAGGCCCTTCAGCCGGTTGAAATGCGCCTTGAATTGCTGTCAGGAAATAATAATTGTTCCATCATAAACGACAGTTACAGTGCCGATTTGAATTCTCTTGAAATTGGACTCGACTTTTTATTTCAGCAGCAACAACATGCCCGCCGTACCGTGATCCTTAGTGACCTGTTACAGGCTGGCTTGCCGCCGCACCAGCTATATAAGGCTATTTCGGAATTGCTCGCAACAAAAGGTCTTTTTCGGTTCATAGGAATTGGCCCCGAGATGATGAAACACAAGGAGCTTTTTTCCGGCACGAATTATTTTTTTGAAGACACGGCTTCTTTTCTGAGTGCTATCCCCGACCTGCATTTTATAAATGAAACTATTTTATTGAAAGGAGCCAGATCGTTTGGGTTCGAGCATATCAGCAGGGTCCTCCAACAACGAATACATGAAACTAAACTGGAGATTAATCTCAATGCCATTCGGGATAATGTGAAGACCTTTAAATCCTTCCTTCGTCCCGGTGTAAAATTAATGGCAATGGTAAAAGCCTTTAGTTATGGCAGCGGGAGTTTTGAGATTGCCAATGTACTGCAGCACGAGGGGGTCGATTACCTGGCGGTGGCTTATGCCGACGAAGGTATGGAGCTTCGTAAATCGGGCATTCGGTTACCCATTCTGGTTATGAACCCGGAATATAACAGCTTTGAGAATATTGTTAACTATAACCTGGAGCCGGAATTGTACTCGCACTCTATCCTTCGCGCTTTTAATTCCTTTCTTGAAATTAAAGAAAGAGATAATTATCCGGTGCATATTAAACTGGATACCGGGATGCACCGGCTGGGCTTTTTACCAGAAGAGGTAAATGGTTTGTGTAAATGGCTTGAAAGCGACAACCGCGTTCGTGTCGTTTCTGTATTTTCCCACCTGGCCGCCAGCGGCGATCCTCAACACGATTCATTTTCGCGTCAACAGTTTCAGTCATTGATGAATTTTGCGGATCAGATGGCGGCTGTTTTAGGTTACTCCTTTCTCCGGCATATTGCCAATTCTGCGGGCATCCATCGCCATCCTTCCATGCAGCTCAATATGGTTCGCCTGGGAATAGGGATGTATGGAGTGGATGAAAGCCTCGTTTTAAGAAATGTTACCACCCTGAAAACTACCATTTCTCAGGTTAAGCATGTTTTGGCCGGAGAATCTGTGGGGTATAACCGGGCTGCAGTACTAACACGGGATTCCCGGATTGCGGTGGTGCGGATTGGCTATGCAGATGGCTACCCCCGTATTTTAGGAAATGGAAAAGGTCAGATGCTTATTCAGGGAAAAAGCTACCCTGTTATTGGTAATGTTTGTATGGATATGTTGATGCTGGATGTTACCGGAAGCGATGCAAAAGAAGAAGATGAAGTGCTGGTTTTTGGAGACGGGCTTCCCGTTTGGGAACTGGCTCAGTGGGCCAACACCATACCCTACGAAATCCTCACAAATATTTCACAACGGGTTAAAAGATTGTACTATGAAGAGTGATAATATGGCTGCTCCGCAATCTTTATCTTTGCCTTCCCGGTAGAACCCGGGTAACCTCACAGAATGAAAAGAAAACATGTAGTCCTGCTTATTTTTCTGATCGTGGCTATAGATCAGATTTTAAAATATTACATAAAAACAAGTTTCCACCTAAATGAATCCCGGCCTGTATTTGGCTCCTGGTTCCAATTATATTTTGTGGAAAATCCAGGGATGGCTTATGGTTGGAAATTTGGCGGGAATTTTGGAAAGATTGCACTCACCGTTTTCCGGCTAATTGCCGTAATTTTTGGAACCTGGTACCTGGGGCATATTATTAAAAAGGGCAACCGCAAAGGCTTTATCATTTGTGCTGCACTGGTTTATGCCGGAGCCCTGGGAAACCTCATCGATTCCTGCTTTTATGGGATGATTTTTGATAGAGGAATGACGTTCGATCCGGCTATTGGTGAATATATTGGTTATGGAGGCCTGGCCACCTTTTCATCCGCCGGGTACGCATCATTCCTTCATGGAAATGTGGTAGATATGTTGTATTTCCCAATTATTAAGGGGCATTTTCCGGAATGGATGCCCTTTTGGGGAGGTGAGTACTTTGAGTTTTTCAGGCCAATCTTTAATATTGCCGATGCTTCCATCAGCACCGGAATAATTACAATCCTGGTATTTCAGAAGAAATTATTAGCCCCATTGGAAGATAAAAAAAATACAAAAATTGTGGAAACAACGGCTATTGCCGATGATAATGTTCATATTTTGTAAAGATTAAAAACCCACTATATGCGTTTGATAAAATTCAGCCTGTTGCTGCTTCTGTCCGGAGTATTTTTTTCCTGCCAAAAAGAGTTGGATTATGAAACCGACCCACTCGCCCATGGCACATTGAAGAAGGATATTGCCGGAAACTGCCTGCCCAGCACCGTGAATGGCCTTTACCAAATGAGTGTAGCCCTTACTTCCAGTAATTTCATTGATGTGCAGGTAGAGTTAACCAATGCAGGAACTTACGAAGTTTATACAGATACCGTTAATGGCTTTTCATTCAAAGGAGTTGGGTCTGTAACTGAAACCGGCACACAGTCAATTCGGTTAATCGGACAAGGTACTCCCATAGCAGAGGGCACAAATGTATTTACCATTCATTTTGATGGTTCAACCTGTACTTCGGAGGTGGTGGTTACCGGACCGGGAACCCCCCAGGCTGGTTATAATCTTGGCGGCGCACCCGGAAATTGCACCGGGGCTACCCTTACCGGTTCATATACGGCAGGTGAAACTATAGGCGCAGGGAGTGCTGTTACCATAAATGTTACCGTAAATGTTATTGGCGTTTTTTCTATCACTACCAATACGGTTAACGGGATGCAGTTTAGTAACTCCGGATACCTGGGAACTACAGGTGCGCAAACCCTTGTTCTGAATGCCAGTGGTACTCCAACCGCCGCAGGAAATTTCACTTTTGTAGTAAGCAACGGAGTAGATAATTGTTCTTTTATCGTAACCGTTACCGGTACCACGCCCCCTGAAAATCCGGATTATTTTCCGTTGACTCCAAACAGCAATTGGACCATGCACCTGGTTGGAGGAGCTGCAACCGATACTTCTTATTACGAAGTAAGTCGGTACGAAGCCTCTTTTGCCGGAAATACATACCGTTCCATATTGAATAAGGAAAATGGAACCGTTATCGACAGTGTTCCTTCCAGGAAACAGGATGCGAGGGCTTACCAGTATTTCACTACCGATTTAGGAGGAGGCCTGCTCAATAATATTTCAGCCGAAGTTCAGATATTGGATACTTCCTTAAATGCAGGCGCTACCTGGAATGGTAACCTGGGATCGGGAACCACCCCTCTTGGGAATGTAACGGTAACCTATAACGCAAATATTGTAGAACGTGGAGTGCAGGCCGTGGTTGCAGGCAATTCCTATTCCAGTGTTATTAAGGTTCATTTTAGTTATGCAGTAGATCCGGGTACCGGTCCCACCGAAGCGCTTACCCAGGATATCTGGTTTGCAAGAGGAACGGGAATAATATATAATAAGGTTCAGGTTACAGGGTCGGCTGCCGATGAGGATGAGCTGGTAAGGGCACAGATCTTTTGATCCCGGCAGTTGTTTGTTCCCCACCCATCTCCCTTAATTTTCCCGGAAAATCCATTAAATAGTAGGAAAGATGGATGAATGGGATGAACTCTTTTTAGGTAAAGTAAATTCCTGATTCAGATAGCCTTTAGTTAATTTTTATTAGTTTTCGTTTAATGGTTTCGTTGCCAATGGTGGCGGTTAAAACATAAAAACCATTGGCAAAATTTAAAGAGCTGATTTCCACTGGTTGTATGCCAGCCTGCGAAATATTAATATTCCTACTTGCACAAATCTGGCCCTTATCATTATGTAAGCTCAGGGTAAGTATTCCTTTTTCCGGGGCAATCACTTCAAAACTCAGGTTTTTTTGAAAAGGATTGTTTAGTCCTTTTATTTCCAGTTTCAATTTATTGCTTAACACCAGCATTTTGCTATAAAGGAAACTCCCATCTTTTAAAAACATACGGATTCTGTAATATACGGTGCCATCCAGGGTTTGCGGATCGGTAAAGGTATAAACCGGGTTTTCCTGATAACGGGGCAGGGTAGTCGAAATTTTTTCGAACCAGGATCCATCATAACTTTTTTCAATTTCATATTTGTCAAGGCTTTCTTCGTTTCCAACTGCCCATGTTAATAATGCCTTGCCTTGTACAAGTTTTCCTTTAAATTGTTGAAAACCGGATGCCAGTACGGTTCCACAATCAATAACTTTTATCATGGTTTGCGACTGATCGTTGTACGCGCAGTTATTGGAAAGATTGGCTACTGATGTAGCGGTAATAACGCGGTAATAAGTTCCGCTATCGGAATAGGTGGCAAGGAAAGAAGGTAACGATACTATAAACTGATATAAACCGCTTACAAAGGTGGTAGAGCCCACACCGGTAGCACCGGGGATATCAGTCCAAACACTGCCACCTACATTGCTTCGCTGCCATTTGTAATAAATATAGCTGTTTGGGTGGATGTACCGGATCGTGTCCACAAGGCTTACCACAAAGGGTGCGCTGGAACAACCCAGAACAAAGGGATTGTAATTCATGTTTAGGGAGGGGCCGCAGTGCACAATATCTATATCGTCTATGGCCCAGTCGTTCCCTCCACCTCCGGGTGAGTTATTGCGGATGGCAAATTTGGCGGTCGTTTGCCCGGGCCTTGTAGTGAAAGAAAATCCAAACCGATTCCAGGGTACGGTGCGGCTATAAGGAATATCGCCGGTTGTATAGTAGGCAAGGCCATCTATTTCAAAGGTGAGATTGGGTTTTACACCGGCAGAATCATTTCCTTTTCCGGGTTTATAACCCACAGACCCCGCTCCTTTACCGGTACTGTCGCAACCGCAACGCGGGCAGACATTCCGGAACCAGGCGGTAAATTCATAATAGGTATTGGGGCATAGATTAGTTAAGGTTTCCTGGTATCCGACATTCGTATTATAACTGGCATTTACCAACACGAAGTACCCGCCATTTGTTCCCGGGGCAACCGGGAGGTTTCCATCCTTTTTAATTATGGCATTGGTATGGTCTCCGCCAATATCCCAAACACTAAACACCCGGGCGGCATTGGGTACAGAAAGGCTGGGGTTTATAGCGCCGGTTGCACTGCTGTTATTTACAATAGCGTAATAATAATCGTTGGGTTTATTGTTGGAAATATTCACTTTGGAGTATGTGGTGGAAAACGCAAGTGCCGGGCCCCGGTTTTGGGTACTCCCATTTCCAAAGGTTCCATTATAATCGGAGGCGGCGCTGATAGAGCGGCCGTTGCTACAGAAGTTTTGCTGTTGATATATGAGAATTTTTGTGCTGTCGAAATAAAGATCAGTGAAACCAGAGGCGGGAGATACCATTCGGTATTTAATATGACCTCCAAAAAGCAGGGTATCACCATAGCTTACTGTGGTATTAATCTTGACCCGATAACAGGCCATCATAATACATGAACTGTTATAAAAAGAAGGCCGGCTGGAGTCGGATTTTATTCTTCCCCCGGTGCTGCCATTGGCTCCCTTTCCCAGGTTAATTGTAATATTATTTCCTGATTTGGTGCCCTCATCTCCATCGGAAGCATCCGTAAAATTTCCCCGGTAGGTAACCCCTTCATTCGTTGCCACCCGCATGGAACCCGGGATATACGTTGTTTTGGCCGGAACCTGATCAAATACCTGCACATTATCTATGATGGTTGGGGTGGATTGATTTAGAACGGCAATGGTTACCCGCACTTCAATGGTGTCGCCGGGCTTAAAAGTTCCCCCGGTTGAAATCTTGCTTAAGTTAGCAAAACTTTTTCCCACATCTACCCGGCTCTGGCTAAAAATTTTTTGAAAGGAAATAGAAGAAAAAATCAAAAGCAGCATGGCGCATTTATGTAATAGTTTTTTCATGCTAATTGGATTTAGATGAACGGCATTACATGGACTGCGGGATAACAAGTATTAAACGAAAAATTGCATTTATTATTTCTTTTTTCCGGATCAAAATAATAGAAAAAATACTTTTTATGGTTAAGATCATTTTTGGATTGGAAATGGCCGGGTTTATACGGAAATGGCTGGATTATTGCGCATCTGAGAATGGGATTTCTCCCATTATCTTTTTTCCCGAATTTTTAAATTCAATGAAATATTACCTGGAAAAAATACCGGTAGTATAGCGGTATCTTGTGATATGAATTTCCGAGATTATACGTATCGTTTTTTTATAGAAATGAATTGCTATTCCCTATAATTTTTGTTCAATATTTCTGGCGGTTGGATTTAATTTGGGGAGGTGGTGGCGAATGAGAGGATCTGAAAAGGGTTCCCACGATGTTGGTGAAACAGGTTTATTCATCCGCTAACCCGTAAGAATTGAGAAGCCCCCAAAGAGGCTATTTTGGAGTGACCTTTTTCAACATAAGGTAGCCAGCTTTGGACAAGAATAAGTTATTAAATTATCCAGTATATATAATACTATTGGCTGCAGGTTGCCTAACCTTCAATTGTAGAAAAGCTTGAAGCTATTATATAGGCTAACTAAGTTTTCCAACCATATTTCCCGGAACTACCCAGGCATCAAACTCTTCTGGTGTAACATATCCAAGTTTAACTGCCATTTCTTTTAAAGTAGTCCCTTCTTTATGAGCCTTCTGTGCTATTTCTGCGGCTTTGTAATAACCGATTTTTGTATTTAAGGCTGTTACCAGCATCAATGAATTATTTACATGCTCTTTAATATTTTTTTCAATGGGTTCGATGCCGGTTGCACATTTATCATTGAAGGATACACATCCATCCCCAATCAGGCGTGCGCTGTGGAGAAAGTTATAAATCATAACCGGTTTAAATACATTCAATTCAAAATGGCCATTGCTTCCACCTATTCCAATCGACACATCATTGCCCATAACCTGGGCGGCAATCATGGTGAGGGCTTCACATTGAGTGGGGTTAACCTTGCCTGGCATGATGGATGAACCTGGTTCGTTGTCGGGAATATGTATTTCGCCTATTCCACTCCTGGGCCCGCTTGAGAGCATCCGGATATCGTTGGCAACTTTCATCAGGCTTACCGCCACCATCTTTAAAGCTCCGTGGGCTTCTACTATGGCATCGTGTGCAGCCAGTGATTCAAATTTATTTTCTGCGGTTATAAAAGGATATCCGGTTAGTTTGGCAATGTGTTTTGCCACATTTACGGCATAATCTTTCGGGGTATTTATTCCGGTACCTACTGCTGTTCCGCCAAGAGCTAGTTCGGAAAGATGCGGCAGGGCATTATGGATGGCTCTTATTCCATGATCTAACTGTGAAACATACCCGCTCATTTCCTGCCCCAGGGTAAGTGGTGTGGCATCCATAAAATGGGTGCGGCCAATCTTCACCACCTGCATAAAGGCTTTGCTTTTTTCGGCCAGGGTATCCCTCAATTTTTTTATTCCCGGAAGGGTTACTTCCATCAATGCGGTATAAGCAGCAATGTGCATCGCAGTAGGGAAAGTGTCGTTGCTGGATTGGGATTTATTTACATCGTCATTGGGATGCAGGAATTTTTCCTTGTCATCTAATTTTCCTCCTTTTAATACATGGCCACGGTAAGCAATCACCTCATTCACATTCATATTACTTTGGGTGCCACTGCCGGTTTGCCAAACTACCAGGGGAAAATAGGCATCCAGTTTGCCGGCGATAATTTCATCACACACTTTGCCGATTAGGGTTGATTTTTCTGCCGGTAATACACCGGCCTCTTCATTGGTGAGAGCCGCCGCTTTTTTTAAATGCGCAAAGGCCCTGATAATCTCTATCGGCATTCTGTTTATGTCCTGGGCAATGCGGAAGTTGTCGATACTTCTTTGAGTTTGGGCTCCATAATATGCGTCTTTTGGCACGTTAACTTCGCCCATGGTGTCTTTTTCTATTCTGAATTCCATGAGTTAATTGATTATTTACCTGTAAAATTTGCTTTTCTTTTTTCCAAAAATGCTGCGGTTCCTTCTTTCATATCTGCTGTGTCGAAACAATTTCCAAAAACTTCCACCTCGTGGCGAAATCCGTTGGTTTGTTTATCAAAACTGGCATTCACGGAGCTTATGCAACCGGCAACGGCCAGGGGAGCTTTGCTGTTGATGTTGTTCAAAATCTCAACCGCTTTAAGCAGTAGATCCTCCGGCTCAATAATGAGGTTTACCAATCCATATTGAAGTGCAGATTTTGCATCAATCATGTTAGCGCTCATCAGTAATTCCATGGCACGGCCTTTACCAATGAGCTGGGTAAGGCGTTGTGTGCCTCCATAACCGGGAATAAGCCCGAGGTTTACTTCGGGTTGCCCAAATTTGGCATTCAGGGAGGCGATTCGAAAATGACAGGCCATGGCAAGTTCGCAGCCACCCCCAAGTGCAAAGCCATTCACTGCTGCGATTACCGGCTTGGAGGAGTTCTCAATCTTAGCAAAAATATCCTGTCCACGCTGAGATAGATCCATGGCTCCATTTTTATCAAGGCTGTTGAATTCAGAAATATCTGCTCCGGCTACAAAGGCTTTTTGTCCGGCTCCGGTAATAATCACAGAGCGGATGGCTTCATTTTCAGCCACTTCATCCATTGCAATATCAAGTTCTGTAAATACAGCCGCATTTAAGGCATTCAGTTTTTCGGGCCGGTTAATTGTGATGGTGAGAATACCATTTTCTAAATGGTGCAATAAGGTGGTAAATTTTCTGATCATTGTTTAAAAGTTACGGTGCTTTTGCACCCATTCTTTAATATATGAGGCAATTGTTGTAGTGGGCGTTCCTGGAGGAAAGAGTTCTCCAACTCCATTTTCACGCAGGGTCTTCATGTCGTCTTCGGGAATTATACCACCTCCTGTTAGTAACACATCATCCATATTTTTTTCCTTCATCAGAGAAATCATTTTGGGGAATACAGTATTGTGGGCACCACTTAAAATACTAATCCCAATGGCATCCACATCTTCCTGGAGGGCCGTGTTAACTACCATTTCGGGGGTTTGCCTAAGGCCGGTATAAATTACTTCCATGCCTGCATCCCGAAGTGCCGTGGCTATCACTTTTGCACCCCGGTCGTGCCCATCTAATCCAACTTTTGCTACCAGTACCCTGATTGGCCTGCTTATCATATAAATTCTTTATTTAGGTAAGGCATTCATAATTTCAATTCCATAATGGATGCGTTTTGCAGTTTCTGTATTTCCCAAGGTGGAGGCGATGGTAAACACGCCCGGCCCCATTTTTTCACCCACCAGCATTATTCGGAATATCATTTGCAACTCACCCGGCTTAATTCCTTGCTGTGTGGCCATATCTTTAAACAGGTGCTCCAGGGTATCGTGGTTATTGTCGGGTAAACCTTCTAATGCGGAAGTGAAATGGGTAAAAAATAAGGACTTTTCGTCCGACCATTTTGGCTTAATACTGAGTTCATCAATGGCCCTAGGTGTCTGAAAGAAATATCCTGCCTGAAGAACAAAATCGGTCAGCAGCGTACAGCGTTCCTTGGTTAAGCTAATAACGGTTTCCAGGTATTCATCCGTAAAGGTGGGAATATGGTGGAGATCGAATATTTTTTTTACTGGCTCCATCAAATCAACCGCATTGCTACGTTTGATCCATTCCTGGTTGAACCATTTTGCTTTTTCAAAATCGAATTTTGCGGCTGCCTTGTGTACCCGTTCGATAGAAAATAATTTTACAAGTTCCTCCTTCGAAAATATTTCCTGTGCCGTACCGGCATTCCAGCCTAAAAAAGCCAGCATATTAATAAATGCGGAAGGCAGGAATCCTCTTTCTTTAAATCCTTCGGTTAGTTCGCCCGAATTGTGATCGACCCAATTCATGGCATAAACCGGGAATCCATATTTGGCTCCGTCTCTTTTGCTCAATTTACCATTGGGACCAAGGATAAGTGGAAGGTGCCCCCAGGCAGGCATATTCTCAATCCCAAATAAATATTTCCATAATAAAATATGTACCGGAGTGCTGCTCAACCACTCTTCTCCCCGGAAGGCGTGAGTAATCTGCATCAGGTAGTCGTCGATCACCACTGCCAGGTGATAAGTAGGCATTCCATCTGCTTTTAAAAGCACTTTGTCGTCCACAATATTGGAATCGAAACTTACCTCCCCATGAATCAGGTCGGTAAATCGAATTGTTTCATTTTGGGGAATTAGAATCCGGATTACATGAGGTGTCTGATCATTCAATAACCGATCCACTTCCTCCGCAGGAAGGGTTAATGAATTTTTCATTTTCCCTCTTACCTGTTGATCATATTGGGGAGATGGGTTCGCATCGGATTTTAAAGAATTCCTCATCTCCTCCAGTTCTTTTGGCGTATCAAATGCATAATAGGCGTGGCCCGAATCAACCAGTTTCCTGGCGAATTCGGCGTAAAGGGGTTTTCTTTCGCTTTGCCGGTAGGGTCCATATTCTCCTCCTTTTTCCGGGCTCTCATCTGGCTCAATACCACACCATTTCAGGCAGTTATTTATATACTCTTCTGCACCTTCTACAAACCGCGACTGGTCGGTGTCTTCTATCCGAAGGATGAATTTTCCACCGTGCTGCTGTGAAAAAAGATAATTGTATAATGCCGTACGAACTCCTCCCAGGTGCAGGCCACCGGTGGGGCTGGGAGCAAAACGTACCCTAATTTGATTATTTGCCATAGTTGCAAAGTTAAGGATGAGTTAAGATGAAACTACGGATTACCAACTATTGCCCGAAGAGGATTAATTTAATGTTGAAAACCTTTTTTTAAAAAACTCATCCATTCTTTAAACCTTTTATACCGGGAATTATCTACCTAACCTATTTAACAAAAACTTAAAAATCATTTTTATGAAAAAAGTATGGGGATTTTTCCTGGTTGCCGGGGTGGTTGCACTTTCGGTAATTACCGGCTGTAAAAAATCGGACAATAACCCGGGTACTATCGATGAAAACACGCAATTGGCCGTACATTCTGATGATGAAGCCCGTTTCTCCGATGCAATGGACAACACGACCAATGATGCCAACACGGCTATCGAAGAAAATGTTTCCTTTTCGGGAAGGGGAACCAATGTGGCAACAGCCATTTGCGATGCCACCGTTTCTGTAGACGCCACCACAACTACAAAAACCATTACCATTACGTATACCGGTGGAACCTGTGTAGGCGGACACACTTCCCGCACCGGAACTATAACCTTATCCATGCCCATAGCTGAACATTTTTCCGACCAGGGGGCCGTAGTTACAGCTACCTACAGTAATGTGAAAATTACCCGCCTCAGTGATGGAAAGAGTATTACCATCAATGGTTCTCATACTATTACCAATGTTACGGGTGGTAAGTTAATGAACCTGTCCTCTCTTGGAACCATTATTCACGATGTGAACAGCACCGGGATGAGCATAACCTTCGATAATGGGTCAACACGCACCTGGATGGTGGCACGAAGGAAAACCTTTACTTATGAAGGAGGGATTGTAGTGAGTATTTCTGGCACCCATACCGATGGAAATATTTCTAATATTTCGGAATGGGGAACTACCCGTTTTGGCAACCCCTTTGTAACATCTATCAACAATCCACTGGTTGTTAGGCAGGATTGCGACTTCCGCTTAGTGAGTGGAAAGGTTACCCACCAACGGATGATTGCTACTGTAGAGGTAACCTTTGGGTTGAATTCAACTGGTCAGCCTACTACCTGCCCGGGCTTAGGAAATCCTTATTATTATAAACTGGTTTGGACAGGTTCCAATGGCGTTCAGCAAACCGTGATTGCTCCCTATTAATTCATTGGCATTACCAGGCTCAGGATTTAAGTGGCTGTTTCAAAAATGAGACAGCCACTTTTTTTATTTTGCCGGGCTAATATTTAATGGAGGCCATCATATTCCAATTAATAAATATCTTGCCTTATGCCTTTTCTTACCGGATCGCCCTGGTGGCTTCGCAAATACTATCCTAACTTTTTGTGGAGTATGCCTGTGGGGGAAAAAAAAATCTACCTCAGTTTCGATGACGGTCCTCTTCCGGTAACCACTCCTTTTGTTTTGGATACTTTAAAAGAGTTTAATGCAAAAGCCAGTTTTTTCTGTATTGGAAAAAACGTACAACAGTACCCCGATATATATCACCGGGTTTTGGAGGAAGGTCATACGGTGGGAAACCATAGCTTCAACCACCTCAATGGTTGGAAAACAAAAGATGATTTATATGTTGATAATATCCTAAAGGCAGGCGAACTGATTGCTTCTGATTTGTTCAGACCTCCTTATGGTCGCATAAAAAAATCACAGGCTGAAAAGCTTCGGAAAATGAAACCTGAAATGAAGGTGGTGATGTGGTCAGTACTTAGTGGAGATTTTGATGTTTCCATATCCGGCGAAGATTGCCGGCAAATTGTAAAATCCAAGGCAGGAGATGGAGCCATTATTGTATTTCATGATACAGAAAAGGCCTTTGATCGCCTGCGCTTTTGCCTCCCGGAAACCTTAAAACACTTTGCAGGACGGGGGTTTAGCTTTGAAAAGTTATAGCAAAAAAAATGGGCCTGGGTAGAAACCCTAGCCCTTTTTTAATCCGTACCCTATGAAAACTTTCGCCAAGTTACAGCATAGTATTTAATACCCCAAGTTTTTTCTTTTTCTTTTTTTACCCTTTTCGAAAGTGTTAATTGGGGATAATTCGATATAATTAGAAATTTGCAATAAAGTGTAAAAAATGTGGATTGACAGCCATTGCCATTTATATACAAATGATTTTGATAACGACCTGGATGAAGTAATGACCCGGGCTGAAAAAGCAGATGTAAGGAGGTTTTATTTCCCGGCAATTGATAAATCTACAGCTGCAGAAATGTTAAAGGTGGTTAACCGGTTTCCTGATAAATGCATACCTATGATGGGTTTACACCCTTGTTCCGTTAATGCAGGTTTCCAGGAAGAGATAGCGTTTGTGGAAGATATGCTTACTCATCGAAAATTTGCTGCCATTGGTGAAATAGGCCTGGATTATTACTGGGACAAACAATTTATCAACCTTCAGCAACAACTGTTTGTACACCAAATTGAATTAGCCAACCGGTATTCCCTTCCTATTGTAATCCATACCCGGGATGCGATGGAAGACACAATTGAACTCGTAAGGAATAATTTGCCGGAGAAAAGGGGAATCTTTCATTGTTTTGGCGGCAACCTGGCAGAAGCACAACAAATTATCGGTTTGGGTTTTCTGTTGGGGATCGGAGGGGTTCTTACCTATAAGAAATCGGGGCTGGCTGCTGTTTTATCTGAAATCCCACTGGAACATATTGTATTAGAAACCGATTCTCCCTACTTAAGCCCGGTTCCCTACCGGGGAAAACGCAATGAAAGCAGTTATTTGCCCATTATTGCGAATGAAATAGCCCGGATTAAAGGGATAGGTTTGGGAGAGGTAGCCAGGATAACCAGCCACAATGCATTGCAGGTGTTTGCCCTGTAGTTACCATCATACCATGAAACTTCCAAAGATACCAAACCGCGATGCCTGGAATGGACCGGGTATTATTTGGACCTGCCAAATGAAATCAATCCAAATAAGATAAAAAATATTTTAAATTTCTGTACCTATTTCGGTAAAGGGGTTTCCATTGGGGGTTTAAAATAAGTCGCCACCGTCATTAAACATTTTGTTATCATTAGATACACGGGCCCAGGTAGTGCAGATATTCCAGAATTGCGTCCATTTCCATTTACCGGAAAGGGAAAATAATCGGAAAATGCCCTGGCCAATATTATGTTTTATCCGGTATAGCGAAAAACGGTCGGCCAGGTATTCATATCAGAACAACAGGTTATTTTCCTCGGGTGAAAAATATTATCCGCCATTTCCTGGCATGGCCGGAAGGAAAGCAAATGGAATGATTCCAAAATTCCGTTCACCGAAAAATTACTTTAAAGCTTTCCAGGGCGCTTTAATATGGCCATCGATGGACTATCCCCCTGAATACATTTTGCCCCAGGCAAGGAATGGAAAGAATTGTTTTTAGAATTGGGACATTGATTCCTTTCAAAAAAAAATATGAATCCGGGGATGGAGTTAGTTATTCGCATGAAAGCAGTATAGAGTTTTATTAAAGATATCGAGGGTTTATAGAAATGGAAGATAAATTAACCACCCTGATTTTTGTATTTTTGAAAAAAGTATTCAATCCCTTTAACCAGGACTTATAAATTTTCAGGGCTATCGTGTTTTTCAACCTGCCGGAACCTTACATGCAAACAAATTCGAATTTTTGCCGGGAATTTAAGGAATTAAAAACCTGTGTAATTATTCCCACTTATAATAATGTGAAGTCATTGCAGGCAGTTATTTTAGATGTTAAAGATTTTTGTGATGATGTAATTGTAGTGAATGATGGTTCTACAGACCAAACGGGAAAGCTGTTGCAAAGTATGCCTGGTTTGCAGGTAGTTGATTACTCTCCCAATAAAGGGAAGGGATATGCCTTAAAAAGAGGTTTTGCCTTTGCCCTGAGTAAGGGGTTTGATTATGCCATAAGTATTGATTCAGACGGGCAGCATTTTGCCAAAGACCTTCCGCTTTTTTTGAATGAACTTAAACAGAATAAAAATGCCATCATTATTGGGGCAAGGAATATGAACCAGGAGTCCGTTCCGGGGGGAAGCAGTTTTGGTAACCGGTTTTCCAATTTTTGGTTTAAGGTAGAAACCGGGATCCGGGTTTCGGATACACAATCCGGTTATCGCCTTTACCCCTTAAAACCGCTATCCCAATTACGGTATTTTACAAGCCGGTACGAATTTGAAATTGAAGTATTGGTGCGGGCAGCATGGAGGGGTGTAAAGGTAGTTGAAGTGCCGGTAAGCGTCTACTATGCACCACAGGGGGAACGGGTTTCGCACTTTCGACCATTTAAGGATTTCTTCCGTATTAGTGTATTGAATACCGTTCTTGTACTGATTAGTTTTTTATACATTAAGCCGGTGGAAATCATAATGAATATATGGAAAAGGGAATTTTGGCAAAGGTTATGGGCGTTGGCTATTGTGCCTGGTGAATCAGCCTTTAAAAAATCTTTGTCCCTCGGCCTGGGCGTATTTATGGGTATTGTGCCCATTTGGGGCTTTCAATTAATTACTGCCATTATATTATCGGTAGTATTCAAATTGAATAAGGCTCTTGTAATTATCGGTGCCAATATCAGCATTCCTCCTTTGCTGCCTTTTGTGCTTTTTGGAAGTTACCGCCTTGGGACGATTTGGATGGGCAACCGAGCCATGCACCTGAACTTTAATAATAAAATTACATTACAATCCATTGGAACCAACCTCGAACAATATATTTATGGTGCAATAACCCTGGCTCTATTGGCGGGCATTTTTTTTGGAATGTTAAGTTTTGTGGTTATTAAAATAATTCCCCGAAAAACAGCAATATCCGGATAACAAATGGGTTCCCTATTTCAAAAATTATACTTCTATTTTTCTTCCCGGCGAATTATGCTGGCAGTAATTTTTATTGCCAGCTTTTTGATGTTTGGATTTCTTGCCACGAAGATTCATTTTAAAGAAGACATTTCCTCCATATTACCCAAGGATCCTAAAATCGATAAGCTGAACCAGGTGTTTCAGGATTCTAAGTTTATGGATAAACTGGTATTTATCATCAGCACAAAAGATAGTTCTGAAGATGCAGTGGATACCTTGGTGGCTACCGCCGATCGGGTAATACCGGTTATTGAAAATAGCGCAAAAGGGTATATTTCAAAAATGGATGGCCGGGTAGATGAATCTGTGGCAACCGGTTTATTTTCCATCATCCAGAACCACCTGCCCGCCTTTTTGAATGATGCAGATTATGATTCTATCCGGGTACTCATCAGCGGTGATAGGGTAGAGCAAACAGTTCAAAACAACCTTCGCATCCTGAGTTCTCCTGCCGGAATGGCACTGAAGCAGTTTATTGCAGCCGATCCTTCGGGCATCAGTTTTTTAGGAATGAAAAAATTGCAACAGCTTCAGTATGATGATAATTTTGAGTTGTATGATGGATATGTGGTTACCCGGGATCATCGGCATTTGTTATTTTTTATTACCCCAAAATATCCGCCCTCAAATACCGGGCAAAACAGTAAGTTCATTTCGCTTCTTGATGCCTCCCTCCACAACCTGAAAGAAATCCCCCACATCAACATCCATTATTTTGGTGCTACTGCGGTTTCGGTAGGTAATGCCCGCCAATTACGTTCCGACTCGTTGCTTACCCAGGGCATAACCGTATTGTTTATCATGCTTTTTCTCGGGTTTTATTTCAGGCAGAAACGGGCGCCGTTTATTATTTTTATTCCGGTTGTTTACGGCGCTGTGTTTGCCCTGGCGATGGTTGGGCTTATTAAAGGCAGTATTTCTGTTATTGCATTGGGTACTGGATCTGTGATCCTGGGTATCGCCGTAAATTATTCGCTGCATTTGTATAACCATTTCCGGCATACCCGGAATATGCCCGAAACCATTGCCCACCTGGCACAACCCATGACCATCGGTAGCTTTACTACCATTGGCGGTTTCTTTTGCCTTGCGTTTGTAAAATCTGAAATGCTTCGCGACCTGGGCCTTTTCGCGGGCTTTTGCCTGATAGGAGCATCCCTCGCGTCACTTATTTTTCTGCCCCATTTAATGGGTAAAAGAATTAAGGACAATAGGGAGAAAGAAAATAAGGGGTTGATTAATCGAATCGCTGAATTGAAACCCGAATCCAATAAATGGCTGGTAGCCGCCATTTTTATCCTTACTGTCTTTTTCGCATTTTGGGTACATAAAGCCGGGTTTCAAACAGATCTGGAAGAAATGAACTTCATGTCGCCGGCATTGAAAAAGTCGCAACAACAACTCAATGAAATTAATAAATATTCCCTCCAATCTATTTACCTCGTTACAGAGGGAAGAACAATGGACGATGCCCTGAAACATAATGAAAGGGTTAATCAGGAACTGGCCGGTCTGCAAAAACAGGGTGTGGTAATTAAGGAATCAGGAGTTTCCTCTTTGATCATTTCCGATTCTTTGCAAAGATTGCGCATATCAAAATGGGAAGCATTTTGGACAAAGGAGAGAACAGACAGCTTCCTGAACCATATAGTTTCTGCAGGTGTTAAAGCCGGTTTCAGGGAGAAGGCGTTTATGCCTTTACGAGAGTTGATTGAAAGAAAATACCAACCTGTTGATTCCGCCTCAGCAAGCAGCATGAAGAATGCATTTCTTTCCGATTATATCTCCAATAAAAATGGGAGGCATACCGTAGTGACCCTTGTTAAAGTAGTGTCCGGAAAAAAGGATAGCGTTTACCATAAGTTTGAAAATAACCCCTATGTAACTGTACTGGATAGGCAATATCTGTCGTCCCGCTTTGTGGGCTTAATAAATGCCGATTTTTCAAGTATTGCCTGGATGACGGCATCGCTGGTGTTTTTTGTGTTGCTGCTGATGTACGGGAGGATTGAACTTACTCTTATTTCTTTTATCCCGATGGCTATTAGCTGGGTGTGGATTTTGGGAATAATGGGCCTGTTCCATATTGAATTTAATATAATCAACATTATTATCTCAGCCTTAATATTTGGGCTTGGCGATGATTACAGCCTGTTTATAATGGATGGTTTGTTACAAGAATATAAAACCGGCCGAAAAAATCTCTCCTCTTATAAATCTTCTATTATCCTTTCTGCGGTAACCACTATTGCCGGACTTGGCGTACTTATTTTTGCACAACACCCTGCATTAAAATCTATTGCCCTTATTTCAATAACCGGTATCCTGTGTGTAGTGATGATGTCTCAAATCCTGATTCCCTTTTTATTCAATCTCCTCATTACGAATAGAGTTAAAAGGGGCTTGTACCCCTGGACGTTTTGGGGATTTTTAAAGTCCTCCTTTGCTTTTTCGTATTTCATTCACTGGAGTATTTTTTTTACCGTGGTAGGCCGGCTGTTTGCACACCTCCGGGTTAAGGAGAGAGGAAAACTATTGTACCACCGGATGCTGTGGCTGGCAACCAAATCGCTGGTGTATATAATGGTGAATGTGAAAAAGAAAATCATCAACGGCGATAAGGAAGATTTCTCGAAACCGGCTGTTATAATTTGCAACCATCAGTCTTCTCTTGATATTGTGGCATTAATGATGTTGCACCCTAAAATTCTTATGTTCACCAACCGCCGGAAATGGAACGCGCCTTATTTTGGCCCGGTAATCCGAATGGCCGATTATTTTCCGGCTGAAGAAATTGAAAACCATCTTGATAAGATGAAAGAACGGGTGAATAAGGGATATTCTTTCCTTATTTTCCCGGAGGGGACCCGCTCGGCTGATGGCGTCATTCGCCGATTTCATAAAGGAGCGTTTTACCTCGCAGAAAAACTGGGAGTTGATATCCTGCCAATCCTTATTCACGGTAACGATTATACGCTTCATAAAAAGGATCTCCTGTTGAAAGACGGACAACTTACCGTTAAAATTCTTCCTCGGATAATCCCAGGCAACCCTTTATTGGCCGGTGGTTATTCTACTGCTGCCAAATACGTGGGAAGATATATGCGGGAAGAGTTTCAGAAATTGAGGGAAGAAATGGAAGTTCCCCGGTACTTTCGGAACAAACTGTATTACAACTTTATTTATAAAGGCCCCGTGCTGGAATGGTATATGCGGATAAAAGTGAAGTTGGAAAAGGATTACTCCGTTTTTCATAACCTGATTCCCAAAACAGCAAAAGTGCTTGATGCAGGATGTGGCTATGGATTTATGTCGTATATGCTTTCTTTTACAGGAGAAGGAAGGGACATTACCGGTATAGATTATGATGAGGAAAAAATTGATACAGCCCAACGTTGTTTTTGCCGCAACGAACGTATCCGTTTCGCACAGGCAGATATTCTTCAGTTTGAATTTGAAAAATACGATAGCATTATAATGGCCGATGTGTTGCATTATCTACCACAGGATGCCCAGGATCAGGTTATGGAAAAGGCCATTGGGGCGCTTCATGATAATGGAATACTGATAATTAGAGAAGGCGATGCTGAAAATGAAAAGCACGGCCGTACGAAAACCACCGAATTGTTTTCGACCCGTATTTTTAAATTTAATAAGACGGAACATAAACTGATTTTCCTGAACCGGACTCGTATTTTGGAGGTGGCCTACAAGTTTGGAATGCGGGTTGAAATGATTAACGATTCGGATGTAACTTCCAACACTATTTTTGTTTTGCATAAATAAATGGAGTCAAAGGAATATGATATAGTAATTATTGGTAGCGGCATGGGTGGCTTGCTATGTGCGGATATTCTTAGCCGGGAAGGATTCCGGGTTTGTGTGCTGGAGAAGAATAAACAAATTGGAGGTTGCCTGCAAACCTTTGTACGTGATAAAACCATTTTCGATTCGGGGGTACATTATATTGGAGGCCTCGGCCCGGGACAGAACCTGTTTCAGATTTTTAAATACCTGGGGATTATTGATAAACTGAAACTTCAAAAGCTGGAAGAAGACTGTTTCGATAAAATAATGATAGGCGATGAGCAGAAAGACTATGTATTTGCCCAGGGCTACGAAAATTTTATCGGCCACCTGGTTAAGGATTTCCCCGGAGAAGAAAAGGCGATCCGCAAATATTGTGATGTGATTCGGGATATCTGCAGCCGGTTCCCTTTGTATAATTTGCGGGATGGAGGAGACTTTTCGGAGAAAACATCGGTGATTGAATTGGCGGTGAAGCCCTTTATAGAATCGCTAACTAATAACCAACTGCTTCGGGAAGTGCTGGTTGGAAATAGTATGCTTTATGTATTGGATGGGGAAAAGACGCCCTTCTATGTTCATGCCATGATTCTTAATAGCTATATTGAAAGCTCCTGGAAGTGTGTGGATGGTGGCTCAATTATAGCCCGCTTGATGGCAAAGAATATCAGAGCGCATAACGGAGTGATAATTACAAAGGCGCGGGTAGATGAAATCATTGTTGAAAAGGGCATGGCAACTTCGGTTAGATTGGAAAATGACCAAATAATCAAAGCAAAAAGAATAATATCCAATATCCACCCGGCTATTACACTCAAACTGGCTAAGACAGATATCATCCGCCACAGCTACCGGCAGCGGCTGGAATCGATGGAAAATGGTATTGGCGGTTTCCAGGTCAATATCGTATTTAAGAAAAACAGCTTCCCTTATAATAAACATAATTATTATTTTAAACCCCTTGGTCATGCCTGGGATATGGCTCACCATACAGAAGACAACTGGCCCCTGGGGTATGCCCTTTTTTTCTCCGCCTCTTCTAAATCGGAAACTTTTGCCGATTCCCTGACTATTTTAGCCTGCATGCGTTTCAGCGAGGTGGAAAGATGGGCTGGATCTTTTAATACCGTTGCCGATGAAAATGACCGGGGTGAAGAATACGATGCATTTAAACAGGGTAAGGCAGAATTATTAATCGATTTGGCAGAAAAGAAATTTCCAGGTTTAAGAAACCATATCCTGAACTATTATACCTCTACACCGTTAACCTATAGAGATTATATTGGTAGCTCCGATGGTTCCATGTATGGAATCGTAAAAGATGCTGCTAATCCAATGAAAACTTTTATATCATCCCGAACCAAAGTACCAAATCTGTTTTTAACCGGCCAAAACCTCAACCTGCATGGGGTATTGGGTACTGCTATGAGTGGGTTGGTAACCTGTGCTTCGGTTTTAGAGAGTGAAGAAATTATAAAAAAAATCAGGAATGCGTAGCCTGAAAAAAATTGTAAAAGTCTTTTTGTATTTTATCGGCATCCTGCTTTTGTTGCTGATTTGCTTTTATATATATGTAAAGGCAGTTTCTAATGTTAAGCCGCCGAATGTAAAAGATAAATCGGCTTTAAATCTAAAAAGAGTAGATCATGGAAATGGGTTTTATACTATAGGCGATAATTGGTTCCGGCATAGTAAATCGGGCCTATATGAATTGTATGTGGAGGGAAAACCATTTGATCGGGGCGTCATTAATGGGAAGCTAACGAAAGAGCTGGTGGTAAGGCAGGAAGAGCATTTTGCCGACCAAATTTTTAAAATGATTCCTTCCGGATTTAGCCGGAGTTTTTTAAAAGATATGATCGGGTTTTTTAACCGGAATCTTGATAAATACGTTACCGAAGAGGATAAGGAAGAAATTTATGGTATTTCCGCCTCTGCCAGCCCCGCATTCCAATACCTTGGCACGAATTACCAACGCATCCTGAATTATCATGCTGCGCATGATATCGGCCATGCCGTTCAAAACCTGGCCCTCGTGGGTTGCACTTCATTTGCTACCTGGGGAAGCCACTCTGCTGATAGTAGTATGATAATGGGAAGGAATTTCGATTTCTGGGTTGGCGATAAATTTTCGGAAGATAAAATTGTGGCATTCTTTAATCCCTCAAGCGGTCATAAATTTATGATTGTTACATGGGGCGGATTTATTGGTGCCGTTTCAGGGATGAACGACCAGGGGCTTGCGGTCACAATTAACGCTGCAAAATCCGATATTCCCACTTCCTCTGCAACCCCGGTTTCATTAGTGACCCGCGAGATTCTGCAATATGCCGGTAACATCAGCGAAGCTGTCGCTATCGCAAAGAAACGGAAAATGTTTGTTTCCGAATCTTTCCTGGTGGCTTCAGCTGCCGATCATAAAGCAGTCATCATTGAGAAAACTCCCACAGACCTGGATGTGTACGACCCGCATCAGAATTATATCCTTTGCACCAATCATTTCCAGGGTAAAGAATTTTTACATACAAAAAAAAACCAGCAGCAAATTTCCGAAAGCGCCTCCGAATACCGTTACCAGCGGCTTAAAGAACTGGTAGATGCCGACAGGCACAATACGGTGTCGGCCACAGTAGCCATCCTTCGCGACCGGAAAGGGTTAAACGGAAAGGATATTGGAGAAGGAAATGAAAAGGCCATTAACCAAATGATTGCCCACCATTCGGTGGTTTTTGAACCGGAAAAACGATTAGTTTGGGTTTCTACCTCACCCTGGCAGTTAGGGGAATATGTGGCTTACGACCTGAATAAAATTTTTGCCATGAAAGGTCTGGCACAAAACAGGGAAGTGATCGATTCCGACCTAACTATTCCGCCGGATCCTTATCTTCTGACAGATACCTTCCGTTTGTTTGAACAGTATAGGAAATTTAAACAGGATATCGCAGATGGGAAACAAGTCGTTCCGGACAGTATCGTTGCAAGTAACCCCTATTTTTACAATGCCTATGTGCTTGCAGCCGATTATGCTTTTAAACAGCATAATTACAGCAGGGCGCTTCAATGGTATAAAGAAGCGCTTACAAAAGTGATTGCTACAAAACCGGAAGAAGAACACATCCAGAAACAAATTCAAAAAATTAAATCGTTGCAGGAATGATTTCAGGTATTGGAACCGACATCATTGAGGTGGCAAGGGTAGCCGATAAAATGCAAAGGCACCCGGGTTTCAGGGAGTATGTGTTTTCTCCGGCAGAAATTGTCTATTGTGAAAAGATGACGGGTAAGTACGAATATTATGCTGCCCGATTTGCCGCAAAGGAAGCCTTCTTAAAGGCCCTTGGAAAAGGCTGGCAAACAGGTACGTCTTTTAATGAAATTGAAACCCTGCCAAACGAAGAGGGTAAACCAGAAATATCCCTGCTGGGCAATACAAAAGCCACTCTTGAAAAATTACCCGGGTTCCAAATCTTTGTTTCTTTATCGCACATTAAAGAATTTGCAGTTGCATTTGTAATACTCGAAAAATTATGATGAGTAACGGCCCTATCCGCACCGATCCGCAACAGGCTATTGTTGCCATGCAGGAGCAGAAACTTCAGCAGACCCTTGCTTACGTTTCTGCCCATTCACCATTTTTTAGAAAACACTTTCAAAAAAGCGGAATTTCACCTCTTTCCATAAAGACCCTGGCCGAATTGAAACAAGTTCCCCCCATTGGAAAGGAACAATTGCAACTGTTTAACAATGATTTTCTTTGTGTGCCAAAACGCGAAGTAATTGAATATAGTTCTACCTCCGGAACTTTGGGCAGCCCGGTAAATATTGCCCTTACCGAAAACGACCTCTTACGGTTAGCCTTAAACGAATATCATTCCTTTACCTGTGCAGGTGCCACTGCCGATGATATTTTTCAGTTAATGCTGACCCTCGACAGGCAATTTATGGCTGGGATGGCCTATTATAGCGGGCTTCGAAAGATAGGTGCAGGAATCATTCGGCTGGGACCGGGCGTGCCGTCCCTGCAATTAGATACGATAAGCCGCTTGAATCCAACTGCCATTGTGGCTGTTCCTTCGTTTATTATTAAACTGATAGATTTTGCTGAACAACATGGCATAAACCTGAACGAAAGTTCGGTGAAGAAAGCCATCTGTATTGGAGAAAATATTCGTAACACCGATTTCTCCTTAAATGTATTAGGAAGAAAAATTGCCGGAGCATGGAATATTGATTTGTACTCTACCTATGCCTCTACCGAAATGCAAACAGCGTTTACGGAATGTGGATTCTTTTGTGGCGGGCACATGCAACCTGAACTGATTATTCTCGAAATGCTGGATGATAATGACAATCCTGTTTCGCCGGGGGAACCAGGCGAGGTAACCATCACTACCCTGGGGGTAACCGGAATGCCCCTGGTTCGTTATAAAACGGGAGATATTTGTATTCACCATGTTGGCCAATGCCGTTGTGGGAGATGGTCTACACGCCTCTCGCCGGTAGTGGGCCGCAAAAAGCAGATGATTAAGTTTAAAGGAACAACGCTATACCCTCCTGCTCTCTTCGATATGTTAAACGATATGGAAGATGTGCGGGATTATGTGGTGGAAGTATATTCCAATGAAGTGGGAACAGATGAAGTGAAACTGCATATTCTTCCATCGAACCTGGCCGAGGAAACCGACCGCAAGATTAGGGCCAACCTACAGGCAAGGTTAAGGGTTAGTCCTCAAGTAAGCTATATTAACAAGGAAGAATTGCAAAAAATGCAAATGCCCGAAACGGGGAGAAAAGTAATGAAGTTTATGGATAACCGGCACCCGGGTTAGGGGCCTGCGTTTTACTTTGGCCAATGGCCAGCATAATTTCTTCGATAATATCCTCATTTGATTGCTCGCTGGTAAACCTTAGTGGAGCTCCAAATTTTACAGATAAGGAAGTCCTCCATTTTTTCATTCGGAGCCCCTTTTTATCGAATGCCGTATTAAATCCATCAATTCGTATTGGTATTACGATGGGGTTGGTTTGCCGGATGAGGAGTGCGGTACCCTTTCTTCCCGGAGCAAAGGGTTTGGTGGTTCCCTGGGGGAAATTGATGACCCAGCTTGTCTTTAAAGCCCGTTCTATTTTTCGGGTATCGGAAGGATCGAGACCCTTACGCTGAATGGTGCTGTCGGCATTCCAGGTACGCCTTACCGTGAGTGAACCCGCTAACTCGAAAAGCCGGGTTAACCAGCTTGCCTGCATCGTTTCCGCTGCCGAAACAAAATATACCCTTGTGTACGGTGATAGGAGGTACCAGGGGAACCCCAGCCTGTTCTTTCTTTTCCATTTTACAGCACAAAAAATATGCAGAAAGGCAATTACCTCCGCAAAATATGTTTGGTGATTGCTTACGAAAAGTACATTTTGTTTTGGCAGGCTTTCAATATTTTCGGTACCTTCTATCCGGAGCCGGTTAAATATATTCAGACCCGGGTAGGAGATACTTCCCACCAGGGCATATACAATGGCCCTTACAAAGGGTTTGTGCTTCAGTTTATCAATTAGTTTCGATGACATGGATCAATGTAATATACCCGAATATTTACAAAATGGGGTCCTGTTCTGTTATGATGATACCGCCGGCCACCCCACTCAGGTCATTTATTTGAAATGGTTTTCCGCTGAAAATCTTTATGAAAGGAGGGGAGATATTAGTGCTTTTCGGTTATTCTTTTTAAAAACTTGTTGAGGCTTGAATAAAAAAAACTGCCTCAAAATTTTGAGGCAGGTATGGAAAAAGATTTATTACGCTTATTTGATAAACTTCCCCAGTTTTTTTCCGGCGGTGGCATACGCTTCCTGCAGGCGGACACCCGTATCGTAATCATATCCGCCAAAAATCCTGCCGGGTGCATTTTTTACCGAAATAGTGGCAATCACATTGGAGGGATTTGCGGTTTCTACAATGCTGGCTTCTCCATCAATGGATGCATCTTTTCTTGAAATCACCACATTATAACCCGGCTCAGTTCTCAGGGTATTAAAAATGAGGGTATATTTCGCATTCTTGTCGTTGGTCATCTTAGATTGTTCCGTAAATTCTTTAATGAATCTTGGCTGAAACCTTGATTCCCGGTCGTTTTTCCAACTTGCAGCCCAGGCATCCCCTTTCCCTGCTTCTTTTTTATTGTACTCTGCAGTTTTTGCATCCAGGTATTCTTTTTCCGTATCATACTTTCCCACACTCATCCCATCGTACTTAAATTCGATATTAATGGAATTTTCAGATTTTAGGGCATCCAGGCTGCCGCTTTGTAACTTAACCTTTTGGGCATTTGCCTGAATGGCAAAAAATAAAATGGCAAGAGCAATTATTTTCTTCATTTTGGTGAATTTGAATACAAATTAATGATTTTATAAATAAAAATGGATACGCAATAAATCGTATTTTGGAAAGTATCTTGTTTATCAGCCAGTGAAAATGACTGCTTTTTCATCCCCAAATTTATTTTTCAAGAATTTTGCTCCTTAAATTTGTATTAAATAGTTTGTATTAATTTTACAGATTAACATTTTTCAGCCAGCAATTAAATTTTAGGTGGCCCATGATCGTTGTCGGGGATAGTCCGCTTTCTTTAAGTGAGTTTTCGGATATAGTTTTTAAGGACAAAAAAATTATTCTTTCTGATAGGGCAATAGAAAATGCCGCCAGAAGTTTTGAATTTCTTCAACGGTTTTCTTCCAATAAGCTGATATATGGTATCAATACGGGGTTTGGCCCCATGGCCCAGTATAAGGTGAGTGAAGAAAATCTGTTGCAACTCCAATATAACCTTATCCGTAGCCACAGTTCGGGAGGGGGGAAATTAATGACCCCAAAAATGGTGAAAGCGGTTATGGTTGCACGCTTACAGAGCCTTATCCAGGGTTATTCCGGGGTTCATCCAGACAGCCTCCAAATGCTGGTAAACCTCATAAATAATAATATTTCACCCTGCATTTTCGAGCACGGAGGGGTGGGCGCCAGTGGAGACCTGGTGCAGCTTGCCCATTTGGCCCTGGTTCTAATTGGGGAAGGGGAGGTGATATTTGATGGGGTGGTTCAACCTACCGCCACCGTTTATGAAAAATTGGGTATCACCCCGCTAAAAATCCGGATCAGGGAAGGTTTAGCGGTTATCAATGGTACCTCTGCCATGACAGGAATCGGGATGCTGAATATCATACAGGCTCAAAAGCTCATCGAGTGGAGTGTTTTACTATCGGCCATGATTAATGAAATTGTAGAGGCCTACGACGATCATTACTCCCATGAATTGAATGTAGTAAAACACCATACAGGCCAAAATACAGTAGCAGCCCAACTCAGAGATATTTTGAAGGATAGTAAAATGGTGCGAAGCCGCTCAGAATATTTATATAACCCGGCCAATCTCAACCACGAAGTGTTCGAAGATAAGGTCCAGGAATATTATTCCCTGCGTTGCGTTACCCAGGTTTTGGGCCCTGTGTACGATACCATTGCGTATGCCGAAAAAGTGGTAGTTAATGAGCTAAACTCGGTAAACGACAATCCGGTTATAGATTATAAAAACAATAATATTTTTCATGGAGGGAACTTCCATGGCGATTATGTTTCATTGGAAATGGATAAGCTTAAGACCGCCATCACCAAGCTTTCCATGCTTGCCGAACGCCAGCTAAATTATTTATTGAACGAAAAGCTTAACCAGAAATTCCCGCCCTTCGTTAACCTCGGCACCCTCGGGCTAAATTTCGGTATGCAGGGAATGCAGTTTACCGCCACCTCTACCGTGGCCGAAAACCAGACCCTGTCGTTTCCTATGTACCTTCACAGTATCCCCAATAACAACGACAACCAGGATATTGTAAGCATGGGATGTAATGCGGCCCTCATTACCAGGAAAATTATCGATAACAGTTTTGAGGTTTTGGGGATCCAGATGATGTCGGTCCTGCAGGCAATTGATTTTTTGAAATGTGATGACCGGCTTTCTTCGGAAACAGGGAACGTATTTGCAAAGGTTCGTAAACTTTTTCCGAAATTTGTAGAGGATAATCCCAAATACAAAGACCTTCAACGAATCAAGAAGTTTTTCGAAAAATCTGACCCGGTGATTTCTTTCAAACTTGGCAATTTGCCCGAAAACTGGGAGGAATAAATACTTTGTTTAGCTTTAATCCGGCGTAACCCCAAAATTTTACGAATGAAATATGCACTGGTAACAGGAGGCTCACGAGGAATAGGCAGGGCAGTCTGTATCCAACTTGCCCAAATTGGATACCATATCCTTATCAATTACCGTTCCAATGAAGCAGAAGCTCAACAAACGGCAATCCTTATACGAAGTGCAGGGGTGGATGCTGATTTGATTCAATTTGATGTTGCCAACCGGAAGGAAGTACAGGAGAAACTGGGTGGGTGGATTGAAGCTAACCCGGAAAAAACCATAGAGGTTTTGGTGAATAATGCAGGTATCCGCGATGACGGTTTATTGATGTGGATGAAAGATGAACAGTGGGATAATGTATTAAATACCAGCCTGGGCGGTTTCTTTAATGTAACCCGGTTGGTAGTAAACCAAATGCTATTAAAAAAATATGGAAGAATTATCAATATCGTTTCATTATCGGGCTTGAAGGGGTTGCCGGGACAAACCAATTACTCCGCCGCAAAAGCCGGGGTGATTGGGGCTACTAAGGCGCTCGCCCAGGAGATTGGCCGGAAAGGGATAACTGTAAATGCTATTGCCCCCGGGTTCATAAAAACCGATATGACGGAAGGCCTGAATGAAGCCGAACTCAAAGCACTGATTCCCTTGCGTCGGTTTGGGACTCCCGAAGAAGTAGCCTTTACCGTTGGCTTTCTTGCAGCCCCCGAAGCCGGCTATATAACCGGTGAGGTGATTTCTATTAATGGTGGCCTATATTCGTAAGGAATTTTTCCATAAAGATTAAAAGAACATGAACAACAGGGTGGTAATTACCGGAATGGGGATTTATTCCTGCATAGGGAAAAACCTGGATGAAGTCCGGGATTCCCTGTTTCAGGGGAGGTCGGGAATCATCTTCGACCCCCGGCGCAAGGAGTACGGATACCGGTCGGCCCTTACCGGTTTTGTTGAAAGACCCGAGTTAAAAGGATTGCTCGACCGCCGGGCGCGTATAATGCTCCCCGAAGAAGCAGAATATGCCTATATGGCCACCCTTGAGGCATTGGCAAATGCCAAAATGGATGCGGCATTTATAGCCGGTAAGGAAGTGGGAATTTTTTATGGAAATGATTCATCCGCTAAAGCCGTCATAGAATCAAACGACCTCGTTAGGGAAAAGAAAGATACTACGTTGTTGGGTTCGGGTGCGGTTTTCCAAACCATGAATTCAACCGTAACCATGAACCTGGCTACGATTTTCAGACTCAGGGGTGTGAATTTTACTGTTAGCGCTGCATGTGCAAGCGGCTCTCACTCTATTGGATTGGGGTATCATTTTATTAAATCCGGATTACAGGACACGATAATTTGCGGTGGGGCACAGGAAATAAATTTTCTTTCCATGACCTCATTTGATGCACTTTCGGCCTTTTCTGTCCGGATGGATGAACCACATAAAGCGTCCCGGCCTTTTGATCGGGATCGGGATGGGTTGGTACCAAGTGGAGGGGCTGCCACGGTAATTCTTGAAAGCCTCGATTCAGCACTTAAAAGAGGGGCGCCAATCCTCGCCGAAGTAGTGGGCTATGGATTTTCTTCCAATGGAGGCCATATTTCAAACCCTACGGTTGACGGGCCCGTCAGGTCGCTCGAAAGAGCATTACAGGATGCAGGCCTGCAGGTTTCGGATATTGAATATATCAACGCACATGCCACCTCCACTCCTGCTGGCGATTCCAGTGAAGCCAGGGCAATCCATCAGGTGTTTGGCAGTTCAAACCCTTATGTAAGTTCAACCAAATCCATGACCGGGCATGAATGTTGGATGGCCGGTGCCAGCGAAATCGTGTATTCCCTGGTTATGATGAAAAACGGATTTATCGCTCCCAATATAAATTTCGAAAATCCGGATGAAGATTCGGCTAAATTGAATATCGTAAAAAGCACACTACAAAGGGATTTTAACGTATTTTTGTCGAACTCCTTCGGCTTCGGAGGTACCAATTCAACCCTCATTGTAAAGAAATACGTATAACCACTGCTATAGTATGAAAAATGAAGAAATAATTGAAAAGATTAAAGCCTTTCTGGTAGATGAATTTGAAGTGGAACCCGAAAAAATTACACCGGAGGCCAATCTGAAAGATAGCTTAGGGCTGGATAGCCTTGATTACATCGATCTTGTGGTGGTGATAGAAAGCAATTTCGCATTTAAAGTAAAACCGGAAGATTTTTCAGATATTAATTCCTTTAAGGAGTTCTGCGACTATGTAATTCAAAAAGTTAACGCTAAAGAATTGGTTTAATGCCCGCATGGGAAGGAAAATCCCGGGGAAATAAAGCCGGATACCGGATTTTTGTTTGGATATTGAAGCAGGGAGGAGTACGCCCTGCTTATTTTTTATTGCGATTTGTAACCCTTTACTTTTTCTTTTTTTCATTTTCTGCCTCCCGGGCTTTGTATTCCTTTTATCGATTTCGGATTGGTTCCGGATGGATGAAATCCTTTTTTAGCATTTATCAGAACTATTACCTTCTTGGCCAGACCCTGATCGATAAGGTAGCGTTGATGAGCGGAACCAATAACCCCTTTTCCTTCCATTTCGATGGAGAAGAAAATCTGCACCAAATAGTTAAACAAGGCAAAGGAGGCATTTTAATGAGTGGTCACCTGGGCAGTTGGGATATGGCAGGCCACCTCTTAAAACGCTTACACACAGCCATCAATATCGTTATCTTTGATGGAGAGCATGAACAGATAAAATCATATCTGGAAAGTGTTACCGGAGAAAAGGCCGTGAAGTTTATAGTGATTAAAAATGACCTTTCCCATATTTACGAAATTAGCGAGGCGTTGAAAAGAAATGAATTGATTTGTATGCATGCTGATCGGTTTCTTCCGGGAAATAAAACGAAAAAGCATATTTTCCTGGGCAGGGATGCAGCATTTCCTGTTGGGCCATTTGTTTTGGCATCCACTTTCAGGGTTCCGGTTTCCTTTGTTTTTGCCGTGAAAGAATCTGCCCTGCACTATCACTTTTTTGCCTCCGGACCCAAGGATTATGCCAACCAGCCTAAGCAAGCCCAGGTGGATATTATGCTAAACGAATATGTGCAGGAACTGGAAATAAAAACAAGAACATTTCCCCGTCAATGGTTTAACTTTTACGATTTTTGGAAATGATGCAACCCAATCAAAATATCCTTCAATATATCCCGCAAAGACCCCCCTTTGTAATGGTGGATGAATTGCTCGATTATAATGAGAACACGTCTAGCACCCGTTTCCTTGTAGCACCTGATAATATTTTTGTTTTTGAGGGATTCCTGCAGGAACCGGGGTTGTTGGAGAATATTGCCCAAACCGCCGCCGCCCATGCCGGAGCTATGGCTTTAATCAGCCAGGAACCGGTTAAAGTAGGTTATATTGGCACCGTCAAAAATTTCTCAGTAAATGAATTGCCACCAGTAAATGCCAAAATTGAAACAACCGTAACTGTGCATCAAAAAGTATTTGATGTTTCCCTTGTTACGGGCGCTGTATTTTTTGAAAACAGGGAAATTGCATCTTGTGAAATGAAAATATTTATCATCAAATAAAAGACCCGTTATGAAAAAGCTTCTATTTTTTCAACTTGTATTCTTTGCCGCCTTCTTTGTTTCCGGCTCTGTTCATGCTCAAATATTAAAAGATTTTTTCAATAACAGTGAATACCCAACGGTATACCTTGGCATCGATTTCAGCAAGGCGAAATTGATTAACGACCCCATGGCCAATACCATCGATATTAAGAACCGGTTATATGGCAGCATTAATGACGTTACCGTTTTTGAAGCCAAAAAATATGATATTGGCAAGGCATTTCACAAAAGCATGGTGAGTTCCGACCTTAGCGGAGTCAAGAAACGGATCGAAAAAATCAATTCAGAAGATATCCTTTCACAAAACAGCAGCGATTTTTCCCGGTTAAAAGAAGCAGATATCAATGCCGTGGTTAAAGGACTTGATTTGGGAAAACAGAAAGAAGGTGTGGGTGTCTTATTCGTTATGGAGGCCATGCGTAAAATGGAAAAAAATAACGGCGCAGCCGTATGGCTGGTATTGATTGATATGCACAGTAAAAAAGTATTATTAACCAAACGGTACGAAGAAAAAGCAGCAGGTTTTGGGTTTAGGAATATGTGGGTGTCGCCCATTAAAGCCACTCTCAATGAAATTGAGAAGAATTATTCAAACCTTAAAAAGGAGTACGGAGAATAGGCATGTCCCCCAAACTTAAGACCCTTACCGAGATTCAGGTACGATTTAATGAGGCTGACCCATTAGGTATTGTATGGCATGGCCATTATATCCGGTATTTTGAAGACGGTAGGGAAGCGTTTGGAAAGATGCACGGACTAAGTTACCTCGATGTTTTTAAGAAGGGATTTGTGATACCCGTAGTGGAAGTCAACTGCCATTATAAAAAATCACTGAAGTATGGCGATACCATCCAGGTTGAAACTATTTTTATCCCTTCCGAATCGGCCAAGATGAAGTTCAATTACCGGATTTTTAATAAGGCAACTAATCAGATTGTGGCTACCGGTAATTCAATCCAGGTATTTTTGGATAAGGAAAACCAGATACTTCAGTTAAATACACCCGAATTTTTTAATGACTGGAAGAAAAAATACGGATTAAGTTAATGCAGCCAGCCGTATATATAGCATCCTCAAATATTTTTTCTCCTGTTGGAAAAACAACTGCAGAAAATTTTGCTTCCCTTTCTTCCGGACAAACAGGCGTGAAGAAATGCTATAATCCTGCTCTTTCGTCGGAAGATTTTTATGCTTCTCTTTTCGAGACAGACCAGGATATACCCGGCTTTACAAAATTTGAATCTATCCTGGTATCTTCTCTTACGGATGCATTAATCCGTTGTCAGGTCAAACCTCAATCCGAAGAAACAATTTTAATTATTTCTTCCACAAAAGGGAACATCAGCCAGATAGAAACAGGAAAACCGGTTGATCCCGGAGAAATTTCTCTATCTCATTCTGCCCGGAAAATCCGGACTCATTTTGGCTTTTTGCATACCCCCCTGGTAGTTTCCAATGCCTGTATTTCGGGTATCCTGGCGCTGATTGTGGGTAAAAGACTGATTGAATCGGGAAAATACCGGCATGCTGTGGTAGCAGGCGCCGATGTGATTTCTTCTTTTATCCTTTCCGGGTTTCAATCCTTCCAGGCAATAAGCAATGGCCCTTGCAAACCATTTGACCTGTCTCGAAATGGAATTAACCTGGGCGAAGCGGCCGGCACTATTGTTCTTACCGCAAACAAGGCCTATTCCAATGGAGTAAGGCTGGCGGGTGGAGCCGTAAGCAATGATGCAAACCATATTTCCGGACCCTCACGCACCGGAGAAGAATTGGCTGAAGCAATTTCGAAAGCAATAAAGGAATCCGGAATAGCAAGTACCGATGTCGATTTCATTTCGGCGCATGGCACCGCAACTATTTATAATGATGAAATGGAAGCAAAAGCATTCCAACTGGCAGGGGTAAACAAAGCGCCTCTAAATAGCCTGAAGGGATTCTATGGGCACACGCTGGGCGCAGCCGGAATAATCGAATCTATCATCTCTATCGAAACTTTATTACAGGGAAAAATTATGCCTACCCCCGGTTATGCGCAACCGGGAACAACCGTTCCGGTACAGGTTATCAGTAAATTGATAGAGAAAAATACCCGCATTTGCCTTAAAACCGGATCTGGTTTTGGAGGTTGCAATGCGGCCGTTATATTTCAAACAATGAATAAGCAATACGAATGACATTATTTAGTAAAGAAAAGAGATCAGCATTTGAGGCCAAAGAAATTGCACAATGGATTGCATTTGGTCCGGTTATATTTCAAACTGCACGTATCCTGCGCAACAGCGGCATCCTGCGCGAAATAGACAAAGCCGGGGAAGCAGGACTTACCCTGGAGGAAATTACCGAAATAGTTAAACTCCCCGAATATGGTGTCAGGGTACTTTTGGAATCCGGATTGGGTACCGGATTGGTATTACTGAATGAAAAGCGTTTCACCCTGGGCAAAACCGGATTTTTTATATTACATGATGAACTGACCCGGGTAAATATGGATTTTGTTCAGGATGTAAACTATCGCGGTTTATTTCATCTCGAAGAAAGCATTCAAACCGGAAAGCCAGCAGGATTAAAGGAGTTAGGGGATTGGGACACCGTGTACGAAGGGCTGTCTCATCTTCCCCCTCAAATCCAAAAGAGCTGGTTTAACTTCGATCATTATTTTTCGGACGATGCATTCCCCAAAGCACTTCCCCTGGTTTATACGGAAGGGGTAAAAAAATTACTTGATATTGGAGGGAATACGGGGAAATTTGCCATGGCTTCCGCAAAGTACAAGGAAGATATTTCGGTAACCATTATGGATCTCCCGGGCCAGTTAAATATGGCAAAGAAAAATGTAGAAGCCGCCGGTTTACAAAACCGGATTAACTTTGTTGAGGCCAATATTCTTGATGAAACTGTGATACCGCCATCGGGTTTTGATGTGATTTGGATGAGCCAGTTTCTGGATTGCTTTTCAGAAGCCCAGATTGAATCTATTTTACGCCGCTGTGCAAAAGCCCTCCCAGAAAATGGAATGGTCATTATTATGGAACCATTTTGGGATAAACAACGCTTCGAAATAGCCGCTTTCTGCCTCCAGCAAACCTCTCCTTACTTTACTGCCGTTGCAAATGGAACCAGCCAGATGTATGGATACGAGACATTTATTAAATGTATCCATAATGCTGGTTTCGAGATTGTAGAAGAAACCCACAAGGTGGGAATCAGCCAATCCTTATTAAAATGCCGTGTAAAAAAGTAAACAAGATTAATAAATGAAAACAGAAAATGTAGATGTGCTTGTAATCGGTGCAGGCCCATCCGGAACAGTGGCCGCCTCCATTATAAATAAGGCAGGATTTAAAGTGAAAATTGTTGAGAAAATGAAGTTCCCCCGCTTTGTAATTGGGGAGAGCTTGTTGCCTCGCTGCATGGAAGCCCTGGAAGAAGCCGGGTTCCTGGATGCGTTACGCAAAGCAGGTTTCCAGGAAAAATATGGCGCCAAATTCGTGAGTAATGGAAAAGTGTGCGATTTCGAATTTGATTATCAGTTCACTCCGGGTTGGACAAGAACCTGGCAGGTACCAAGGGCCGAGTTTGACAAAATTCTGGCAGATACCGTGGTTTCACAGGGCGTTCCCATTAGTTATGAAACTACCGTAACCGGAATTAAATTCAACGGTTCGGAATCTGAAACCACCGTGGTGGATGCAAAGGGAGAAGAATCAACCATAAACGCACGATTTATTGTTGATGGAAGCGGGTATGGAAGGGTAATCCCCAGGCTTTTCAACCTGGAAAGGCCATCCAGCCTGCCACCCCGTAAAGCGCTTTTTACCCATTTTGTAGATTTAAAACGAGCCATGGCCGATCAGCCCAGCCGGATTACCATTGTAGTGCATAAACCGGATGTCTGGATTTGGGTTATCCCTTTTTCGAATGGGAAAACTTCTTTAGGATTTGTAGGAAGCCCGACTTTCTTTGAACCCCTGAAAGGCACACCCGAAGACCAGTTAAGGCATTTGGTATCCACTGAACCCTACCTTGCCGAACGTTTCAAAAATGCGGAAATGATTTTTGAACCCAGGGAATTGAAGAGCTGGTCGGTAACTACAGATAAATTTTTTGGAGAGGGCTTTGTCCTAACTGGAAATGTTACCGAGTTCCTGGATCCCGTATTTTCATCGGGTGTTACCCTCGCGGTATCATCCAGCCAAATTGCGGCTAACCTGGTGGTCAGGGAATTGAAAGCTGAGAAAGTTGATTGGCAAAAGGAATACATGGATGTAATGATGCAGGGGGTTGATGTATTTCGTACCTATGTAAATGCCTGGTACGACGGAACCCTGCATACCATTTTCTTTGCTGAAAACCAGGATGAGGATATTAAAAATATGATTTGTTCTGTGCTGGCAGGGTATGTTTGGGATCAGAATAACCCCTATGTAAAAGACCACGAACAGGCTGTTTATAAATTGGCGCGCATTATCCGCCTCAGAGACACTATAGTATAAAAACAACCGGGAATTGGAAGAAAAATTCAAAATTACTTCGGTCGTATCGGTATGTAATAACAGGATTTGGCTCAACGGCCAACTGGCTTTTGAATGTAAGGAGCCGGATACTGCCCGTTTTCTTTTATCAGCCTTCCAAAATTTGAAAGTAACCTATCCAAAATTTTATAAAATGGACGGGTTGAGTAAATTGGGTTGGGTAGCGACAGAATACCTTTTAAAGGATAAACCCGGATTTACTTTAAATGATAATTATTCCGCAGGCATGGTGCTTGCCAATAAAAATGCCAGCCTCGATGCCGACCTGAAATATTATCAAACGGTGGCCTCTATCCCCAGTCCGGCGCTATTTGTATATACCCTCCCCAATATTGTCATGGGCGAAATCAGCATTCGTCATAAACTAAAGGGAGAAAATGCTTTTTTTATCCAGGAAGAATTTGATGCCGATTTTATTGCACAATATGTTCAGGGCCTGCTGAATAATAATATCTTGCAGTTGTGCATTTGCGGCTGGGTTGATCTGTTGAATGAAGATTATAAAGCAGTATTAATGCTGGTAGAAAAAAACGGGGAAGGGGTTGAATTTACTTCCCAAAATATGTTAACTTATTTTTGATGGCGATGGAAAAATTAATGGACGAATTGAAAACACAAATTGTGGAACAATTGAATTTGCAGGACGTAAAGCCGGGAGATATCGGAAACGATGATCCTTTGTTTAATGAGGGGCTGGGCCTCGATTCGATTGATGCACTTGAGCTTATTGTATTACTTCAGCAACATTATAATATCAAGTTGTTGAATGCAGAAGAAGGACCCAAAGTATTTTATTCGGTACGCAGTATGGCTGAGTATATTACCACCCATCAAAAGGCGAATCCCTAAATTATGCCGGTATTTGTAGCAGGATTGGGGGCTATTTCCGGAATTGGAAATAATGTGGCAGAATGCCTCCATTCGCTGCAGGAATCCCGCCATGGCATTGCTCCTATGGTTTACCTTCAATCCGAACACCGCAATCGCCTCCCGGTTGCCGAAGTGAAATTGAGTAATTCGGAACTGGCGCAGTTAACCGGATTACCGGAGCATATAAGCCGTACCGCTTTATTAAGCCTGGTAGCCGCAAAGGAGGCATTTATGGATGCTGGCCTCTCTTCCGCATTTCCTTGTAGGAAAGCATTTGTTTCTGCGAATTCGGTGGGAGGAATGGATAAGACCGAAAATTTTTTTCCAGCCTTTGCAGCCAATCACGAAGCAGGGCACCTGCGCGAAGTGATTCATCACGAGTGCGGAGCTATTTCGGAAATTGTAGCAAAAGAACTTGGGGTTACCGATTTTGTATCAACCATCAGTACGGCTTGTTCTTCTTCGGCCAATGCTATTTTTTATGGAGCCAGACTTATTAAGAATGACCTGGCCGATGTGGTGATTGCAGGAGGCTGCGATTCACTCACTAAATTTACCCTGAACGGTTTTAATACATTAATGATCCTGGATGAGAACCCCTGCCAGCCCTTTGATGAAAACCGCAGGGGACTAAATTTGGGTGAAGGAGCCGGATATATTGTGCTCGTTTCTGAAAAAATTGCAGGTATGCTTCACCGTTTGCCGAAGGCCATCCTTTCCGGATATGCCAATGCAAACGATGCCTATCACCAAACCGCCTCGTCCCCCGATGGCACGGGCTCTTACCTTGCCATGAACGGAGCATTAAAAATGGCCGGGTTGCGCCCTGAGGAAATTGATTACATTAACCTGCATGGTACAGGAACGCAGAATAATGATATTGCTGAAGGGACTGCCATTCAAAGGATTTTCTCCAATCCTTACCCATTGATGAGTTCTACTAAATCATTCACCGGCCATACCCTGGGTGCCTGTGGTGGACTGGAGGCTGTGTTTTCTGTACTTTCTCTACAGCATGGAATGGTATTTCCCAATCTGCGATTAGAAACCCCCATGAAAGAACTGCCCTTTACGCCGGTTACCCGGTTTAAAAGTGGAATTAGTTTACAGCATGTTATGTCCAACTCTTTTGGATTTGGGGGTAATTGCTCATCTTTAATTTTTTCTAAATCCTGATATGTACATCTGCGGTACCGGCATCATATCCCCACAACAAAGTTTCGGCCATGGCCCCTTTCTTGAGGAAATGGCAGAGCACAGGGGAGAAGAAATGCGTTGTATTGAACCGGAATATAAGGATTTGCTGGACCCCAAATTAATCCGACGGATGAGCCGCATTATCCGATTCGGCACCGCTGCTGCCATGGATTGTTTAAAAGAAGCCGGATGGAATTCTACGGATGCCATCATTACAGGAACTGCTTATGGTTGCCTTGAGGATACTGGCGTTTTTCTCTCGCGCATGGTTGAGTTTAAGGAACAGATGTTAACCCCCACCGCATTCATACAATCAACCCACAATACTATTGGAGCCCAAATTGGACTCAGCCTTAAGTGCCATTGTTATAATAATACGTTTGTACACAGGGCATTTTCCTTTGAACATGCTTTGCTGGATGCGTGGATGCTTTTTAAAGAAGGACAGGCTGATAATGCCCTGGTGGGCGCAGCCGATGAGATTACCGGTTACAGCCAGGCCATCATCCGCCGGTTTGGAATTTATAGAAAGGGCGAATCTAATTTCACACTCTTCGAAAAAGGACAGAATGGAACCATGGCAGGCGAAGGAGCATCATTTTTTGCATTGCAAAAACAAGCTGCCGGAAAGGAATATGCGAAAATTGATGCGATTAAAACCCTGCTGTTGGAGAACCCGGCCCCTGGAGCTATTGAGACAGAAATCCAACTATTTCTTTCTGCTCATTCGGTTTCTGTAACCGATTTAGACCTGGTACTCCTGGGTATTAATGGCGATTTCTCTCATGATGCATCGCTTCATTATCTGGCTTCCGGAATGTTTGAGGGCATCATTACCAGTGGGTTTAAGCATTATTGTGGCGAATACCCCACATCTTCGGCATTTGCCGTTTGGATGGCGGCAAATATTTGTAAAAATAATACCCTGCCATCTTCCATGGGAGGCATCGGGCTAAAGGGTTTTGTACGTGTATTAATTTATAATGTAGATTTACTTGGACACCATTCATTGATCCTGGTATCTTCATGTTGACTTTCGGGCGAACAAATATTATTTTTGGAATAGCATTGGCGCTTTCTATCGTACTGTATTTTTTTTATTCCTTTCCTTTTTGGATTTTTGGATTGCTCCTGTTCCTGTATTCCCTCATCCTGTTTTATGGTTGTTATTATATCCGATCTGGGTTTTTTATGCCGGTGATTTGTTCTCTCCCCGGTAAAAATAAACAGATTGTATTGAGTTTTGATGATGGCCCTCACCCCCAAACAACAGGTAGAATTTTAGATATTTTAGAAAAGCATAAGGCGAAAGCCGTATTTTTTTGCATAGGGAAAAAGGTGAAGGAAAATCCTTACCTGTTTAAGGAAATGGTAAACAGGGGCCACTTGGTTGGAAACCATAGTTTTTCCCACGATGCATATTTTGATTTCTGGAGTTGGAAGAGGATGATGGCAGATTTGAAACAAATGAATGATGTTTCTGAAAATACGGTTGGGAGCAAACTGCGTTTATTTCGCCCGCCATATGGGGTGATGAATCCTAACCTAAAGAAGGCCATCCTGAGAGGTGGTTTTGTTCCTGTTGGGTGGAGTATGCGGTCTTTTGATACAAGGGCAAATGATAAAGATAAATTTTTGAAGAAACTTAACCGATCCATTGCACCCGGAAGGATTTTCCTGTTTCATGATTCCATGGAAATAACCGGAGTGGTGTTGGATGATTTTTTAAAGGAAGTTAAAAACCGGGGTTATGCCGTGGTAGCCCTTGATAAAGCCCTACCTTTGCAACCGTATGCATAAATCTTTACTGGCTTTGATTTTGGGGATCTTTTGTTTGATGGCGAATGCGCAATACAATGGATACAGCGCTTTGGTAAACGAAGCTGCATTTAAAAGTAACTTTTCCATCGCTACCCAAAAGGTATCTACTATCAAAAGCGATTTCACCCAGGAAAAGGACCTTTCTCTTCTTGCGGATAAAATTTCTTCAAAAGGAAAATTCTGGTTTAAGAAAAATAACCAGGTGAGGATGGAATATACAAGCCCCTATCAGTACCTCATGGTTATCAATAAAGACAGAGTATTTGTTAAAGACAGGCTGAAAGAAAGCAAAATCAATACCCGCTCCAATAAAATGTTTCAACAAATTAACCGGGTTATGATCGATTGTATGCAGGGCACAGTCTTTTCCAATCCCGATTTCAGTACCCGGTTATTTGAGAATAAATCCGCTGTACTCATTGAAATGACTCCCCTTACCAAAGGGTTGAAAGAAATGTTTTCTCATATCATCCTGGTGGTTGAGAAAAAGGATTTTTCTGTGGTTTCCATTCGCATGAATGAAGCTTCCGGAGATAATACAACCATCCGATTTATCAATAAGGAACAGAATGTTCAACTTCCGGATAATCTTTTTTCTGTTAATTAGTGGCTTGCTGTTTTCCTGCAGTCGGGCACCCATATCTGATTCTTACCCGCTGGCAGTAAGGGATAGTTCCCGGGTAATGCAGTTTGCTCCCCACTTTGGCCGGGCTTTATACCAAACATCGGTGGATGTGGTGGGGAATCATTTAAGTGGATTATTACTCATTAAACGGATGCCCGACAGCTCAATCCGCATATTATTTACAAACGAAATGGGAGTTAGTTATTTTGATTTCGAATTTTCTAAAACCGGCTTGTTCAGAGTACACTCCATTTTGAAGAAAATGAATAGGAAGGCTGTAAAGAAAACCCTGAGAAACGATTTTCAGTTGCTGTTGATGAATAACCTGTCTGGCCAGGTGCCAGAGTTACGGTACCACAACGGCCATTTATATCATATCTTCAAGGCAGGGAAGGGATTTAATAATTACATCACCGATTCTTTGCAAACCCAATTGCTTGAGATGGAAAGAACATCCGTAAAGAAAGTGGTGGTTAATGCCCAAATGGTGAACTTTAGAAATGGAATACCGGATTCAATAGGGATTTCGCATACCGGTTTTGAATTTAATATCAATTTAAAGCGTATCTATGATGAAGAGACTGCTGAGTGATTTTTATTCGATTGAAGAAATTCATATGGCTGATGGGAAAGCCATAGCCCAAATCAGCATAAATCCCGGCCACTCCATTTTTGAAGGCCATTTCCCGGGCCGGCCGGTTGTGCCAGGCGTTTGTATGATGCAAATGGTAAAGGAAATTTCGGAGGAAATTCTATCCTGTCGTCTGCACATTGCCCTGGTGCAGGAAATGAAGTTTCTTGCAATTATAGACCCCACCAAAAATTCCCGGGTAAATATTACTCTTACGATGACAAAAAATGGGGCGTATGAGCAGGTAGTGGCAGGCATTTCGGAAGGTGAAACGATCCATTTCAAATTTAGGGGCAATTTTTCCAGAAAATAGACCTGCCTGGTGGATATGGTAACGGCTCCCCGGCTAATTTTTTTGTCCAAATTCAGGTTTCCTAAAGTTGAATGAAGGAGGGGATATTGAAATTAGTTTGGATACATTTGTTATCCTGAAATATTTAAAATGAAAAAGGTCTTTTTGTTTCTTTTCCTGTTTCCTATTAGTATTATTTCTTTTTCCCAATTTTATAATTATGCATATGGGCCGGTATTCCCTTACCCGTCCTCGGGTTCGGGAAAGATTATTTCCGTAAAAGGAGGAGCCATAATGTACCTCCAGGTGAATACTGATTCATCTATTGCGGTTCAACTGTATGAACCTCCCTATCACGGACTTAGTAAACAGATCATTCAGCCTTCCTTTTTCCCGGTTAAAGGCGGACAGATTGAAAATATCTTTTCTTCTAATGGCGATGCGCTCATTTTCATTTCGGGAAAGGATAATGACTCTTCCCAATTGTTCCGGATTACGCTCGATGGAAGTTCCGGGAAATTAAAGGAAGCTGTGGAAATATTCAATATCCGTCATTTGGTTTCATCAAAATCAAGGGAAGATATTCAATACCCCGGGTTTATTGTCAGACAATCTGCAAAAGGCGATGCGTATGCCGTAGCAGCCATAAACCCATCCCAAATGGGGAAACAACCTATAATTCAGTTTTCGGTATTTGATACGCTGGGCGGTGAATGGAAACGTCCCTATAAATCGAAGCTCCCGGATAAGTTTGAGAATCTGAAGCCGGTTGATCTGGTTGTGATGTCTCCCCAGCAGGCAACTCTGTTAACCTATGGTTTTATAGAGGAACGAAAAATAAAAAATGGCGATGTAATAATGGCCATGCTGGAAAAATCAAAACCTGAAATGCGTATTTCCGAATTGTATTACTCAAACGACCTGGTTTTGCAAAGCGGAGTTGCCCGGTACGACTCCATTTTTAATAAAATATTTCTTCTTTCTGCTGCCAACAGGCAATCGCAGGAAAACCGGATGGTTACCGACCTGGTGCGGATTGATGTGCCGTCCGCCAAAATTGAAAACGATTCTATTCTTGGGTTTAATGCGGTTACTAATGCCAAACTCACCCGGATTACCGGGGAGGAAAACCCTCTCTTTTTTCCGGTCGATTTTTTTCTGAAGGGATTAACCGGCTACCTGGTTATTTACCAGCAACTTATCCCGGGATCAGCTTCTGACACCTCGGTACATGCACGAATCAATAACACTGTTTTTGCAGAATATAATGATGACTATACGAATGTTAAGTCATTTATTGTTCCTTCCAGTACCGATATTAAATTGCCCGGACTATCTCCTTTTTATTTGCATAAAATGGAATTGGCAGGCGTGCCTTTTCAGTTTGAGAACCAATACCGAACCGGAAAGTTTTTAACCGATGACCACAGTTATTTCTGGGTACAGAATGATGTGTCGACCAATTTTATGTCCACAGATGGTTCGGGTCTTTCTCTTTTTAAAAACAATGGGGATGCAGCTTCCTTCTATTGGGTGTTATCGGGCGACGCACTACTTCCCCGGCGACAGTTCCTGGCGGGTAAACCTACCGACAAAGAGGGTGTCCACCTCCTGGTTCCCGGAGTTGGTTGCTTTGATAAGTTAAACGGTGTTTGGGTAACGCTTCAGGAGGAGGCAAAAGAACAATACCCGGGATTAAAAGTAGTATGGCTTCAACCTTAAACCGGTTCCACCAGGATGAGGCTATGCTGGATTCTTTTATAACAGTTATAAATTAGGATATTTTCCATCTGGTCTGGAACGGTTCCGTTTTTTAAAAGGGCTAACGGCCACTTTTTATTAAGGTAGGATTCTCCCGCAAGCCATAACGCAAAGGAAGTGGAGGTAGGAAATTCACCGCAGACCTGTTTGTACCTGAATTTAGCTCCATCCAAAATAGATTTTTCAATCTGATTGTAATATTTTAAAATCCGGCAGTCTCCATTTTCACCTGAGAACAAAACGGGTTGGTTCGGCCCCTTATGATGGGCTGTTAAGAAGCGTTTAACCCTCTCTGTTAGGTAATCTTCATCTTCTCCATCCCAGATTTCTACGGCTGCTATTTTCAGTATGGCATTTTTGGAACTAATGGAAGTCATAAACATGGTTGCCGCTTCGCCATGGTATGAGCCTGGCGTGTTGCTATCGAGAAAATTATTTTCCCCTTCACTTTTAGCTTTTACCCAACCTGCTTTTTGTTCGTACAATTCGTGGTACCTGTTTAAATCGTCGGCAGCACCTAATAGAACCTGCGATTCGGGATGATCTGTCAACCACATTTGGGCATCCAACAACGCATTTTCAAAAGCATGGCCAAGGTGCACATGGGTAATATTATAACCGCGGTTTTGGGAAATTAATCCGATTTGCCCAGCCAGTGAATTGGGGGTGCTTTGTACAAAATTGAGCGGAGTGAGCATCCCTTCATCATATTCAATAATCTGGTTCAGGAAATTCACACAGTCATCTTTCCCAGCATTGGCTGTGGCCATGATGATCGCGGATGGCGTTGTATTTTGGAGCAGGGGTAATGCCGCCCCAAGCCCCATACGAACGAGCTTTCCCATCCTTCTTAAAGAAGAAGCAGGGATAAAAGAATAAGAGGGTTCTATGGCCAGGAAATGATTTTCCGCCGGAGATTCGGGTGCCTGGGAAAAATTGAATCCGGATGAACTGTGCTGAGCCGAAATGCAATATTGGGATGTAATATACATTGGATCAGGATTTAGAAAATATCAGAGACGAGCAATTGCCTCCGAAACCGAAGGAGTTCGACATAATATAACGTAGAGGGATACCCGTTAATTTAATTTCTGGAAACAGCCCGGTTTCAGGTATTGTTTGGGAAAAGCCGGTTGCCGGGAATATGTGTTGTTCTTTCAGGCATAAAAGGGAAATGCATGCTTCCAGGGCGCCCGCCGCTCCAAGGGTATGCCCAGTGAGGCATTTTGAGGAATTGAAAGGGGGCACTTCACCAAAGACTTTTTTCATGGCTACTGATTCAACCAGGTCGTTATTTTCTGTAGCCGTACCATGAGCATTGATGTAATTTATTTCCTTTGCAGGAATGGATGCGGAATCCAGTGCCATTTGCATAGCCAGGGAGGGGCCAAAGCCTTCGGAGGAAAGGGCGGAGGCATGGTGTGAATCGTTGGTATTGCCATAGCCGGCCACATAACCATAAATGGGTTTCCCCTTTGCATCATCTTCCCATTCCAATACCAGGTAGGCAGCACCTTCACCCAGGTTTAACCCATTTCGGTTTGCATCAAAGGGGCGGCAAGGTTCATTCGATAGGATCCGCAATGCATTAAATCCATTGATGGTGAACTTAGCCATGCTGTCTGAGCCGCCTACTATGGCTCGTTTTGCGAGCCCCGCTTTCATTAGCCTGGCGCCATACATAATAGAATTTGCGGAGGATGAACAGGCCGTGTTGATGGTATTAATGATTCCCTTACAGCCGTAAAATTCCTGGAAGAAAACCGCCGTAGCGGCAAAACTATAGGAGGGAATATAAGGAGAGGGTGGGGTTTCAGGTCTTGAATCAGCGTACATTTCATCCGTAAGGCACATACCTCCAACCGTATTGGCATTAATGATGGCGGTTTCTTTCGAAGCAATTATTTCCGGTGTTAATGCTGCATAAACCACGGCTTCCCTCAAGGCCTTCATGGCAAGCAGGGTAGTACGGGTTAATCCTTTATTATTTAATCCCAGTTCTTTGCTTAATATAAGCGTATTGATTTTTATTTCACCTACCGGAATTTTTCCCGCATAGCGGGATGGGAAATTTTCTAATTGGGAAATACCCGTTCTCCCCTGTTTCAGGGAATCCAGGTGGCCGGGAACGTCATTCCCTATGGCGCTAACCATTCCTATACCTGTAACAGCAATTCTCCTGCTCAAGCATTAAATTATTTGGTTCTGTTTTTTTCTATATAATCAACCATCGTGTTTATATCCACGAGAATCTTTCTTCCTTCTTTAGGATCTTCGATGGTGATGCCATATTCCCTGTTTAGCAATACAATCAGTTCAATAGAATCTATTGAATCCAGGCCCAGGCCTTCTCCAAACAGGGGTTCATCATCTTTAATTTCGTCCGGGTTAACAGAGGTCAGGTTAAGGAACTTTACAATCTGTTGTTTTAGTTGTTTTTTGAGTTCTGTTGTTTCCATACATTCAAATTCAAACCAGGCTTTTCTTTTTTAAACCTGCGTAGGCAATCAATTGTAACAAAATGGTTATAGCCCATAAAGGTAGCAGATTTAACACAATGTGGTTTAATCCGCCGCCTTCCAAAAAAAGTGTGTAATAGGCTTCCAATCCCCAATGGAGAGGCGAAATTTTAATCAGGTATTGGAAAGATGCAGGCATGGCAAAAGTGGGAACCAGTAATCCACCCAATGCTGCCAGCAACACCACCGATACGGCACCAATACCATTGGCCTGTTCCTGGGTTTGGGCGAATATACCAATACAAATGGCAAAACTAACGGCACAAATACCACAACTGACGGTAATCAGGAAAAGATTACTGATACCCGGAGGCAGTGCCAATGCGGGCAGGCCTATATGCGGGAAGAGGAATATGCCAATTAAAAAAATGACCAAAGCCTGAAGCAAGGTAACAATAAGGTAGGTAACCTGTTTTGAAATCAGGGCCAGATTAAAATTGGTTGGAAGGGTTTTTAACCGCAGGAAACTCCCACTGCTTTTTTCTCTCACAATGCTGCTTCCCAGGGAAATAACAACAAAGAACATCGCGAAGATGGTCCAGGCAGGGATATTATGTTGTGTGGCATTGGGGATGGAATTATTACCGGATTTGGTTACCGGAAACTCCTCTATTTGCATCTTACTCCCGCTAAACTCCTGCTGCAGGCTATCGGGCATGGGCGTGTTATTTAGCCCTGCATAAAGACTTTGCAGGATTTGTTTTGTTTGAACCATCTGCATCACCGATTGCAATGCACCACTGATTGATTGGCGGAAGGAGGATTGCAACACAGGATTATATAGCATTTGTATGGGTGGTAAAGAATCGAAGGTTTCTTTTACGGGTTCATCATTTACGCCAAACTCTTTTAATGCCTTACCGGCGGTAACATCGGCTAATATTTTCAATTTATGGGAGAATTCCGCAGGAATAATCAGAGTTACCAGGGCATCCTTTTTATTCATTAATGTTTCAAGCGCGGTTTCTTCCATACTCTTTTCTGCCTTTGAAATATGGAACATGTCGGCCTTTTCGATACCGTTCACCAATTCCCTGGCGGCTAGGCCTGTATCGCGGTTGCAGAGAAGTAAATTTATTTTATTATTATTTACCAGTTCGAATGTGCTGTTTTGGGTAGCCGTTATTACAATGGCCAGGATGATGGGCATGGCAAACATAAATATCAGCCCTACCCGGTCGCGGGTGAGGATAGTTATATCTTTCCATATAGTGGCCCACAGTTTATACATTAAGAATCCCTGTATTTTTTACCAGTTAGTTCCATAAACAATCCTTCCAATCCATTTTGTTGGTGCTGTTGTAGTAGTGGAGAAAGCAAACCCTGCACTTTAATTTTTCCTTCATCAAACAACGCTACTTCGTCACATAATTCTTCTGCTTCGCTAAGCTGGTGTGAAGTGTACATCAGCGTGGTTCCATTAGTATTCAACATTTTTAAATAAGAGATCAGCGCCTGGCGGCTGTGGATATCAACCCCTACGGTAGGCTCATCCAAAAACAGGATGGCTGGCTGTTGAATTACACCAATGGCCAGGTTAACCCTTCGTTTCATACCACCCGAAAATTTTCTAACGGGTTTATCTTTTACTTCGCTCAATCCGAGTACTTCCAGTATTTCAGCGGCTCTTTTTTGAGTTGTAGATTTACTTAACCCGGCCCAGGCGCCAAAAAACATCAGGTTTTCCATGGGTGAGAGCTCGGGGTAGAATGAAAAGTCCTGGGGTACATACCCGAAATGCTTCTTTATTTCATGTGGGTTTTCAGAAACTTCTATTCCATTTATTTTTATGGAGCCATGAGAATATTTGAGGATACCGGTGATACAAGCAATCAGAGTCGTTTTCCCTGCGCCATTTGGGCCGAAGATGCCAAAGCGGCTGCCTGTTTTAATATTTAGATTCAGGTTTTCAAATACCGAAACCGAATGGCCCGGATAATAAAAACGAAGGTTGGAAATGGCAATTGCATTTGTCATGATTGCCAATGAATATTTTTTAATGCCCTGAATGCATCTTTTTCAATAGCTGATATTTCGATCAGCATATCGCCCATCTGGTTATAATCTTCCTGCGCCCCAATTCTTCCTTTATAAATTCCTGCTGCCTGCACTGCAGCACTGCGCCATAGGTCGCCCGCCCGGGTGAAGGTCTTTGAAATTTCGATCAATTTCTCGTCGGGGTGGTATTGAAATGCCTGTTGCAAAAAAGCTCCATAAATATATCGGAAACCGCCTCCGCCGGTTCCGATTTCTTCCTGCATCCTTACCAGTTGGGCTAAATAAAGCCCTGCATCTTTGGGGCCGAGCTTATTTCTCCATTTCTTTATTTTATTCCCCATCGTGGCAATTCCCTTTACACCGGCAATACTCCCGGGAATATGCAACATGTGGTTGATATTTCTTTTTACCCCTTTCTTAATGGCATTTCGGATATCCCCTTCTGTTACATTCTGAGGCAGTTGGGGGTAATAGATTTGTCCCCTGGGCGCCAGGGGCCCTTTGGCAAAGCGGACCCTTTCCAGTTCATATTCGGTGAGGGAGGTAGCGTTTTCCATTACCGGGTCGCTTACCAGATAATTTTCACCTTCTTTCCCAAAAATAATCAGGTTGTGGGCATTAAAATGGAATCGATATTCCTTTGGGAAATAGGTAAGGTAATAGACGCCTACCTGGCAACCCACTGCCTGCCCCTTATTCAGGCAATCGTCTAAAAATAATTTTGCCTTTTGTTTGGATGAAAATTTCTTACGCACAACCGGTACTCCCAAAGAATTACAGGTGCGCTTGAATATAAGTCCGGGCATGGTTCTAAACGCAATAGCCGGCCCTTTATTGACTTTCAAAAATGGGATATGAACGAAAAAGAGACCCGATCCGATTCCAAAAACGAGGGGTTCGGTAAGTTGAGAAACACCCACTCCACGGAGCAGGTTGGTGGTAACTCCGTTTTCGCAGTGAGCCGCCTGTAAGTGGTGAAATTCATTTTTCATGCAGTTCCATGGTTTTTAATTCCTCAATCGTCACATTAAATGCTTCTGCATATTTTTTTAAACGGGCGATGCTTAACTTATTAAAGGCAGCAGGCTTCAGGTGCTTTTTAATGGTCCATTTCCAAAAACCGGTATAACCCGAAATTATCTGGAGGTCCATAAGCCGGAGTTCCATAAAATAAAGCAGGGGGCTGGCCTCATTAGACAGCACTTTGGCCTTAGCATCAGCGATCCGCTTTTCAATATCGTTCCAGGCCACGTCCAGGGCGGTGGATTTTATGTCCCAGCCGGTACTAAGGCCGGTAGAATAATTACCCGATTGGTCGGTGGCATAAACCACTTCTTTGGTGAGCTTATTCAGGGCGCCATTATCCTGGGGAATTTCTTCTTTTTTCATTAAATACTTTTATGAAAGGTAAACATTCCCCAGCATCAGGCCCCAACCACCGTAAGCAATCCGTACATATAGGAGAAGCGCGAACTTTCGGGAACCAATAAAAGGATTTTATTACCTGGTTGTAGTTTTCCGCTATGGAATAATTCATCCACCATAAAATATACTGAGGCAGCGCCTACATTACCAACCCGGGGCAGGTTAACAAACCATTTTTCATAAGGGATAGCCGTGTTGTTGGCAATCAGTTGCTGGTATATTTTATCACGGAAAAATTCGCTCGACATATGTGGAAGGAAATAATCCACTTCCGAACTTTTTACCCCATGTTTATTCAATGCAGCGGATAGCCCCATGCCTCCAAAAGGAACAATATTTTTACTCAGCAGTTTAACATCCTGTTTAATGCTGAGAATGGAGTTTTCAATTAATTCGTGTGGAGAATATTCGAGATAACTTTTTAAACTGCCGTCTTTCATTTTCTCTGCACCGGCATACATGCATGGCGCCAGTTGGTTTGCATAAGAATAGCCCTCCAGCCAATCAACTCGAAGGCTGATGCCGGCCGGGTTGGGTTTATCAGATAACAGGAAAGAAGCGGCGCCATCCGAAAGCATCCAGCGTAAAAATTCCTTATCAAAACTGATATAAGGGTCCTCCATCAGGCTACTGAGCTTTTGGGCTTCATCTTCAAAATTTTCGGAAAGTAAAAATTTCGAAAACCGCTCACTTCCGGTGGCAACGGCCTGTTTTGCGGCACCCGTTTTGGTGGAAAGGAAAGCGTATTTAAAAGCATGCATGCCGGCACAGCAAACACCGGATGGAGACACCACTTCCGATGAATTCATTTCGGGGAGCCAGCCATGAACCATGGCAGCATGGGAAGGCATGATCTGGTCGGGGGAAGAAGTGCCACAACTTAACAGGTCAACTTCTTTTAATTTTTCAGAAACTCCATCAAATAATTTCCGGATGGCCAATGCCGTCATTTCCGCATTGGTATGGGTGGTGTCACCGCCTTTTTTTAGGGCATAATACCGGTTTTTAATACCATTATTTCGTAATACAATGGCGCGGGAACGGGAGGGGGTATTATTTATCAGGCCCAGGTATTCTTCCATTTCCTCATTTGGAACGGGGTTATTCGGGAAAAAGGAGGAACTGTTATTAATAAAAACTTCGTTCAACTGCATACATTTAGTTTACTCCTGAGTAATATTTCATTTGTTGGCTTATTCTTTTCTTTAAAAAGGGTTTAAAGAAAATGGCATCCACGGTTAATATGATCGGCGCGGCCACAAAGAGTGCAATGATAAGATAATATTTAAAGGCCACCAGCCAGGGGGTTCGGTTTTTTTTCTTTGTAATGATTCCTGCCCAGACCTTAAAAATCTTTTTCGCTTTACGTTCAATAAACATTAACCGATACTTTACCTGTACGGCTTTTTGGTTGATGAGCATGGGTTGGAGGTCATCCCAATTCCCACCTTCCAATACCTGGTTGATGGTTTTACCAAATTCACTACAACCTGCAATATCTTCATCGGCTACTCCGGGTTTAGGAAAAATAGAAAGGTACCTGTCTTTTTTTCCAGCGAACATCCAATAAAATATTGTGATAAAGCTTACAAAATTGGCGTGGTTATCTGTCAGGGCGATATGGCCTTTTAAAAGTCCGCCAGCACTTTTTATTTTTTCTTTAATTCTCTCCATAGCCATTATCCACATATTTCGTGCACCCGTTATAGTAACTACAGGAGTATCCGCTAATACTTTCATAACTGATGGGTGACAAAGTATTGCATTGGCCGTGGTGCTGGGTGAAAGAAACCAGGCCTGGTAGCCAAAAATGATTAAATCGTAATTCGTTTCTTTTAATTGAAATGGCTTGATTTTCGCCGGCATTTCGGTTACACAATCCGGCATCACGGCAAAAAAGGATTTACCCGTCCAGGGAAAAGGAAAATCCTCTTGCGGCTCCACGCGCACTAACTCAACCGAATGCCCCGCCTGTATGAGCGGTGCGGTTAGGTTACTTATGATGTCTGTAAGCTGGCCTGTTTGTGAAAAATGGATAGCGAGAATTCTTTTTTGCATGAATGAGGCTGCTTAGGTCTATGGTAATTTCAATTCAGTTGAGTGTTTGCTGTAATCAGTGATTATTTGTTGAAGCGAAACAGGAAAGTTATTAAATTGATTTTTTATCATTTCCGCATCCTCCTTTATATCGTTGTGGTATTTCACCACTTTTGGTGCATGCTCCTGGATGATGAGCCTAAGGAAACGTAACTCTGCATTATGAGGTTCTTTTGAAATAGCAGCTTCCAGTTTCAGTCTTCCGGATTTAAAAACAGCAAGTTTTTGTTTGGCCGGGCCTTTTAATAATCCCGACTTCTTCATCAATAGGGCCCCTTCATAGGCCTGCTTTAATTCGAGGTCCGACTGCTGTACTTTATTTATCTGGGTTTGAATGGTTTCCACACTCTTGGAAGAGAGTGCTTTATAAATATCCTCCACCCCATTTAGGAATGGGGAAATTTCCGAAAAGCCTGGCATAGAGGTTAATAATAACAGGCCGGCAAATAAAATTCTTGTCATAATATTAGGGTAGCAAATTTACCGCATTATCTAAATACATACCCTGTGAATTCGCTGGGGAAGGGTAGGAGTCTTTCTTATGCTGATGAAATGGAATAAATAAACAAGCCCCTTTGTTGGGGGCTTATTTGGCGGAGAGTGGGGGATTCGAACCCCCGATACAGTTTCCCATATACACACTTTCCAGGCGTGCTCCTTCAACCACTCGGACAACTCTCCAAATGCGGGTTGCAAAAGTAAGCCCTTCCGCCTTAAGTTTAAAATCCTTCCAATAATTTTTCCATGCTAATTCCGCGCGATCCTTTGATGAGTATCCGGGCACCTTCCAGTGGTATCTTTTTCAGCCAGGGGCGGGCATCTTCCACCTTTTCTACATGTACGAAGGGTGCCGGCACTGCCGAAAATTCCTTTCCTACCAAAACCACTTTCTCCCAGGTATAACTTTTCAGGAGGTTAATCAGGGCAAGGTGTTCCTGTTTGCTCTCGGCACCCATTTCCTTCATCCCACCCAGGAAAACATACTTGGGGCCGCCTTGCATCTTTCCGAAATTGGCAATGGCAGCCTGCATACTGGAGGGGTTGGCATTATATGCGTCCAGGATAATTTTCGCTCCATTCTTTTCAATCATTTGCGAGCGGCTGTTGGAGGGAGCATACTCCTGCAGCGCCTTTTGGATTTTTTCATCGGGTACGCCAAAGGTCTTCCCCATAGCAATGGCCGCCAGCACATTGGGCAGGTTGTAATCGCCCACCAGTTGGGTTTTAATGTGGGGGAGCTGTGCTCCTGTGGTTACCTTCAATTCTAAAAATCCATCTGTTGAAGAAATGGGTTCGCCCGTATAATCTGCATTTTTGGTACCATAGCTCACCTGCGTAGAAATCCCCTTACTCAATTTCAACAGGTAATCGTAATCGTTATTAATGAAAACAGAACCTCCGGTTTCCCTTATAAAATCAAAAAGTTCGCCCTTTCCTTTCATTATATTTTCGGTACTGCCGAATCCTTCCAAATGTGCTTTGCCACAATTGGTGATGAGGCCATGAGTGGGTAGTGCATATCGGCAGTATCCTTCAATTTCGTGAAGGTGGTTGGCTCCCATTTCCACGATGGCCATTTGGGCATCTTTTTTAACCCGGAGAAGCGTTAAGGGGATACCGATATGATTATTTAAATTTCCTTTTGTAGTATAGGTAGTAAAATGAGTGCTTAGTACAGCATGAACCAATTCTTTTGTGGTGGTTTTGCCGTTGCTGCCGGTGATGCCGATGAAAGGAATATGGAATTGCTGCCTGTGCATTTTTGCCAGGTCTTGCAGGGTTTTCAATACCTGCGAAGTAAGGATTAACCGGGGATGTGCCAGGGTACCCGGTTCATCAATCACGGCATAGGAGGCGCCGGCTTCAATGGCTTTTAACGCATATTCGTTACCGTTAAAATTATCTCCTTTCAGGGCAAAAAAGATATTACCTGGGGTCAGGCTTCGGGTATCGGTGCAAACGCCGGTGGATTGAAGGAAAATTTTATAAAGTTCATGTAATTCCATTCGGCAAATTTAACCGGTGCAGGTACAAAAAATAAAAAACCCTCCAAAAGGAGGGTTAGTATAAAAAAGTTATTATTTCTTTTTCTTCCTGGAGTTTTGTTTGCGCTTGCCAAAGATATTTCCTTCTTTAAAGCCAGGGCCTTCCGGAGGGCCAAGGTAGGTTTGGGCGCAACGGAAACCAATGGTGCTGGAAGCCATGGTTTCTTCCATGAACCGGCGGGTTCCGGGAGAAAGCCAGTAAGCCATATCGTTCCAGCTACCTCCTTTATAAACGCGGGAGTGATCACTAACCAAAGTGGTAACCCCATAACCATAGTAATCCTGGCTGGTAGAGTCACCATCCAGGTAGTTGACTACATTATTATGCTGGTAGTTGTACCGGTTTTTCACTTCTTCATCTGAAATATCCACCTTCTTCAACCGGCCCATGCTATCGCGTTCATATTCTCCGCTGCTGTTTTTATAAAATTTCTGGAAACGGTTTCCACGGAAATAATTGAAATCCTGCCCATCAAGTGGTGTAAGCGGCCTGTACACGTCGGCCACCCACTCGTTCACGTTCCCGCTCATATTGTATAAACCAAATGCATTGGGATAAAAAGATTTGATAGGACCAGGTATGGCAGCACGGTCATTCAAACCACCTGCAATACCCATGTTATCACCATTTCCAATTTTAAAGTTGGCGAGGAATTCGCCCTGCCAGCTACCCCGGCGGTTATCGCGAAGTCCATTCATATTTTTACTCCAGCTATAAATCTGTTGGTTAGAGAACAGGGTTTCACCCGATTTCCCTTCCTTTTTACGAGGAGCCGGGTTTTGGGCAATAAGTCCATAAGCAGCATATTCCCATTCGGCTTCGGTAGGAAGGCGGTACGACATGGCAAGGATTCCATCTTCAATCCGCACGGTGCTGCGGGGCTTACCGTTCACATCTTTCAGGTCGCTCTTTTTAGGTTTTGAACGCCCCTGGATCATATCCGGGTTCATGAGGTATGTTTCGGTATTAAACGAACCATCGGCGCCACCGCCCTTCATTTCACGTTTTACCGCATCTTTTTTCAGATAGCCTTTCTTAACGAGGTTAAGTTCGTTCACCCGGTCGGTACGCCAGATACAAAAATCGTGTGCCTGTTGCCAGGAAACCCCCACAACGGGATAATAGTTATAGGAGGGGTAGCGGAAATAGTATTCCACATACGGTTCGTTATAGGCGAGTTCCTCGCGCCAAACCAGGGTATCGGGCAGGGTCCTATTCAAAATAGCGGTATCGTTGCTAAAGGTATTTTCCAGCCAGTAGAGATATTCGCGATAGTGCACATTGGCTACCTCGGTTTCATCAATAAAGAAAGAGTTGATTGTAACGCGGCGAGGAACATTATTCCAGTCGCCCATCACATCTTCATCCTTGGCGCCCATCACAAACGAACCACCCTGTACAAATACAAGGCCGGGCCCGGCTTTGGGATACTTTACCTTGGCAACATGGAAATTGCCCATTTTTTTGTCATCATAATTCCAACCGGTGACAGAGGATTTAGATTTTTTCTTGGAGCAGGATACCAGGGTAAGACCTGCAACTACCGCAATCAACAGATTATTACGGGTCAGTAATTTGTGCATGTGCATTCGTTTGTTCTAAAAGGGATTAACGAAAGGTTTTCTATATTATTGTTATTGGGGAAATAGGAATTGCGAATATAAATGAATTCTCCAATTCTGGAATCAAAACCAAATTTATTTACAAATTCCAGTTCCGTTTTTTGATTTTCTTTACAATAGAAAAAAAATCTTTATTTATTCAGAAAATACCAGGCGTATTGGAAAAGATGAATTAAAGCCTAAAATCAAATTAATATTCCCGCATATATGTAAATAATAATCTTATCCGGGGTACAATTTTTTTTTGAGGAGGCCGTTTCTTGTTTCATAAACCCGTGGGAACGGCTTGTTTGGCAGTCATTCACAGCAGAACTACGGGTTTAAAAAACATTTATTTAATAATTTTTTAACAGTAATTTAGATTTTTGTTGGCAGATTGATGAAATCGGCTATTTTTACAACCTTAAATAACTAAAATCAAGATTATTAGAGGTAAATCTACCTAACCAAGACAAACAATCGCATGAAACAAGCATCTTTGAAACTAACTGCACTTGTTATGCTTATAGGAGGTTTTTCCTCCGGAGTGAACGCCCAAAGTGGAACCGGAGTTAGAAACCCAAGCGTAGTTACAACCGCCGTACCTTTTCTTCGTATTTCTCCTGATGCCCGCTCCGGCGGGATGGCCGATGTAGGCATTGCTACATTGCCCGATGTGTATTCCAGTTATTGGAACCAGGGGAAAACGGCATTCAATTCCAGCAAAATTGGTATTGGTGTTACCTATACTCCCTGGTTGAGCGACCTCGACCTGAACGATGTATTCCTGGCTTCTTTAGCCGGGTATTACAAAGTTGATGATATGCAGGCCATTACGGCATCTCTCCGGTATTTTAGCCTGGGTGATATCCAGTTTACCGATGCCTTGGGCAACCAACTGAATAATTTCCGTCCGCGTGAATATGCCATTGACCTCGGCTATTCCAGGAAACTTTCTAAAAAGTTCGGACTGGGTATCTCGCTTCGTTATATAAGTTCTGATCTGGCAGGCGGTAGCTATAATAGCATTACTTACAAAAAAGGTAGTTCTGTTGCCGGCGATATCCACCTTTATCACCAGGGAATTAAGGAAAACGGATCCGGACTGAACTGGGGGCTTACCCTCAGTAACCTGGGGTCAAAAATTTCTTACACCAACGATGCTACGCAGAAAGATTACATACCTGCCAACCTTGGACTTGGTGCGGCATACACAAAAGCATTTGATGCCGATAACAAACTTACCGTTGCTGTTGATCTGAATAAACTGCTTGTTCCTACTCCTCCTTCCAAAGGTGGTACAGAAACCGATTCGGCTTTCCAGGTTCGGGTAGATGATTACCGTTCAAAAGGAGTGGTAAGCAGCTGGTTCTCTTCTTTCGGTGATGCTGAAAGCAATGGCGGAGAATGGCGCGAAATTACCGCTGCTATTGGTGCCGAATACTGGTATAAGAATCAATTCGCTTTCCGTGCCGGTTATTTTTACGAACATCCCGATAAAGGAAACCGCAAATACTTTACGCTTGGCGCTACAGTAAAATATAATGTAGCCGGATTGAACTTCTCTTACCTTCTCCCCAGTGGTTCGGGCATCAACCGGAACCCGCTTTCGAATACCCTTCGCTTTAGCCTGGTATTTGATCTTGGTGGAAAGGATTAGCATAGCATTCTGAAAAATATTTTAGCGCCTTCATTTTGGAGGCGCTTTTTTTATAGTTTTTATGCACCTTTGCGACCTATGCGTTTTAGAATAGGATCTGGTGTTGATTTTCACCAGTTAAAAGAAGGAAGGGAATTGTGGCTGGGCGGAATATTAATCCCACATCATAAAGGCGCCATTGGCCATAGCGATGCAGATGTATTGTTGCATGCCATTTGCGACGCCATCCTGGGTGCACTGGCGTTGGGGGATATTGGGAAACATTTTCCGGATACGGATGAAAAGTATAAAAATATTGACAGCAAAATATTGTTACAACACACTGCTGCCCTAATGCGTGAAAGAGGATACCGGGTGGTGAATGTGGACAGCACCCTGATATTGCAGGCCCCAAAAATTGCAGCGTATGTACCCTCCATGTGTGAAACCATTGCAAAAATTCTGGAAGTTTCGCTCGAAGATGTTTCTATAAAGGCCACTACAGCCGAGAAACTGGGTTTTGTTGGAAGGGAAGAAGGGGTACAGGCTTTTTCCACAGTTTTACTTAACAGGGTTGATGAAAAGGAATCTGTCTAAAAAAAAATCAATCCAAAATTTTTCTTTCGCATGCTTACAGATTTGGGGGTTAAAATAAAGTTAGTTAACCGTTCAGGAAATCCTTCTCCCGCTTATGAAACCGCAGGCGCCGCGGGGATGGATTTACGCGCCCATCTTTCCGAGACCTTAGTCATTAAACCATTGGCCCGCATCCTGGTTCCTACCGGCCTGTTTATGGAAATTCCCGAAGGATTTGAAGCGCAGGTGAGGCCCCGGAGCGGACTTGCATTTAAGCAGGGGATAACCTGCCTCAACAGCCCCGGGACCATCGATAGTGATTACCGTGGCGAAATAAAAGTGCTGTTGATAAATCTGGGCCAGGAAGAAGTAATGATCCGTAACAACGACCGAATTGCCCAGATGATCGTGGCACCCGTTACCCGTTCCGGATTTTTGGAAGTTGAAATTTTAGAAGAAACAAAAAGAGGAGATGGCGGTTTTGGCCATACCGGAAAATAAAAGCAGGAATGGATAAAATCCTAATATTACTGGTGAGCTTTTTTGCAGGAATCTTTTTATTCAGTTGCAAAGCATCCAAACAAATCAATAAAGTAATTGCCCCGCGCGATACGATTTCGGTTGTGGAACCGAAATGGAATGAAGATTCGGTTAATCACATCAAAACCGTTCTTGCCGATTTTCAGGAAAATCATATCCAATTCAATACATTTTCTGCAAAAATAAAAGTTGATATTGAAGACAGTAAAGGAAAACAACCGGATATTACGGCGGTAGTGCGCATGGTGAAAGACAGCGCCATCTGGATATCCCTCTCTGCCACATTTTTAAATATAGAATTGTACCGGGTGTTGATAAAACCCGATAGTGTGATATTGCTTAATAAACAGGATCGGGAAGTGAATTACCGCTCGCTCGATTACCTTCAGGAAATGTCTGAAATCCCGATTGATTTTTCAACCCTTCAGGACCTCATCGTTGGAAACCCGGTGTTCTATTCTGATTCCATTATCAGCTATCGCGAAGTGAATGGACAAATATTAATCGGCACCATTGGTCCGGTTTTTAAGAACCTGCTTACACTCGGGCAGAATAACAAATTGTTGCAGCATATTAAACTGGATGATGTAAACCTGTCGCGTAACCGCACTGCAGATATTACTTATGATAATTATGAGGCCCCCTTTGGATTTGCATTCGCCACAACCAGGCAAATAACGGTATCGGAAAAGAATAAACTCGATATCCGGCTTAAGTTTAAGCAATATGAGTTTAACAAAGAATTATCGCTGCCTTTTAATATTCCCAGGAATTATAAACACAAATAGGGCTTTATTTGTATCAATAGGCTATTGGCTCAGGCTGAGCATTATTGCTTTATTTTTGCGAATACCCATAAATTCAATCCATGTTAAGAATCGCCTGTTTATTCTTACTGTTCATTATTTCGTATATTCCTTCCCGTTGCCAAACACGGGACGAATTGGAGAAACAGCGCCAACAACTTCATAAAGAAATAGAACAAACGGAAAACCTGCTGAAAACTAACCGGAAGGAAACAAAGGAGAACCTGTTGCAACTCCGGCTCATCAATACAAAGGTTAACCTCCAGGACCGGGTTATTGATAATCTGACCAAAGATCTTCGTATCCTGAACAACAACATGTACCAGATCCAAAAGGATATTGGTCATTATAACAGGCTTTTAGACACCCTGAAACAGGAGTACGCCAAAAGCATGGTTTATGCGTATAAAAACAGGAGCAACTACGATTTCCTGAATTTTATTTTTTCGGCCTCCAATTTTAATGATGCCATTAAGCGGGTAGCTTATCTCAAGAGCTACCGGGAATACCGGGAAATGCAAGGTGAAAATATTTTGCGTACTCAAAATCTTCGGAAAAAGAAGAGGGAGGAGCTGGCTCAGAATAAGGTAGATAAGAATTCCACCCTCCAGATTCAAAATAAGGAAATGCTTACCCTTGAACAACAAAAGCAGGAAAAGGACCGCATTGTAAATGAGTTGAAGAGACAGGGTAAAGACCTCAATAAAGAACTGGCTACCAAACAAAAGCAGATGAAGAAGGTGAGCAACGCCATCACGGCTGCCATCAAACGGGCACAGGATGAAGCCCGAAAAGCGGCCATAGCGAAAGCCGCAGCGGAAGAACGGAAACGTAAAGAAGCCGAACTGGCGGCAAAGGAAGCTGCCTCCAAATCTACCCCAGCCACAGCATCCACTACGCCGGCTACGCCACCCGTGGCAGTGAAGCCCAAAGCAGAGGTTAAACGCCCGGCGAGTGTGCTTCTTAATACGGAGAATATTGAACTCAACAGTAAGTTTGAAGCCAATCGGGGATCCTTGCCCTGGCCGGTAGACAGGGGCGTGGTGATCATGCATTATGGTGAAAACATTTTGCCCAGTGGCACCAAATTCGAAAGCCCCTCCGTAACTATTGCGGCTGATATAGGTTCACCAGTAAGGGCCGTGTTTAATGGCGTTGTATCGGCGGTTCAAACCGTAGAAAATATGCAGGTAATCGTTATCCAGCATGGCCGGTATTTTAGTTCATATAGCAATCTTACAGGCGTAACCGTTCATCGTGGGCAGGATATTACTACCGGACAGGTTCTGGGGAAAGTAGCGGCAAATATTGATGGTATTGGTGCGATGGATTTTCTGATGAGCTCGGAAACCAGTGAGCTGGATCCGGAGCGCTGGCTTAGATCCCGCTAACAGAAGCGTTTGTACAACGCTTCATATACCGGTACAATTTTACTGATGTCGAATTTCTTGGCCTGCACCAGCGCATTCGCTCTAAATTGAGCAAGGGTATCGTTGTGGCTCAAAATATGAACTGCATTTTTGGCCATATCTTCTACATCTCCCAAATTACTCATGTACCCATTATAGCCATTCACCATTATTTCGGGAAGGCCGCCGGCATTGGTTGAGATTACCGGAACTTCAGCGGCCATTGCTTCTAAGGCAGCCAACCCAAAACTTTCGGTTTCGCTGGGTAATAAGAAAATATCGGCAATGGGAAGTATGTCTTCCATTTGTTCCTGCTTTCCGAGAAAACTGATATTGGCGGATGCAGGACAGTCGCGTGTCATGCTCTCTATTTGAGGCCTTTCGGGGCCATCGCCAATCAGCAATAATTTGGAAGGGATGGTTTTATTGATTAACAGAAAAGTCTTTACCACATCATCCACCCGTTTTACTTTTCTAAAGTTGGATGCATGCACAATAACCTTTTCATGATGGGGGGCAATGAGGTTTTTAAAAACTTTAACCGGCTTTTTGTTAAACCGGGCAACATCTACAAAATTGTAAATAACCTCTATTTCCTTTTTGATGTCGAAGTTCTTGTATGTTTCTTCCTTTAGGTTATTCGATACTGCCGTTAGTACATCGCTGGCTTCCATCGAAAAAGTGACAACGGGGCTATATGTTTTATCCCTTCCTACTAATGTAATATCTGTTCCATGTAGGGTGGTAATAACCGGGATATCCTTTTGATGCGTTTTAAGAATTTGCTTTGCCATGTAGGCGGCGGAAGCATGGGGAATGGCGTAGTGTACGTGAAGTAAATCGATGTGGTGGTTATTTACTACATCCACCATCGTACTGGCCAGCGCCGTTTCGTAAGGAGGGAAATCGAACAGCGGATACGTGGGTACCCTTACCTCGTGGTAAAAAATATTGGTATGGAAACCACTTAACCTCACCGGTTGCTGGTATGTGATAAAGTGGATGTTGTGGCCTTTATCGGCAAGCGCTTTTCCCAATTCGGTGGCAAGTACTCCGCTACCTCCAAAGGTGGGATAACAAACGATGGCAATGTTCATCCTGGAAATTTTTCAATGATGCAAGTTACGGATATGCATCCTGCCTTGCAATGAATCTGAATAACAGTAAAAATGTAAGTTTGTTTAAACTTTCTGATATGAAGCCTGCCTTTACTTGCTGTATCCTTCTGGCATTAAATTTTTCAGTGTATGCCGGCAATAATGATTCGCTTGCCATCCGAAAAATTGCCAATGAAATGCTGGGATCCAATAGAGCGTATGCCAACCTGGAGTATTTATGTAAGAAGATTGGCCCAAGGCTGAGTGGTTCTGTGAATGCTTCGAGAGCCATTGTATGGGGGCTGAATGCATTGAAGGATGCTGGCGCAGATACGGTGTATCTTCAACCCTGTATGGTTAAGCATTGGGAGAGAGGCGGGAAAGAAGCCGGATTTGTTCGCACCCAGGCAGGCACAAGGCAATTGAAGTTATCGGCCCTTGGAAATTCGGTAGGAACCGGGCCCGTTGGAATTTTAGCGCCTGTGATAGAAGTGAAATCATTTGCAGAATTAGATTCGTTGGGAGAAAAGAATATTAAGGGTAAAATTGTTTTTTATAATTACCCGATGAATCCCCTTTTCATAAATACGTTTGAGGCATATGGCGATGCCGTGCGGTATAGAAGCTCGGGGCCTTCCAACGCTGCAAAGTATGGTGCAGTTGGGGTAATGGTAAGGTCGCAGGCAAGCAATACCGACCAGCATCCGCATACCGGGGTTACATTTTACAACGCGGCATTCCCCAAAATCCCGGCAGTTTCTATTTCTACTGCTGAGGCGAATTGGTTAAGTGAATTACTGCAACACAAGGATGTATTGGAAGTTGGCTTTACCACCCATTGTAAAATGGAAAACGATACCCTTTCTTACAATGTAATTGGAGAAATTAAAGGAAATAAGTTCCCGGATGAGATCATCACCGTAGGTGGCCACCTGGATAGCTGGGACCTGGCAGAAGGTGCGCAGGATGACGGCGCAGGGTGTGTACAGAGTATTGAAGTGATACGCGCATTCATTGCAACCGGTCTGCGGCCAGATAGAACAGTTCGTGCTGTGCTGTTCATGAACGAAGAAAATGGAGCAGGCGGCGCCCAGGCGTATTTCGATTCGGCCATTGCAAAAAAGGAGAATCATATTTTTGCCTTAGAGAGTGATGCAGGAGGCTTTACCCCAAGAGGATTTAGCGTTACTGCAAGTGATTCCCAATTTAGGCAGTTACAAAAGTGGTTGCCATTATTTATTCCTTATGGGCTTTATTATTT